>PKYM01000076.1 GCA_003132645.1 Actinomycetota bacterium | reverse complement strand
CGATCGCCGTCGCCGTCGAAGGCCAGCCCCAGGTCGAAGCCGTCGGCTCGCACGACCCGCTGCAGCGCCTCGACGTGGGTCGAGCCGCACTCGTGGTTGATGTTCAGCCCGTCGGGATCGGTGCAGAGCAGCACGACGTCGGCGCCCGATTCGCTCAGGGCCAGCGGAGCCGCCTCGAACATCGCCCCGTTCGCGCAGTCGACGGCGATGCGCAGCCCCGTGAGGTCGAGCGGGATGCGCTTGACAACATCCCAGACGTAGCCTTCGACGGCTCCTTCGATGTGGTCGGCGCGGCCAATGTGCTCGCCGCGCAGCGAGGCGAGATCGTGGCTGGTGACGTGCTCTTCGATCTCGGCTTCCTCGTCGTCTGAGAGCTTGAGGCCGAGGTGGCTGAAGACCTTGATGCCGTTGTCGGCGAAGGGATTGTGCGAAGCCGACACGACCACGCCGGCGTCGGCGCCGCGCTTGACGACGAGGGCGGCGAGGCCCGGTGTGGGGATGACGCCGGCGATCTCGACGGAGCCGCCGCCGCTCGTGATGCCGGCCACCAGCGCGGCTTCGAGCATGGAGCCCGACACGCGCGTGTCGCGGCCGATCAAAAAACGCGGGGCGGGGCCCCGATGGCGGGCCAGCACGAAGGCCGCCGCGCGACCGACCTGCAGGGCGAGCTCAGCGGTGAGCTGCTCGCCGGCCAGGCCGCGGATGCCGTCGGTGCCAAAGAGCGTCACGAGCAGCCTTTCAGGAGGCGGTGAAAAAACTGATTAATGGTATGCCGGAGGCGTGGGCACAGCAAACGCCGAGTCTGAGCCGGGTGCGTCTGCGAAACGACGACGGGCCGCTCTCGCGGCCCGTCGTTGAAAGCGTTACGGAGCGTCGGTCAGCGCTTGGAGAACTGCGGGCGCTTGCGGGCCTTCTTGAGGCCGGCCTTCTTGCGCTCCTTGACCCGCGCGTCGCGCGTGAGAAACCCGGCGCGCTTGAGCGGCGTGCGCAGGCTTTCGTCGGCCACGATCAGTGCCCGGGCGATGCCGTGCCGGATGGCGCCGGCCTGACCGGCCATGCCGCCACCGTTCACGTTGACGCGGACGTCGAACTTGGCCTGCGTGCGGGTCGCCTCGAAGGGCATGACGGCGATGGTCTGCAGCACGCGCCGACCGAAGTAGTCGTCGAGCTCCTTGCCGTTGACCACCACGCGGCCGACGCCAGGGCTGAGAGTGACGCGCGCGACGCTGGTCTTGCGCCTGCCGGTGCCGTTATAGGTGACTGAGGCCACGCGTCTTACTCCTTGATCTCGAGCGCTTCGGGGTTCTGGGCCACGTGCGGATGCTCAGGACCGGCGTAGATCTTGAGCTTGCGCATCTGTGCCGCGCCCAGACGGTTGTGCGGCATCATGCCCTTGACCGCGCGGCGCACTACCTCTTCGGGGCGCCGGGCCAACAGGTTCTTGAGCAGCTCGCCCTTGATGCCGCCGGGATATCCCGAGTGACGCCAGTACGTCTTCTCGTCGAGCTTCTTGCCCGTCACGACGATTCTCTCGGCGTTGACGATGACGACGAAGTCGCCGGTGTCGATATTGGGCGTGTAGGTCACCTTGCGCTTGCCGCGCAGGGCGTCGGCGACGACCGTCGACAGGCGGCCCAGCGTCTGGCCGGCCGCGTCGACGACATACCACTTCTTTTCGATTGTTGCGGGTTTTGCAACGAAGGTCTTCACGCGACAACTCCTTGAATGCGCGAGGGGGTATGATACCCGGTCACGAGAGGCGACGCAACTCCACGAGGTCGCCCGGCGTCAGGCCCAGGACTTCTTCGGCCGAGCCGGTGTTCACGGCTACCGCTATCTGACCGTAGCTGTCGACCAGCACCATGATATCGCTGGGCCGCACCTCGACGAACGACCGCGCCAGCCGGGCCAGGTAGCGTTCCCCGCCGCACAGCAGCTCGATCGGGTCGCCGAGCTTGGCCGCGTCGAGGCGGTCGGCATCGAGATTGAGGGCGACGTTGCCGAACCGGTCGATCAGCACCGCCGCGGCGCGCAGTCCCCGCTTGGTGGCGCGCGGCCGGGGGATCTCGAGGCGCACCAGGCCGGCCGGGTCGATCTCGGGACCGAGCTTGGTCGGGGCCAGGCCCGTGGCCAGATGGGCGGCCACCGGGGCAAAGATGTCGCGCCCGTGGAAGGTCGCCGACAACGGCTTGACGAACAGCTTCGCGTTGGTGATCTGCCAGGCGCAGGCGAGGCCGCCGTCGGCTTCGGCGGCCAGCACGAGCAGGCCGTTGTCGGGGCCCACGAAGAGCCGTCCACCGGCCGATCTCAGCACGACGGCGCGGCGCGGACCGCCCACCCCGGGGTCGACCACCGCCAGATGGATCGCGCCGGCCGGCATGTAGCGCATGGTGTTGCGCAGCACGAAGGCGGCGCCCAGCAGGTCGTGACGGGCGATGCCGTGCGTGATGTCGATGACCGAGACGCCCGGCGCCAGGCTGGCGATGACGCCCCGGCAGGTGCCGGCGAAGTCGTCTTCGTAGCCGTAGTCCGACAAGAAGCAGATGTGGCGCGTCGTGGTCACCAGCCCAGTGTACCCGTGATCAGCCTTGGCACGGTGTCACGGCGTCGGCGACCATGACCGCCACCAGCCCCGCGGCAGTGTAGACGGCGGCTTCGACGGCCACCGGCAGGCCCAGCTCGCGCAGCGTCGCGCTGGTCACCGGTCCGATCGAGACGAGCCTGGCCGCGGCAAGGTGAGCGGCCGGGTCGTCGGAGCCCAGCAGGCTCACGAAGCAGCGTGCGATCGAGCTCGAGGTGAAGGTGACGTAGTCGGCTGCCTCGAGGTCGGCGACCGGGCAGGGCAGGGTCGTCGCGGGCACCGTCTCATAGACCGCGACGACGTCGACCACGGCGCCGCGCTCGCGCAGGGCATCGGGCAGCACCGGTCGCGCTTCGCGAGCACGCGGCAGTAGCACGCGCACGCCGGCCAGCCGCCGCGCCCGGGCGTCGAGCGCGGCGACCACGCCCTCGGCGACGTACTCCTCGGGCACGACGCTCGGCAGAAGGCCGCGCTCCTCGAGAGCGTGCGCCGTGGCCGGTCCGATGGCGACCAGCTCGCAAACAGCCAGGGCCTCCGGTGCGAGACCGCAGTCGGCCAGACGCTCGCAGAAGATCGAGACCCCGTTCACGCTCGTGAAGACGACCGTCCCGTAGGTGTCGAGCCGGTCGATGGCGGCGTGCAGTTCGTCGGTCAGGCCGAGCGGGACGATCTCGACGACCGGACACGACAGCACCCGCGCGCCGGCCTTCTCGAGGAGCGCGACCAGACCATCGGCCTGACCGCGCGGACGCGTGACGACCACCGTACGGCCGGCGAGCGGGCCACGATCGGCGGGCGGGCGAGAGTCCGCGGCCGGCGGGTCCTGATCGGCGAACGGGAGAGAGTCCGCGGCCGGCGGGTCCTG
>PKYM01000345.1 GCA_003132645.1 Actinomycetota bacterium | reverse complement strand
GTGCGCCGACACCCTTTGTGCCGAGCTGTGAGCTGCACCCGCTGTCCGCGCTCCTTGCATCCGGAGTCCGCTGCAGCCTGAACGCAGAGGCGCGACGCGCCCACGTGCCGCCAATTCATCAGAAGCTTGGACGCCATCGATGCATCGCTGACGCTGGCTGCTCCGGCGAGCTCTCCGGCGTGCGGCACGGCTTGCAGTCCCGCTTCCCAGGCGACCGCAAAGGCAGCAGCGAACGGAGCGGGCGGAGAGGCTGCCTCGTCGCCGTCGAGGCCGAAACCAGTCACGCCTTGGCTGACACGCGAGGCGGCGATGAGCGCCACCTGCAGAGCGGCCTCCGGCCCCCGGTCGCGATTGGCGGCCACGACGAGCCCGAACCCGACCCCGTGCGTTGCCGCCGCCCGGAAGCCAGCGCGGAGCGCGACGTCGACGGCCTCAAGGTCACTGTCCAGCTGGCCCGCAAACAGCCCCGGCCAGGCGGAGAGCTCGAGCCAGACGACACCGTCGCGGGCGGCATCCGCGAGGGTCTCGTCGAGGACGCGCTCGACGACGGCTGCACTGTCGATGAGGCGGGCCGCAGCGACGATGGTATCGCCGAAGGCGGCGAAGGAGCCGAAGCTCGTCGGCAGAGGTGCTCCCAAGCCTCGCTCCGCCGCCAGCTCGCCATAGGTCGCACGCCGCATGGCGCCGTCGAGGTGCAGGTGGAGGTGGGCCTTGGGCAGTAAGGCGAGGTCACGAGAGCTGCTCGACGATGGCGCGGTGAGTCGGTTCGCTGTTATCAGTCGGAACGTCCACTCGCGGCGTCGCTCGAGCTCAACGTCCGCACGATCTGATAGCCGTGACCGGGCACGAGGCAGGCGCCATGCTGGGGCGCGACCTGGTAGTGAGACTCCAGCAGAGCGACGATGGCGCGTGACTTCGCCGGAGTGCCCCCCCTGCGCAGTGTCGTGAAGAGAAGATCACCCGGCTGGAGGTGCAGCAGCCAGGCGTCGGGACGCTGGAGCAGTGTCGATTGGCGTCCGGCAAACACGAGAGTATCGTCGGGAACGGACCAGAGGGAGCGCGGGAGAATGATCCGGGAGCAGTTGTCGAACACGATCGCCCGGGTTCCGGCCGGCGGCGTGAGTGGCCGCTCGCCGCGTCCCGCGGCCACGAATCCGTGGATAGTCATAGGCGCGACGACGAACAGCACGATGAAGACGGCCATGAGCAACGACGAGCGTGGCAGCAGACGAAGCACGCAGACAGTACCGAGAGCAAGGAACGGCCACAGCAGAGCGAGGTAGCGCGTCCCCATCGCGTAGACGGGGACCTGCATGAGAAGGTACCCACCGAGTGTGGTGGCCGCCGCGGCAAGACCGACCGCCACGAGCAACCAGTCGCACGCCGTGCGGCGTCGAACCCATCTTGCCAGTCGGTGGCGCGCGTTAGGCACGGCCGCCAGCACCAGCAGGGCGGCGACGACGAGGGCGAGTATCGCGAGCGCCTCTGGTCGACCACGACCATACGCCCGCGTCGTTGCTTCCAGGGGCGGCTGATGGATCCACCAGTAGAAGGACTCCAGGGAAGAGATGATGTTACCAAGGCGCGCCAATATGGCGGGGACGTGCAGCGCTGACGTCTGACCCCGCTGGCGCTCGTAAGAGGCGAGAAATCCGGGGTCCAAAACCACGAACGCCGCCAAGCCAAGGGCGCTGCCAACGAGCAGGTGCCATAGGCGCCGGGTGCAGTGCTGCCGAACGACGAGCAGGCCGGCGGCAGCGACCGCCAGCAACACGAACAGGGCGGCCTCATAGTGAGACAGCAAAGCGCCGGCCACGGCGAACGCCAGGCAGCCGGCGTCCGGCCATTTCGACTCCCTCGACGTGTCGACGAGGCGGTGCAGGAACAGCGCCAGGAGCACGCCGAACAGGGCGAGAAGCTCATAGTCGCGAGCCCACATCGAGACGGTCACCACCTGGTGACTGACGATCCACAAGACCGTGACCAGTGACGCTTGCAGCTCGCTTCGCAGCACGCGCCGTGCGAGGAGGAACAGCACCAGCCCCGTGCCAAGTGCGAGGAGTGTGTTGAGCAGCGGCCCGCTCCAGAGGTGGACACCGAAGACCCACACCCAAAGGTGCAGAAGCCAGAAGTACAGTGGCGGGTGATTGTCGGTGCTGTTCAGACCGACGCGAATACGAGTGAATCCCCAGAAGCCGTCTGGATGCAGATACGACTTCCAGAGGCGGGCGGGTACCCAGCGGCCCGAAAGGCCTATCGCGGCAGCTTGCGCATACGTGCGCTGATGCCCGGTCGCGGCCAAGTAGCTCACGGCCTCGTCGCCCTGCAATGAGTGCTTTCCCGTGATGGTCGCCAGGCGCAAGGCAAGCCCCAGGGCCAGCACCGGTCCGACCGCCAGCCAGATCGCGCCGTGCCCGAGGCGCTCCTGCCCGGTGTCGATCCAACGACTCCTGGGACAAACGGATGCGGCCATCGCCCCCCGTCCAAGTGGTCGTGTCCGACTACTCTACTACGAAGTGACGCGTCGGTGTCGCCA
Source organism: Actinomycetota bacterium (assembly GCA_003132645.1). Taxonomy (GTDB): domain Bacteria; phylum Actinomycetota; class Thermoleophilia; order UBA2241; family UBA2241; genus Bog-752. The sequence continues at coordinate 1,837 of PKYM01000345.1, read as the reverse complement.
CGCCTCTCATCCCGGCCGGCGTCACCGAGGCGCGCCGAGATGGCACGCTGTACGACGAATCATGGCANNGCGGCCACTGCCGTAACCGTGCCATGCCGCCAGCCGGCGATGTTGACGAGCGAGGTCTGCAGCTCGTAGCCGGGCCCACCGGCGATCGTCGTTACGGTGACCAAGCCCCGCGGCAGTTGCGAGATCTGCTGTCCAAGTCCCGCGGCCCGGCCAGACATGCCTTGCGACTCGACCAGCACAACGGAGCCGAACCCGCTGCCATAGTGCAGCACTGCCGCGGCGCCGTGTGTCTTTGTCGGCGCCGTCACCGTGGCCCCCGCGAAGGGAAGCGCGCCCGGGAGTGCGCTCTGTCGGGGAACCCCGAGCGTGAGGCCGTAGCTGCTGGCCTTAGCCGTGGCTTGGGCGAGCGTCAGCGGTTTGTCGGCAGCGGGTTTGGCCGCGGTCGTACCGCCCAGAAGGCCGTTCGGCGAGGGCAGCGTCTGCTGGCGCACGGCCGCACCGGCCGGCGGCGTGAAGGTGAACAGGCTGTTGCTCACGCGCCCGTAGGAGACCCTCGTGAACCCGGCGGACAGCGCTGGGGTTGTGTCATCCTTGGCGAAGACCTGGACACGCAGGGGCACGAAGGTCTTGGCGTCGATTGCCACCTGCACCGAGCCGACGGTCGTGGTGGCCGACGTGGGCGTCATGGTCAACAGGTAACTTGGCTNNGTGCCGGTCGAGGCGAAGCGCTGGAGGCCGGCCGTGATCGCCGCGAGCGGGTCGACGGAGAGTGCCTGGGGGCTTGGACTCGCAGACGTTGCGGCCGAGGCGCCCGCGGGCGCCGCGTAGTGAGCTGCCGTACTGCTCGCCGAGCTGTAGCTCCAGACGCCGTTCTTGCCGGCGACCACGACGAAGTCGGAGCCGCTACCCTGGGACTCAAGGCGCAGGCCGCTGCCCTGTTGGAGCCAGAGGCGTCCCGAGCCACCCAGTGCCAGTCCGCTGAGGCTGGTCGGCGCCGAGCTCTGTCCGCTAAGCAGGCCGGTCAAGTCCGATCCTGGGATCAGGCCGTTGCTCCAGGTGATGTCTCCGCTCACGGCACTCGTCGTCTTTGAAGCATCGGCGACCCTGGCCAACAGCTGGGCGACACTGAGTGACTGCAGCGAGGTCGTGCCTTGCGCCCTGCTTGTCGCGATACCCACCGTCACCGCCACGGCGGCCAGTACGGCGACCACGATAACGGCCCACCATTTGCGACTCATGGGATCCTCCTTTGCTGCGACGTCCCCGCCACTAGACCANNGTGGCTCGTGAACAGGTAGGGCTTGAGGAAGTCGAAGTAGCTGAAGGCGCCCAGGATGTTCATGACGATGAACACGACCAAGGCTCCGATGGCGGCGGTGAGGCTCGAGTTCGTCACTGTGGCAAACAACAAAGCGAGCGAGAGGATGCAGATCACGCCAGCCAGCACGTACAGGTAGGACAGCAGGCTCAACTCAAGGCCGTGACCCACGCTGACCGTCTGGCCGGAGAGCAGCGCTGGGGCGTGCAGGCCGAAGGCCAGAGCGCCGGCCGCCAGGCCGCCGAGAAAGACCAACACGAGACCAAGCGTGACGTAGATGATGGCCGTGCCCCACTTCGAGGCGAGCACGCCGCCGCGGCTGATGGAGTGCATGAGCCAGGTCTTGATGGTGCCGGTCTCGGCCTCGCCGGCGAGCTGGTAAGCGCCCACCATCGCGGCCAGCAGGGGCAGCAGGAAGGCCGAGAGCATGGCGACCGACGCGAGCGGCATCAGCGCACCGTTGTGGAAGGCGAGACTGATCACGCCGCCGGGACCGTTATCGTGGTGGTG
>PKYM01000145.1 GCA_003132645.1 Actinomycetota bacterium | reverse complement strand
TTCGAGGCCGGCACCGGCATGGGCAAGAGTCTCGCCTATCTCCTGCCGGCCGCCTTTCGCGCGGCGGCCTGCGGAGAGCGCATCACGATCTCCACCAAGACCAAGGCCCTGCAGCGACAGCTCGCCGAGCGCGAACTGCCCCTGCTGGCGTCCTGCCTGCCCGAGGGCTTTCGCTGGACGCTGCTCATGGGTCGCGAGAACTACCTCTGCCGCCGGCGTCTGGACGAGGCGGTCGCGGGGGCTGAGGGCGACCTGCCCGAGCGCGACCGCCTGCTGGCTCTGGCCTGGCTGCTCGGCCGCGTGCGCCACGGCGAAGTCGACGTTTCGGCGCTGCCCTACGGCGCCACGCAGACGCTCCCGGCGCTCGCCGAGACCGCCCGCGAGCTGCGCGCCTCGGCGACCGCCTGCCTGGCCGGACGCTGTGGTTCGCGCGGCGAGTGCCACTGGCGGCGCGCCCGCACCGAAGCGCGGGCGGCCCATCTCGTCTGCGTGAACCACGCCTTGCTGCTCACCGGTGGCGACACCCTGCCGCCCTTCGACGACCTCGTGATAGACGAGGCCCACCTTCTGCCCGACGAGGCCGTGTCGGCCTTTTCGGAGCGCGTCGACAGGGCGCTCATCGACGAGCTGCTCGGCGAAGTCCGCGGCCGCCACGGACACCGTCCGCTGGCCGCGCTGGTGCGCCTGGCGGCCGGCAAGATGACAAGCGACGCGGCCGCCGCTCTGCTCGCCGCGGCTGACGGTTTCGAGCGTGCCGCGCGGGTCATGCCCGGCCTGGCGGATACCCTCGGGGGCACTCTCGGCGCGCTCGTGGCGGCCACCGCCGAGCCCAGCCTCGACGCCACGGCGACCGAACTCTACGGGCGCACGCTGCTGCTTACCGCCGGCCTTCAGGAGCAACCGGTGTTCGACACCTTCGCGGCCGCCTGCGGGGCGCTCGCGACGGCCCTTTCAGAGCTCGCGCGAGCGGCCTCGGCGGCCGCCGAGGCGCTGCCCGAGGAGCACCGCGAGCGTCCCCGGACCGTCGCTCTGGGCGCCGACGCCGCGACCGCCGCCCGTCTGCTGACCGACGTCACAGGCCGGCCGCCCGCGCACCTCGTCTTCTGGGCCGAGCTGCCCGGTCGCCGCGGCGGCGGCCGGTCCGACATGGGCGCAGCCCGCGCCTGGTCGCTGAACTGCGCGCCGCTCTCGCCGGCTCCGCTCGTCAGGGAACGCCTTTGGGACCGGCTGCGCAGCGGCGTGCTGGTCAGCGCCACGCTCGGCGTGGCCGGCTCGTTCGCCTACTATCGCGGTGAGGCGGGTCTCACAGCCGAACTCGACGTGGCCGAACGCGTCTTTCCTTCGCCCTTCGACTTCCGCCGGCAAGCGGCCCTTGTGCTTGAGCACGATCCCACGACCCGCTACCAGGCCGGCGAGCAGCCGGCGCGTCTCGCCGAACACCTGCGGCGCCTCACCGAACTCACCGGCGGCCGGCTGCTCGCCCTCTTCACGAACCGCCGCGAGGTCGAAGCGGTCGCGGCGCTGATCGGACCGCACGTCGAAGACGAAGGCGTCGTCTTGCTGGCTCAAGGGGTGCATGGCAGTGCGGCGGCCTTGGCTGAGGAGTTTCGCAGTCATCCGGCCACCGTTCTGCTCGGCGTCGACGCGCTGTGGACCGGCCAGGACTTCCCGGGCGACGCGCTCGTCTGCCTCGTGATCGCCCGCCTGCCGTTCCCCCGCCAGGACGCCCGCTTCGAAGCGCGCCGGCGGGCCGCCCAGGACGAGGGCCGCGACTGGTTTCGCGAGTTCTACCTGCCCGAAGCGGTGCTCAGGTTCCGCCAGGGGTTCGGCCGCCTGATCCGCACCGAGGCCGACGCCGGTGTGGTCGTCGTGCTCGACCACCGGCTCACGCAGAAGACCTACCAGCGCGAGTTCCTGGAGAGCCTGCCCGAGATCGAGATCGCGCGCGTGGCGCCCGACGCGCTGCCCGACGCGGTGGCCGCGGCGCTGACGCGCCTGGGCATCGCCGCGCGGCCAGGGCTGCCCGCGGCCGAACGTCGCGGCGGCCCGCGGCCGCCGGGCCTCCTCTAGCGGCTAGTGCCGCTTGCGTCCGGCGCGTCGCTGGGGGGCGCGTGACTTGGCGGACGGCGCCGGAGCCGCGCCGTCGCCGTCACGCGACGTGTAGCGATCTCTTTCGGCGTCGTCGCCTGACTCAGCGGGCCTCACCTTGACGGCCACGGCCCTGGTGCGCCGTCCGCAGCTCGGACAGGTCAGCGACTTCCAGGTGTGGTAGGTGCCGTCGGGGTTGCGCGCCATGCCCGAGAAGGTCAGATAGTCGACCAGCAACGGCACTTTGAACACGTGGCCGCAGTGGGCGCAGCGGTAGCGGTAACCGGTCGCGTAGGCGCGCACCAGCAGAAACGTGAGCAGCAGCATGATGAGGATCGAGTACGGCAGGCCGTAGTGCGGATAGATGAAGAGCATGACGAAACCGAAGGCGACTCCGAAGCCGGCCACGACCAGCACGCGGCGCAGCACATCGCGAAAGCCAGGATTCACGCGAGCATCACTCCCAACGGAAGAAACGGACAGACAAGACGAGGAACACGGCGGTCACCACAAGCAGGATCATGATGTCCCAGCGGACCGCCCACAACGCGAAGCCCTTGATCATCACGTCGCGCATCGCGTTGGCCAGATAGTACAGCGGCATGGCTTTGACGATCGGCTGGATCCAGACCGGCGCGTTGTTCATCGGAAAGAAGATGCCCGACAGGAACATCATCGGCGTGCCGACCACCTGCCCGAGCGCGGCCGACGTCTCGACGTTCTTGGAGACCGCGGCGATGAAGAAGCCGATCGCTACGAAGCTGCCCGAACCGATGAGCGCGAGCAGGGCCATGCGCGCCAGGGTGGGTCCGGCCGCCATGTGGACGTGAAACAGCCCGACGCCGACGGCGATCACGAGCCCCGCCTGCATGAGCGCCAGCAGCAGGTGCACGAGCACCCGCGAGCCGACGAAACTGGGCAGCGGCATGGGAGTCGCCTTGAGGCGGCGCAGCACGCCGCGCTGGCGGTAGGCCACGAAGGTGCCCGACACGCCGTAGATGCCGTTGGTCATGAGCGCCATGGCCACGACGCCCGGCACCAGGAAGCTGATGTAGTTGAAACTCGAGCTGGCGATGCCCCGCGAACGTAGTTCGAACTTGGGCTGCGAGCCGCTGGCCTGCTGGGCGAAGCCGTTCACGACCTGCTGGGTCACCATGGTCACGGTGCCGGCCTGGGCCAGCGAGCTGTTGTCGTAGTAGAAGGGCAGGGCGCTCGATCCCTTGCCAAAACGCTGCTCGAGGCCGGCCGGCAGCACGAGCACGGCGGCGTAGTCGCCGTTTCTCAGCGATTTCAGCGCGCCAGGTTCGCTCGAAACGGCCGTCACCTTGAGCGCATCGACGCTGCCGAAAACCGCGACCATGGCCGTCGACATCGGGCCGCGGTCATCGTTTACGATCGCCAGCTTCGTCGTGAAGCTGCCCGACTGGCCGAACACCACGCCGAGCAGGAACATGAGCAGCACCGGAAAGAAGAACGTCCAAAACAGCGCCTGACGGTTGCGCACCGTGATCTGGATGTCGGCCTTGACGAAGTCCCAGAAGGTGCGCATCTAGCGACTGCCTCCGAACCCGAAGCGGCGCCGCTTCTTGGCGGCGACACCGGCCGCAGCCTCTTCGCCCTCGTCGCTCAGCTTGCGGCCGGTCATGCTCAGAAAGACGTCTTCGAGATCGGCGCCCCTGACGTCGAGGTGGGCCACCCGCAGGCCGCGAGCGCGGGCAAAGTCGAGCAGCGAGACGACGGTCCGCTGAGCGTCGTCGGCCACCACTTCGTAGCCCTCGTCGACCGCCCGGCAGGCGGTCGCGCCGTCGAGTCCGCAAAGCTCGTCGGCCGGTACACGGTCGCTCAGGTCGAACCGCACGGTCGCCTCGGCGCCGAGCTGGGTGATCAGCGTGCGCGGCACGTCGAGCGCCATCATGCGCCCGCGGTCCATGACCGCGACGCGGTCGCAGAGCCGTTCGGCCTCCTCCATGTAATGCGTGGTCAGCACCACCGTGGTGCCGTCGCGATTGATCTCGCCGATCACCTCCCAGAGTGCCCGCCGAGCGCGTGGGTCGAGACCGGTGGTGGGCTCGTCCAGGAAAGTCACGACCGGGTCGTTGACGAGCGCCAGAGCGATCGAGAGCCGCTGCGCCTGACCTCCGGAGAGCTCGTTGACGAAGGCCTCGATCTTGTCGCCCAGGCCGACTCGGGCAAGCAGCGCCGCGCACTCGTCGCGGCCGCGATGGATCCCGTAGCACGAGCCGAAGACGTAGATGATCTCGTGCAGACGCTGGTAGTCGAACAATGCCGTGGCCTGAAGCTGAACGCCGATGCGCCGCTTCACCTCCCTGGGTTCGGGCCAGACGGCCAAGCCGTCGACCGAGACCGCGCCGCCGTCGGGCTTGCGCAGGCCCTCGATCATCTCGAGGGTGGTTGTCTTGCCGGCGCCGTTGGGCCCGAGGATGCCGAAGATCTCGCCGCGCTCTACGGCCAGCGAAAGGCCGTCGACGGCTACGAGCTCGCCGTATCGCTTGGTCAAACCTTCGACCCTGATGACCGGCTCGCCGACGGTCGCCGCTCTCACCGATTCGCTCATCGCCGCTCTCACCGGTCCCTTCACCGCAAACCCACCGGCCCAGCGAGCAGCGGCCCTGCGACGCGACCGCGGGTCACGACCGGAGGCGCCGGAGCCGGCGCTTTCGCAGCGCGGACGAGCGGAGTTGTCGGAGACCTATGAGACCGGCGCGCGATGGCTGCTCCTTGAGACGGCGTCGCTCGGGAGTATAGCGCCTCGAGCCCACCCCAGGCGCGAGGTGCGGCGGGTCGCGCTGGCGGGCCGTGCGGCTGCGCGCCGTGCAGCCCGCCGCCGCGGGACGAGGGTCAGATCACGACGGCGGCTGCGGCGGTGTCGGAGGCCTGGGCGGCGTGGGCGTGTCGGGCGAGGCTTGCGACGGAGCGTCGCCCGCCGCCGGGTCGTTCGAGTCTGGAGCCGGAGCGGCCGCCTCAGGCAGCACGGCAGTCTCAGGCGACCCGTGTCCAGCCGGCTCCGCGGCGCCGGGCGCCGCCGGGCCGCTCTGAGGCGGGGTCGACGGCGGCGGAGCCTGCGTCGGCGTCTGACCCCAGGCGGGCGCCTGCACCCACGGCGGCGCCGCGGTCGGAGCATTCATCCATGGCTGCGCCTGAGGCGTCGGCGAGCCGGCCGGCGGACCGTAGCCTGGCGGCGGGCCGGCGGGCGCTGCGTAACCCGGCGGGGNNTAACCCGGCGGGGGCGCTGCGTAGCCCGGCGGGGGACCGTAGGGGCCGACTGGAGGATACCCGGCAGTCGGGTACGGGCCGCCTGGTCCGCCATAGGCCGTGGGTCCGCCCTGCCAGCCCGCCGACGGGCCCGGAAAAGCCGAAGGCAGCAGGCCGCTCTCGCCGGTGGCCTGAAAGTACATCGCCGTGTAGGCCGCAAGCTGCCACGGCACCGCGACGAACGCGAGGACGCCGCCGATGCCGAACGTGACGGCGCTGATGCCGTTGATGACCACGCTCACGACCACACCGACCACGACGATGACAAGAAGGGTCATCCAGAAACCGCTCTTGGTGACGATCGCCCGGCTCTCCTTGAGAGCCTCTACCACGGAGCGCCGTCTGTCGACCATGAGGAGCGTCCAGTAGACCCAGACGGTCAGCAGATACACACCGACCGCGACCACGGCGCACCCCGCGAGCAGGAACAGGATCCAGCCCAGCGCGCGCGCGCCCGAATGGCCGACGACAAGCAGTAGGAACGGCGGCAAGACCACAGCGGCGACGACGAGCCCGAATGCCAGGAACAGCAGGTAGGCAACGACGTAGGCGCCCAGGCGGTCAAAGCAGCCGAACACGTCGCCTACCTGGGCCGGGCGGCCTTCGCGAACACGTCGCAGGATCATCAGGTAGAGGCCGGCCATCAACGGCACATACAGGATGCCGAGCGTGAGGCCGCCCAGGACGAGCGTGATGAGCGACGCGACGACCAGGGCTCCCCAGTCCCTCACGAAGATGGTCCACGAATCCTTGAGAATCCGGCCGATGTCCATGCCTACCCCTCGCGTCTTGACGAGCGACTCCCCCGGCCGCTCGCCTGTAAGGGTACACCAGCGCCTCGCCGGGCCGCAGCCCGGAGTCGGAGCCGCGGCCTTGCTAGCGCGCTTCGAGCAACACGCGCAGGTTGCGCGCCAGAGTCACTCCGAGAAACTCGTCGTCGTAACCCAGCAACCCCAGCTCGTCGAGCTTGTCACGCAAGCCCGACTCGCGCGTGAGCAGCTCGCGATTGATCCCCGCGGTGAGCAAGCCGGTCTCGCGTTCGTCGAAGGCGGCCGTCTCGGCGACCTGGTCGCGCAGGGCGAGGTCCTCGGGACACACCTTCTGACAGCGCAGGCAGCCCACCAGGCAGTTGTGCCAGGCCGGCTCGATCCAGGAGGGCAGCGGCTGCTCGCTCTCGTTGTGGAGCGTCAGGCAGAGCTCGCAGTGCGCGAGAAAGCGGTCCTCGCCGATGGCGCCGCTCGGGCAGGCCCGCCGGCAGGCCTCACACGTTTCGCAGCGGGGAAGCGCCCGCGAGCCGGTCCAGGGGTCGGCGCCCGGGGCGAGCTCCGAGACGCAGGTCACCAGCTCGACGAAGCTGCCCCAGCCATCGACGTAGGCGACGTTGTTGCGACCGTAGCGGGCCAGGCCGGCGCAGACGGCCAGCAGCTTCTCGGGCAGCGGCATGCGGGCGGCGCTCAGAGCGGCCGGCGCGAGGCTCGCGACGATGGCGCGAGTCACGTCGGCCTGGATCTCGCCGTGGTGGCAGTAGGTGGTGGGGATCGGCACGCTCACCGTTTCTCCGGCCACCACCACGGTGACCCGCGCGCAGGCGTGCGGCACGGCGACCACGATGAGTGAGCGCGGCACGGCGACCGCGGCGGGCGGCGTGAAGCAGAGGTTGCGATCGACGACCGCCATAACCGCCGGTGAAACCTCGGGTCTCCGGCACTCGATCTCGGCGCGCAAGTCCGCGAGCCGGCCGGCCGGCACCACAGCCGCGCGCCAGCCCCGGGCCTCGAGGGCGCGCAGTAACGCGGCGCTCGTCATCTCCAGGTCCTGGCGCGGCGCTTCACTCATCATCGCCTAAGTCCCACGTCGCATCACGTCGCTCGCCATCACCCATTCCTTCGCCTTGACTCAGCGCTCCTCATCGCCTCAGCGCTCGCCATCACCGACTCTCCGGCCGCGTCGCCTCGGGCGCTGCGGGCGACAGGCGAGCGGCCGCCGGTCGCGGTTTGCCGACGGCGCTTGACCTGCCGCCGGTGGCGATTTGCCGGCGGCGGTTGACCTGCCGCCGGTGGCGATCCAAGGTTAGCCTCTCCGCAGGGACTCGTATACGATGAAGACATGTATAGATAATACACACTCATAGATGGCGATCGCCGACCGCTGCACGATCTCGACCGACGCGGGAGACGGTCCGACCCGCCGTCAGCCGCGGCCGGCGTCCTCGCGCACGACGAGACCCTGCTCGATGGCGAGCTCCCGGGCGCGCGCTTCGGGGTAGAAAGGGCCGACCGGTTTGGATGGCGACGAGAAAGCGGGGTCGCGGCGGTCGACCACGACTTCGGTCAGAAACGTGGCGACCGGCACTTGCAGGCGCAACTTGACCATGTGGTTGTGCAGACTCTGCAACGGCGGCGGCGGCATTCCCGTCGTGCGCCATCGCGACGGCTCTCTGCACGGCGTCGAGGCGGTCATCGACAAGGACCTCGCCGCCGCCCGGCTGGCGCTCGACCTCGAAGCCGACGTGCTGCTCATCCTGACCGACGTCGCCGCCGTGTTCGTCGGTTACAAGACCCCCGGGCAACGAGCCCTCGCGCACGTCACCGTCGAGGAGATGGAGCGCCACACTGCCGCCGGCGAGTTAAGGCTGGCAGCATGGGGCCCAAGGTCGCCGCCGCGCTGCAGTTCGCGCGGGCCGGCGGGCGCGCCGTGATCGCCTCGCTGCTCGACGTGGCGCCGGCCATGCGCGGCGAGGCCCGGACCACCATCGAGGCAGCGCAGTAAACCTCGAGCGCCCTCCAGCCGATATCGGACTGTGACCAGTGGGCCGGCGGACCAGCCGCCGGCAACCGGCAAGACAGAGGTGCCACGATGCACAAGACCTTTCGCCTCCTGGCCGTCGCGGGCCTGCTCTGCGTGGCCGCCGCGGCCGTGGCGGGCTGCAGCCTGACGAGCGTCTCAGGCGGCGAAGGCAGCAAGAACGTCGACGTCACCATGGGCGGCCACAAGACCACCGACAGCACCCTCGACTTCAAGGCCGTGGGCTACAGCAACGCCCAGCTTCAGGTCGAGAACACGGCGAGCGCCCACAACCTCGACATCGGCCCCGGCACGCCCATCACCACGGCCGACGGTACGGTGGTGGCCAAGGTGGTCGGCGTGGCGATCAGCATCGCTCCGGGCAAGATCGGCACCCTCGCCCTCGACGCCGCGCTGGCACCGTCGCAAGAGTACTATCTCGGCGCCAACTCGTCCGGCACGCCCAGCATCCGCCAGATGTTCATGTGCCCCGGAGACGCAGCGGGAGGCCAGGGCGTCCCCACCGTGCCCGACGCCACCGAGTCGCTGCCGAGCGAGTGAGGCCGCGACCGCCGGCGTAAGGCCAAGGCGGCCGGCGCCGCGACGAGGTCGGCGAGCTCCGGCGCGCAGACTGGACCCGCGGGCGGACCCGCCGGGGCCGGCGCACGCCCTTCGCCTCTGTATACTGGTCGCCCGTGACCATCGTCTCCTTCGACAACGTCTCCAAATCGTTCGGCGGCCAGGAGCTCTTCGCCGGCGTTTCGTTCGCCCTCGACGAGCGCGACCACGCCGTGCTCGTCGGACGCAACGGGAGCGGCAAGACGACCCTGCTGCGGCTCATGGCCGGCGGCGAGCACGCCGACGCGGGCCGGGTATCGCGCACACGGGCGCGCCGTGTCTGGCTGCACGAACAGACGCCCGAACTGACCCGCGACCGACCGGTCCGCGAGTACCTCATGGAGGCCTTCTCCGAGTTGCTCGATCTCGAGGCCTCATTGCGCACCGCCGAGCAGACGCTGGAGCGACTCGACGAGCACAGCTCCGGCCTGCTGGCGGCGATGAAGGACTACCAGCAGCTCCAGCATCGCTTCGAGCTCATGGGCGGCTACCACTACCGCACCGACCTGGCCGGCGTGCTCGAAGGCCTGGGACTGCCCGGCGACCTGCTCGACCGGCCGCTGCTCACAACCTCGGGCGGCGAACTGACCCGCGTGACGCTGGCCCGCGCCCTGCTCGCCGACGCCGACCTGCTGCTGCTCGACGAGCCGACCAATCACCTCGACATCGACTCGGTGGAGTGGCTCGAACAGTTCCTGCTCGACTACCCCAAGGCCTACGTCCTGGTGACCCATGACCGCCGCCTGCTGGAGCGCGTCGGCTCGCGCGTGCTGGCCCTCGAGAATCGCGTGGTGGCGACAGTGAGCGGCGACTTTTCGACCTACATGCGCGAGCGCTCCGCGGGCAACGATCTCATCGCTCGCCGCTACGAGCAGGACAAAGAGAAGGTCGAGCAGCTCCAGCGTTTCTACGACCGGTTCCACGCCAAGAAGCTCAAGGCCAAGCAGGCCAAGTCGAAGCTCACCCAGATCGAGCGCATCAAGCGCGACATGCAGGCGCCGGCGCGCGACGCGCGCCGGCTGCACCTGGGGCTGCCGCAGCCGGCGCCGTCGGCCCGCGTCGTGCTCGAGATGAAGACGCCGGCGGTGAGCGTCGGTTCGGGCGCGGCCGCCAAAGCGCTCGTGCGCGGCGTCGACGTGGTGATCGAACGCGGCGAGAAGGTCGCCCTGCTCGGGCCCAATGGTTCGGGCAAGACGACGCTGGCCGAGACCATCGTCGGCCTGCGCACCCTGGCCGAGGGCGTCGCCTACCTCGGCCACAACGTACGCCTGGCCTACTTCTCGCAGCAGGGCCGCGAGCTCGACGAAGCCGCCACGGCGCTGGAATCGGTGCTGCCCCTCACCGGACACGACGAGCAGGTCGCGCGCGGCCTGCTCGGCCGGTTCCTGTTCACCGCCGACGAGGTCCACAAGACCGTCGCCCAACTCTCAGGGGGCGAGCGCAGCCGCCTGCGCCTGCTCAGGCTGCTCACCGGCGACGCCAACTTCCTCGTTCTGGACGAGCCGACCAACCACCTCGACGTCGACTCTGTCGAGGCGCTGGCGGCGGCGCTGACCGACTACATCGGCACCGTGCTGCTGATCACTCATGACCGCCACCTGATCGAAAGCGTCGCCACGCGCGTGCTCGAGATTCACGACAGTCGGCTGGTCAATCATCTCTCGGCCGGGCGCTACTGGGAGGCGCGAGCGGCGCGGCGCGAGCCCCCCGAGACGGCCACCGCGAACCAAGCCACCGCGAACCAGGCCACCGCCGGCACGCGCCGGGCGAGCGCGCTGGCGGCGGCCCCAGAGACGCGCG
>PKYM01000293.1 GCA_003132645.1 Actinomycetota bacterium | reverse complement strand
ACTAGGCCAGAGCGTCGCTCATCACCGGGCCGGCGGCTCGAACTCGTCGAGCTCCCAGGCTGAGACCTCATAGGCCACTCCCGGGGCGCCGCCCGCGACCAGCACGACGGTGCCCGCCTCGCGAGCGACAGCGCCGCGGCGCACATGCGGGTCACGCACGTACATGAACGTGCCGGCCGGACCGTCGACCTCTTCGCCGGAGACGAGAAACGTGGCCCGCCCCCGCACCACGAAGAAGAGCTCCTCGTGCCGCGTGCCCGAATCGTCCGACTCGGTGTGCTCGCTGGTCAGCACTTCGCCCGGGGCGTGGCCCACATAGAGACTGACGCCGAACGAGCCGAGATCGAAGAAGCGCCTGACGGGCTTCCACTCGGCGCTCGTGTCGGGCTGCGAGTGCGAAGGGATCTCGTCGAAGTGGGCGACCGTCGCGGCGCCGTTTCTGGTCTGTCGTGCCGCCATGTCCTGCCTCCTTGTCGTCTGAGCGAAGTGGTGCGCCGATCGCGAGGCCACGCGGGAGTCTCGTTCATGACGCGAGCTGATGGCCATTCTGCCGTCCCCGTGCTGTGCTAGGGTCTCCCATGAGGGTGCGCGCATGAGATTCATCCATACCGCCGACTGGCATCTCGGTCGACTGTTTCACACAGTCCATCTGACCGAGGACCAACAGCACGTCCTCGACCAGTTCGTCGACCTCGTCGCCGACGTGCGGCCGACCGCCGTGATCATCGCCGGCGATGTCTACGACCGCGGCGTGCCGCCCACCGAGGCAGTCGAGCTGCTGAACGACGTGCTCGGCCGTATCGTGCGTGGTCTCGGCGTGCCGGTGGTCATGATCGCCGGCAACCACGACAGCCCGTCGCGCCTCGGGTTCGGCTCTCAGCTCCTCGCCGCCGAACGGCTGCACATCGCCGGTCCTCTGCCGGCCGGTGGCGCCCTCACCGTGCCTTTCGCCGACGACGACGGCCCGCTGTTCGTTCAGGCGGTGCCCTACGCCGACCCCGTCGATGTCCGCGCCGCCTTCGCCGAACCCGGCATCCAGACCCATGAGCAGGCCATGCGCGCGCTCGCCGAACGCGCACGCGGCCTCACCCCGGCGGGCGCCCGCAGCCTCTTTGTCGGGCATGCCTTCGTCGCCGGCGCCGGCACGAGCGATTCCGAGCGCCCCCTCACGGTGGGCGGCGCCGGCACGGTGCCCGCGGCGGTCTTCGAGGGCTTCGACTACGTCGCCCTCGGCCACCTCCACCTGCCGCAGCGCGCCGGCGCCGAAGCCGTCCGCTACGCCGGCTCCCTGCTCACCTACTCGTTCAAAGAGGTCGCCCAGCACAAGTCGGTGAGCATCGTCGAGATCGGCGCGCCCGGCAGCGGCGTGCTGCAGGCGGCGCTCGTCGGGGCGCCCGCCGCGACCAACGCGGCCCAGGCCGATGCCCACGCCCTCGCCGCCCCCCACGACCTCGCCGCCCCCCACGCCCTCGCCACTCCAAACGCCCCCAGTGCCGCACGCGTCACGATCGAAGAGGTCGAGCTGCAGCCGCGGCGCCGCGTGCGCGTCATCGAAGGCACACTGCGCGAGCTGCTCGACGCCGCCCCGGCCGACGAGGGCCGCGCCGACTACCTCTGCGCGCGCCTCACCGACAAGGGCGCCCTGCTCAACGCCATGGCCCAGCTCCAGCAGGCCTATCCCAACTGCCTGCATCTCGAGCGCCCCAGCCTCGAGCTGGAGGGCCGGCCGACNNCGCCGTGATCGACCGCCTCGAGCGGCGCCGGCGCGAAACGTGAGACCGCAAGTCCTGGTCATGCAGGCCTTCGGCCCCTACGGCGGCCGCCAGGTCCTCGACTTCGCGGCGCTCGGCCGCTTCGGTTTCTTTCTCATCCACGGTCCCACCGGAGCCGGCAAGACGACCATCCTCGACGCGATGGCCTTCGCCCTCTACGACGATACGAGCGGCGCGGAGCGCGAGCCGCGCGACATGCGCTCAGACCACGCCGACCCGGCACTGCGCACCGAGGTCACGCTCGACTTCTCGGTCGGCGGCAAGCGCTACCGCGTACAGCGCAGCCCCTGGCAGCAGCGGCCCAAGCTGCGCGGCGACGGCTTCACCACCGAAAACGCGACCGCCCACCTCTGGGACCGCAGCGATCCGCCGGCCGGCGAGNNGACCGCCCCGTGGCCACCGCGCCGCCCGACGCCGAGGGCCGGCCGCTGGCCCACAAGCCCACCGACGTCACCGAGCGGATCGAGCAGATCCTCGGCTTTCGCAGCGTGCAGTTTCGCCAGGTCGTCATGCTGCCCCAGGGCAAGTTCCAGGAGCTGCTGCAGTCGAGCGGCAAGGAGCGCGAGGAGATCCTCCAGCGGCTGTTTCGCACCGAGCGCTATCGCGAGCTGCAGGATGCCCTCAAAGACGACGCTCAGGCGATCGAACGCGAGGTGCAGCAGGCCGTAGCCCGGCGCGCGGGACTGCTTTCCACGGTCGGTGCGATCGAGCCCGACGAGGTGGGCGAGCGGCTCGGACGGCTCGTCGAACAGGTTGCCGAGGGCGAGGCGGCGGCGGCCCTGGCCGCCGCCGACGAGCAGAGCGCCCTGGCGGCGCTGAACGCGGCCCAGACGGTCGCCGCCGCGATCGACGAGCTCGCCGCCGCACGGGCCGCGAGCGACGAGCTCGCCGCCGGCGCCCCCGAGATCGCCGCCGTGCGGGCCGAGGTCGCCCTCGCGCGCAAGGCCGAGCCGCTGGCCGGTTACGACCGCCGGGTGCACGACCGCCGCAACGACCTCACGCCGCGACTGCTCGAACTCGAGCTGGCCGAGGGGGCGCTCGACAGGACGGTAGCCGCCCGCCGCAAGGCCGAGGCGGCGCTCGAGGCCGAGACCGCGCGCGCCGCGCAGCGGGTCGCGCTGGCCGACCAGGTGCGCGAACTTGCCGCCATGGCCGACAAGGCCGGAGCGCTGTCCCAGGCCGCGGCGGCCTTCGGCGCCGCCGAGGCGGCGCTCAAGGCCGCCGCACGAGCCGACACTCAGGCCGCCAAGGCCGGGCGGGCCGCGCTCAAGGCCGCCCAGGCGGCCGTCGACCGCGCGGCCGGCGAGCTCGCCGACCTCGAAACGGCCTGGGCGTCCGGCCAGGCGGCCGTGCTGGCCGCCTCGCTCGAACCCGGCGCAGCCTGCCCTGTGTGCGGCGCAACCGATCACCCCGCCCCGGCTCTGCCGCAGGGCGAGCTGCCCAGTGAGGCCGATGTCCTCGACAAGCGCGCGCAGGTGGCCGAGCTGCGCCGGGCTTACGAAGTGGCGCGCGACGCGGCCGACAAAGCCGTCGCGGGCGCCCGGCGCGAGCTGGCCGACGCCACCGCGGCGCAGGCCGGCGCGGCCGCCGTGCTCGAGGAGCGCTCCGCCGGCGTGCCCGACGACCTGCGCGATGCCAACGAGGTGGCCCGCCGGCTGGCCGGCGCCCAGGACGAGCTGACCGAACTCGAGCGGGCCTGGACGCAGGCCCAGGCCGACGACCGCGCGACCTCCGAGTCGCTGGCGACGGCCACGGCCACGCTGACCGACAAGCGGCACGTCCACGACGAGCTCGCCGCGGCGGTAGCCGCTCTCGAAGCGGAGCGGCTGGCGGGCATCGCGCAGGCCGGCTTCGCCGACGAGAAGAGCTACTTCGCGGCGCGGCGCGAACCGCAGGAGCTGGCCGCGCTCGTCGAGCGCGTGGCCGGCTACGACAGCGACGTCAAGGCGGCGGCGGCGCGCCTGCGGCGCGCCGCCGCCGCCGAGGGTCTCGAGCGCCCCGACACCGAGGCGCTGGCCGAACGCCAACGGTCGGCGTCGCGCGCCGCCGACGAGGCTCGCGACACGCGAGCCTCGCTCTGCGCGGCGCGCGACGCCCTGGCCCGCGCCGCCGACGACCTCGCCCGCCTGCAGGCCGAGATCGGCGCCCACGAGGCGACCTACGCGGTCGTCGGCCGGCTCGCCAAGGTGGCCGACGGCGACAACGACCTGCGCCTCTCGTTCCAGCGCTACATGCTGGCGGCCTACCTCGACGACGTGCTCGTCGTGGCTTCGGAGCACCTGTCGGCCATGACCGACCAGCGCTTCAGGCTGGCGCGCCGCCAGCAGGGCGACAAACGCCGCGCCCTGGGGCTCGATCTCGAGGTCGCCGACGCCTACACCGGCACCAGCCGCTCGGTCTCGACGCTGTCGGGCGGCGAGACCTTTCAGGCCTCGCTCGCGCTGGCCCTGGGCCTGGCCGAGGTCGTGCAGGGCTACGAGGGCGGCATCAAGCTCGACACGGTGTTCGTCGACGAAGGCTTCGGCTCGCTCGACCCCGATAACCTGGCGGCCGCCCTCGACACCCTGATCGGCCTGCAGACCGACGGCCGCCTGGTCGGCATCATCTCTCACGTCACCGACCTCCGCGAGCAGATCGAGGCCCGCCTCGAGGTGACGACCACGCGCGCCGGCAGCGTAGCGCGATTCGTCGTCCCCTGAGAGTGCCGGCAGCGTGGCGCGATTCGTCATGCCCTGAGCGTCCCTCTGAGCGCGCGCGGGGGCTCGCACTCGCCGTTTCGTGAGCGTAGGCTGGTCCCACTCGATCAGGGGGGCGGCGCGAGCCGCAGCAAGTGCAGGAGGGTCCATCGGTGAAGGCGGCGCCCAACCCCGGGCCGCGCAAGCGTCCCGGGCTTCCGTTCGCGTCGCGTCCCGCGCGGCGACCCACGCGCGCGTTGTCGCGCCTTGCCGTCGCCGCGCTGGCGACCCTCGTGGCCCTCGTGGCCCTCGTGGCCTACGGCGTCTTGCTGCTCGCCCCGCCGGTGCTGTCGGCGCGGGCGGCGCAGCCTGAAACCGCGTCGGGCGCCGCCGCGATACCCGCTTCCACCGGTAGCCATCTGCCCTTCATCACCGTCGCGCAGGCCGACGTGCGGGTCGTGCCGGGCGCGAGGGCGATCCTGCTGTACCGCATCGAAGGGGCACAGGGCGGCGCGCACGTGACCATCACGATCAGCCCCGCGGCGGGCGGCAAGGTGGTCAAGACGATCACGGTCGCGCACCTCGTGGCGTCAGACCGCGACTCGCATCTCTCGTTCGTCTGTCACCTCAAGGCCGGCCGCTACGTGTGGACGGTGCACGCCGTCGACCGGCTGTTGCGGNNTCGGGGGTGACGGCGGTCGCCGTGGTCGACAGCAACGGCGTCCTGCACGGCTGGAACCGGGACCGCCAGTTCGTCACCGCCAGCGTGATCAAGGCCATGCTGCTCGTCGAGTACCTGCGCACGCACGCGAGCATCAGCTCGTCCGCCCTGGCCACCCTCACGCCCATGATCGAGGTCTCCGACAACAACGCCGC
>PKYM01000192.1 GCA_003132645.1 Actinomycetota bacterium | reverse complement strand
CGGCGTGTTCCTGGCCTACTCGGTAGTGCTGATCGCCATCTACCCCAGGGCTTGAACCCAGGGCTTGGACTAGCGGCGCACCGGCCGTTGCAGGATGCCGGACGGCGGGAAGAAACGCTCCGCAGGATTCTCTAGGAGGAGAGGACCAATGGTGGAGGGAGACGGCAAGCGAGGTCCGCGGCCGCGGCCGCGGATCGGCGTGATCAGCGACACCCACGGATATCTCGACCCGCGGGTCCCGAGGCTGTTTCGGGGAGTCACCCACATCATCCACGCCGGCGACGTCGTCGATCCGGCGATCCTCAGTGTGCTCGAGGCGATCGCGCCGCTGACCGCCGTGTCGGGCAACGTCGATGGCGACGAGCTCACGGCCGCGCTGCCGGGCGAGGTGACCGGTGAGATCGCCGGTGTGCACTTCGTGGTCGGCCACAAGCGCAAGAGGCTCATGAAGCGCCTCGCGGCGGGCCGCTACGCGGCGGGCCCCGACGGCGCGCCGCCCGATCTGGTCGTCTTCGGCCACGATCATGTGCCGGCGGCCGCCTGGATCGACGGCACGCTGTTTTTGAACCCCGGCACCGCGAGCTCTCCCGACGAGGAGGACGACGGTCCTACCGTGGCCATAGTCGAGGCCGTGCCGACCGGCCTGGCGGTGCGCTTCATCCCGCTCGAGCGCTCGCCCAACGCCCAACGCCGACACCAGCGCGGCAAGCCGTCCGCCGAAGAGCGCAAGGCGTAAAGAGAGCGCCTGGCGGTGCAGGAGGCCGCGCGCGAGGTCGATGCCGGCGGGATGACGCATGCCGGCGGGATGACGGATGTCGGCGGGATGACNNACAAAGGCGAAGGAAGGAGCGGCTTCAGTGAGCCGCTCCTTCCCCGCGACGCTCGTTGTTCAGGCCGCCTCGAGCGACGCCGAACAAAACGAGCAGGAGCAGTCGGCGGCGTGACGCCACCCGTATTCGATGCCCACCGCGCGATGCGCGGCGTGGGCATCGCGTAACGACGACGAGGCGCCGACTTCGATCGGCGTCGGTGCGCCCGGCTCACGAACGTCGAAGAACCGTCCATCGACGTACAGCAGGTGGTCACCGAACTGTCGGTACACAGCCGGCTGGCCTGCGGCGAGGACCTCTTCGAAGGTCAGTCGCTTGCGCCCTGCGATGGCCATCGTGGCCAACGCGCCTGAGACCTTGTAGCCCTCGGTCACGGCACCCCTCCTGCGACTCTCTGTAGGACACCAGGGAGCGGGTCGGCAAAAGGAGGTCTCAAAAGGACGACCCGCCCCACGGCTTACATGCCCACTGGCGGCGAGACTGTACCGCCGTTCGTTCGAATCCTGTCGGGACTCGTGTCCGGGCTCTCAGCGTTCTCACAGCCTGGTGCCAGCAGAAGCTCAGGCAGACCTCGTACGCTCAGTCTCACTTATGGGGAGTCACATGAGCGAAGCAGAGCCGGACGCCGGGCGCGATGTCATCCTCGCGGCAACGGACATCGTGCGCACCTACGGTCACGGTGACATCGCCGTGCCGGTGCTGAAGGGGCTCGATCTGCAGGTGCGTCGGGGCGAGTGGGTCGCCTGCACCGGGCGCTCCGGCTCCGGCAAGTCGACCCTGCTGCACGTGCTGGGGCTGCTCGACAGCGCCGACTCGGGCTCCTACCTGCTGGCCGGCCACGAGGTCGCGAACCTGGACGACTCGATGCGGGCCCGCCTGCGTAACGAGCTCCTCGGTTTCGTGTTCCAGCTGCACAACCTCTTGCCGCGCACGTCGGCCCTCGAGAATGTGGCCACGCCACTCATCTACCGCGGCGTGCGCCGGGCCGAGCGCCTGCGTCGTGCGCGCGAAGCGCTCGCGGCCGTCGGTCTTGCGGACCGCTCTCACCACGACCCGAGTCAGCTCTCGGGTGGCCAGATGCAGCGGGTGGCGATCGCCCGCGCCCTGGTCGGCGACCCCGAGCTGCTGCTTGTCGACGAACCCACCGGCAACCTCGATCTGGTGGCCACCAGCGAGGTCATGGAGCTGCTCGACCGGCTTCACGAAGGGGGTCGCACGATTGTCATGATCACTCACGAAGAAGACGTCGCCGCGCACGCCGACAGACGGCTCGTGCTGAGCGGCGGCAGACTGCACGATGAACGCGCGATGGAGGAATCGAAATGACGCTTCTCAGCTTGCGACAGTCGAAGCGGCGGCGTGCCGCCGGTCTCGGCGCCTGTCTTGCCCTGGTGGTCGTGGCGACTGCGCTCGCGGCCGGCTGCGGCGGTTCTAGCAAGGCGGCGACCGCGTCAGGCAGCGGTCGCTCCGTGCAGGTTCTGGCCACGGTGCGCAGGGGCAACCTGGTCGACAGCGTGGCGGGGCGACTGCAGCTGACCTCGGCTAGGACCAAGGTGGGGGTCAAGGGCATAGTTCAGGTGATGGGGCAGAACGGCTCGCAGGTAGCCGCGGGTCAGTCGGTCACGGTGGTCTTCGTCCAGCGGCCGAGCGGCGCCGGCCAGGGCGGCTTTGGCCAGGGTTACGGTTCCGGCCAGAGTGGCGCCCCGAGCGCCCGCTCGAGTGGTATTCCCAGCGGCGGCTCAGGCAGCGGCTACGGCTATGGTGGCCAGAGTTTCCTGGGCCAGGGCGGCCAGGGCGCGTTTCGCGGCAAGATCGCCCAAGGCACGGTGACTTCGGTGAGCGCCGGCAGCAACGGCTCGGTCACCGCGATGGTCACCATCGCCAAGCTGCCCTCGAGCGTCACCGCCAAGTACATGGGCATCGCCCAGATCGAGGTGAAGGTGCTGGCCAGCAACGTGCTCCTCGTCCCGACCGCTGCAATAAAGGGCAGCGGCAGCAGCGCCACCGTTCAGCTGCTCGCGAGCGGTAAGACCTCGACCCAAAGCGTCGTGGTCGGCCAGCAGGCCGGCGGCGAGTCCGAGATCACCTCGGGCCTGAGCGAAGGCCAGAACGTCATTTACATGCGCACCTTCACGGGCCGCTTCCCTGGTGGCTTCCGCAGCGGCGGCGGCCAGTCGGGCGGGTCCACACAAAACGGCACGCAGTCGAACGGCGCCGCGAGCGGCACATGAGCGGCGACGACTGCGCGCGTCGGCCGGGCTTGCCACAGCGACACGAAGGAGTCGAAGACCGATGAAGAAAGGCAAACGCCGCTGGTGGCTCATCGTCCTGATCGTCGTGATCGTGGCCGCGGCGGCCGTCACGGCCGCGCTGCTGCTGCTGAACCGCGGCAAGTCGGACGGCGTTCACTATCTGACCTCGACCGCGGCGATGGGGACGATCGCCGATACCGTGCAGTCCGACTTCACGCTGGCCAGCGCCCGCGACGCGACGACGATCTCGCTCAGTGGTACCGGCAGCTCGTCCTCCAGCTCGGCGGCCACTACCGCCAGCACGGTCGCCACTCGCGGCGCGGTCACCCTCGTCAGCGCAGTTACCACTCACGGGGCCACCGCCGCCGCCCCAGCCACCATCGACAGAGCGATCATCGCCGACGCCACACCGACGCCGACGCCCACCTCGGCACCGACGCCGACGATCACGGCCCTGGTCCCGACCTCTGGTCCGGTGGGTAGCGCTGTGACCCTGATCGGTGGCGGCTTCACCGGCGCCACGGCGGTCACCTTCGGCGGTCATGGGGCGCGCTTCACCGTGAACAGCGACACGCAGATCACGGCCACCGTGCCTTCCGGTGCCACGAGCGGCCCGCTCAGCGTCACCACTCCGGGCGGGCTGGCCACCAGCGCGGCGAGCTTTACGGTCAGGCCGACCCCGTCGAGAAGCGGCACGCCCACTCTCAAGCCGACCTCTTCGCGGAGCGGGAGCGGCGGCAGCTCGTCCACCGGCAGATCGTTCGCCGGCACCGGCAGCGCCGCCACGACCTCGAGCAGCGCCGGTTCGACGACCGCGAGCAGCTCGACCGGCACGAGCGGCGTGGTAACCGGCATCGCCTTCGCGGCCGGCGCCACCCCACGCACCCTGCAGCACCTGCTCACGATCTCCGGCAAGCCCATCTACGCCTTCGTGAGCTCCGCGCCGCTGTACGAGACACTTTCCACGAGCCTCTCGTCGGGTGCGCAGAAGTCGAACGTCGCGGTCTTGCAGCACGCCCTCAAGGCCGACGGGTACTTCACCGGCACGATCAACGGCGACTTCGGCGCGACCACCCAGACCGCACTCGAAGACTGGCAGGGCGCTCACGGTCTGACCAAGACCGGCGAGATCACGACCTCGCAGTTCGTCTGGGTGCCAAAGGGCGCGATCGTCGAGGCGTGGAACGTGAGCCTCGGCGGCAGAGTGAGCAGCGCCACGGCCCTTGCCAGCGTCGACTTTCCCCGCGACCTGATCGCCCAGACTCTCGTGACCCAGGCCGACATCTCCTCTCTGAAGGTCGGCCAGAAGGCCACCTTGACGATCGACGGTGCCACCAGTGACCCGTTCACGGCGACGATCACCTCGATCTCCAGTCAGCCCGCCTCGTCGAGCTCCTCGGGCTCGTCGAGCGCGGTCGACTACACGGTCGACCTTGCCCCCCACGGTCTGCCGAGTCTCGCCAAGTCGGGCATGACCGGCTCGCTCACCGTGACGATCGCGTCGCGCAGCAACGTGCTGCTGGTGCCGACGAGCGCCGTCAGCGGCAGCTCCTCCGCATCGTTCGTGCGCGTGATGCAAAACGGCACTCCCACCTACCGCCAGGTCACCACCAGCATGACGACCTCGTCGCTCACCCAGATCACGAGCGGCCTCACCCCCGGTGAGGTCGTGGTCACCGGCCAGTACACCAACTCGGCAACGAGCTCCACGAGCACCGGCAGCGGCTTGGGCGGCTTGGGCGGACTCGGCGGCTTCGGCGGCGGCGGCTTCCGCCGCTCCACCGGCGGCTCTACGAGCGGCGGCTCGGGCGGGTTCGGGAGTGGCGGCGGTCAATGACGGTCTTCCTCGAGTCGCTGCGCCTGGCGTT
>PKYM01000032.1 GCA_003132645.1 Actinomycetota bacterium | reverse complement strand
ATCGGCGGCTCGCCTGTCAGAGTACCGTGCGCGGGCACACCGCCGCTGCTGTCAAGCGCCGCGGGCGCGTCGTCCTGATGGTCTTCGGGCATCGTCATCGGCGATAGCTCTCCTCGGTTGGGCGGTCGGAAGCTTCGGTCCGCGAGGTGATGATACCCGTCCCCCCGTAAGCTCCGCATAAAGGACAAGCAACCGTGGACTGTTCCCTCGTGCCTCTTCCGTCAGATCCCTAAAGCCGCGAGTCACGTGACACCGTCTTACGCTGCCCTTACACACCTTGGTCCACAATGGCGATGGGTGGGTCGATGACTGCCACTGGCCGTAGGAGGCATCGCGCGTGCCGATCATTGAAGTCACAGGGTCGTTGGTGTCGACTGCGGCCTGCCAGATACGGCGCCAAGGCGTGGTGCTCGATGCCTCGCTCGACGGCGCGGCCGGCTTTAGGCGATGAGACGGCGCACCGTCAGCCTGCGCCTGCGCCTGACTCTCTCCTACGCCGGCGTCTTCTTTGTCCTGGGCTTCCTGCTGATCGCGGTCAGTTACGTGCTCGTGCGCCAGGTGCTCATCCACAATCCCGGGGAGTTCCTGAATCACGTCGCCGAGCGTCTGGGCCTCTCGCCCGCCTTCCTTGCCACGCGCATGTCCTCGCCGTCGGGGGGCCCGGAGACCGTGGGCACCTTCATGCGATCAGTCCAGGACCAGGTGGTGTCGCAGCTTTCCCGCGGGTTGACCGCCGTATCGTTCACAGCACTTGGCGCAGCGGCCGTCGTGTCGGTCGGGCTGGGCTGGCTCATCGCCGGTCGCATGCTGCGCCCCCCGCAGGAGATCGCCGTCGCCGCGCGGCGCGCCTCGGCGAGCACCCTGCACGAGCGCATCGCCATGCAGGGCCCAAGCGACGAGCTGCGCGAGCTCGCCGATACCTTCGACGCCATGCTCGCGCGCCTCGAGACGGCCTTCGAGGCGCAGCGCAGCTTCGTGGCCAACGCCTCACACGAGCTGCGCACGCCGCTTGCCATCATGCGCACCGAGGTCGACGTCAC
The DNA here is from genome assembly GCA_003132645.1 of Actinomycetota bacterium. Lineage (GTDB taxonomy): Bacteria > Actinomycetota > Thermoleophilia > UBA2241 > UBA2241 > Bog-752. The sequence goes on along the minus strand of PKYM01000032.1, from coordinate 2,694 downwards.
GCTCGCCGACCCCNNCGACGGGCTCCTCGTGCTGGCCGAAAGCGAGCAGCTCGCCGACAAGGAAAGGGTCGCGCTGGACGCCCTTGTCGAGGAGGCCATTGGTGACCACTCCCAGGCGAGCGAGGAGCGGGAGCTGTCGTTCGCGGCCAATCTCGAGCCGGTAGAGGTCCAAGGCGACCGTGCTCTCCTCGAGCGCCTGGTCGAGAACCTTATCGACAACGCAGTGAAGTATGCGGCGAAGGGCAGCGTCATCGAGGCATCGGTCGCCACTGCGTCGCAGACGGTGAGCCTGCGCATCGCCACCGCCGGCGAAGTGATCGGTCCCGACGAGCTCCCGCGCCTGTTCGAACGCTTCTACCGGCGAGGCACCTCGCGCAGCAGAAACGACGGCGGCGCAGGCCTGGGCATGGCGATCGTCGCGGCAGTCGCTGAGACCCACGGCGGCTCGGCGACAGCCGACGGGCCGCCCACCGGCGGGCTCGTGGTGACCGTCACGCTGCCGCGCTGGCAGTCCACACACTTCGCGTCGCCTAAGGACAGAGATGAAGCAATATCGGCTTAAGCATGTGGTCCTCGGGGCCGGTCGCTGCGGCTTCGAGGAGGGATTCCTCTGGCACCAGCCCAACGGAACTTGGGGCGTCGAGCTAGGCGGCGTGGCCGGGCTGCGGGACCTGATCCCCAACCGCTCAGTGTCGCTTGCCGCGCAGTCCGAGGACGGCACGCGGTTCATGGGCCAGGTCATGGTCCTCAGCCTCGGCGAGCTCGACCTGTCCGACGGACGTCTGCACCTGTCCGGCGTTGACCGGTTGAGGACGGGTGCGACATGACCTCGACCCCAGGCTTGACGCGCTGGTCGCGACGCGCCTCCTGGCTACTGCCGGTTCGCGGCTCGACAGTCGGGCGTCCCTGCCTAGATCCAAGGCCGACTGTCGCCCGCCCTCAGTCGATGAAGTGGCGGCCTGCGGCGACCGTGGCTGAGCGGCGGCGTGGGGGAACAAGTGGACGGCGAGCGTGCCGATGCGCCTATCAACCGGTCGCACCCGACGCCCACGCCCCGCGTCCTTGAAGTGCCGCCGGGGAGACGGTTTCTCTAGATGGCAAGACCGTGCCATCGGCTCGCCGTCGCGAACGAGAGGGTTCACCATACGTGCAGCACTGCGGGGCCTGTCGCACCCACGCCTGATCGCGGCGCTCGTAGCCGCCCTGCTTTGCGCCGGCCTCGTCTGGGGTCTGGCGGGGGCTCTGGCCACGAGCAGCAGCCCGGCGCCTGCCGGCAAGGTCATCTTGAAACTCGGGATCGCGGGCGATGCTCCCGACAACCTGAACCCCTTCGTCGGGCAAAGTCAGTCGTGCCGCGAGATCTGGTCGCTCAACTACGATCTCATGGTCGGCTTCGGCGCCGGTGACTACGGCCACCCGCAGGGCGCGGCAGCCACGGGCCTTGCCGACCACTGGACGGTGTCCGACGCCGGCAAGGTCTGGACCTTCCACATCAGGTCGGGCGTCACCTGGCAGGACGGCGCGCCGCTGACCGCCCACGACGTCGCCTTCACCTATAAGTACGTGATCAACAACCACCTCTCCAACTACACCTCGTACACGAACTTCATCTCCAGCGTGACCGCCCCCAACGACAACACCGTCGTCTTCACCTGCACAAGGCCCAAGGCCAATATGCTCGACATGTCGGTGTACATCGTGCCGCAACACATCTGGGGCGCCATTCCGGGCCAGACGGTGGCCGATTACGAGAACAGTGTGCCGATTGTCGGCAGCGGCCCCTTCCAGCTCACGCAGTACAAGAGAGACGGCTATGCCGTGATGACGGCCAACACGAACTACTGGGCCGGCGCGCCCAAGATCGACGAGGTCGACTTCATCTACTACAAGGACGCCGACACCATGGTCCACGACCTCACGTCGGGTTCGCTGAAGGGCGTCTGGGGCCTGACCGAGGCGCAGTATCGCCAGCTTCAGAGCGGCCCGACCTACAAGCCCCTGGCCTACGTTGACCCCGCGCTCGACGAGCTCGGCTTCAACTGCTACACGGGGCCCTCGCTCGGCAACCCGGTGCTCAGGGACTGGCACTTCCGCCATTCGCTGCAGTACGCGGTCGATCACGACAAGCTAGCGCAGATCGCCTACGGCGGTCTCGCCCAGCCGGCCACCTCGGTACTGGTCTCGCACTTGTGGAGCGACCCCGACTGGCACTGGCAGCCGCCCGCCGACCAGATGTACACGTTCAACTTGAAGAAGGCCGGTCAGATGCTTACCGCGGCCGGGTATCGGCTCAGACACGGCATACGGTTGAACAAGCAGGGCAAGCCCATCGTGCTGCGCCTGTGGACCAGATCGAGCTCCGCTTCGAGCCAGTCGGCCGGCAAGCTCATCGCGGGGTGGTTCGACAAGCTCGGCCTGAAGATCGACCTCTCGGTGATGGCCGATGGTGCCATCGACGACGGCCTGTACAACATCAAGGGCACCGCCTTCACGCCCGACTACGACATGTTCCTCTGGGGCTGGGGCGGCGACCCCGACCCCAACTTCGTCTTGAGCATCTTCACGACCGCCCAGATCGACAGCTGGAGCGACTGCGCCTGGTCTGACCCCCAGTACGACAAGCTCTTCCTCGAACAGCAGACGACGATCGACCCGGCCAAGCGGGCGGCTATCGTCCACCACATGGAGCAGATC
>PKYM01000065.1 GCA_003132645.1 Actinomycetota bacterium | reverse complement strand
ACGCCGCGGCAGCCGCGGGTGGGACCTCCGCTGCCGGCCGACACGCCTTCCTGAGGTCCGCTCTTCCACATCCGGGCACTCGCTCTCGTCTGGCGGCCGTCACCTGTCGTGCGGCGGGTGCCTGAGTAAGCCGGCCGCCGGGCGTCGTCTCGGCGGTCCGATCAGCGCTCGCGCGAGATGTGGCTCGGGCTGGGGGTCATCGACCACGTGCCCAGCGAGACTGCGCCGACGAAACAGAGCAGCAGCCCGACTGCGAGCCATTCGAGCCAATGGCGTCGGGCCACGATGGAGATCACGTCGACCGCGCAGACGGCAAAGGCCAGATAGGTGATCTTCTGCGGCAGGTCGGGGTGCCAGATCGGAGCCCAGCCGATGAACCAGACGGCGGTCGCCAGCGCGATGAACAGCACGGTGGCCCACAGCGCGTGGGCCGTGTAGTCGTTCTCGGAGAAGATCCCGGTCATCACCAGTGCCCCGGCGGCCACCAGCCCGCTGAGCTGGCCGATGGCGACCAGCAGTTTCAGGGCGATGTGCTGGCCGCGGGCCCAGGCCCGCAGGCCGACGAAGAAGGCGGCCAGCACGGCGCCGACGGCGATCATGTCGAGTCGAAAGAAGATGGAGCCCCGGGGGCTGAGCAGCGTGTTGCCGAGGTCGCTGATCCAGTTGGCGGCCGGGCTGAAGGCCCAGGGATAGAAGGAATAGGCCACGATCGCCAAGGTGACGGACACGACGATCACTACCAGTCCGGCGATCGTTGCCAGCGGGGGTCTTCTCTTGAGCGTGACTTCCACCCCCTCATGCAAGCCGCCGACTGTACTCGTCGCACCCGCAGGCAGTCACGGTGCGTTCCCGGTCTCGCCAGACGGTATCTATCCCGACCGTCGCGGTCAACTCCGCCGGGGAGCCTGTGGGCTCGCTTCGCCGGGTTAAGGGTTGTTAAGTGGCCGTCAGCGGAAACACTGTCTCGAGACGTCATGGCGACGGCGAATGTCTTGGGACCTCCGGTGGAGGTCCGCAAAGAGCAGCGCAGGTCGTCGGGTTGCCGTAGGATGTTCGCACTACGTGTCTTGCCCAGCTTGTGCTGGAGCCCTTGAAGGAGGCGGATCGCCGTCGTGAACGTTGTCATCCTGTTCGTCTATGTCGTCATCGTCATCGCAGTGTTCTACCTCTTTGCGGTGCGGCCTCAGCGTCGCCGGCGCCAGGCTCAGCGGGAGCTCCTCTCGACCGTCAAGAAAGGCGACGAGATCGTTACGAACGACGGCATGTGCGGCACCGTGCGGCAGGTGCGCGACAACTTCGTCGTGATCGAGATCGCCGAGCGCAAGCAGGTGCGTTTTCTCAAGGCGTCCATCTCGGCTGTGGTCGCGAAGGGCCGGCCCGCGAAGCGCTGAAGCTCGGGTGTGCGGGGAGGCGTCACGTGCAAGCGGTGGTGATCGCCGGCGATCACCTGGGCCTCGTGGAGCGGCCCGACCCGTCGCCGGGCGACACTGAGCTCCTGGTGGCGGTGCGGGCGGCGGGCGTGAACAGCGCCGACTTGGCCCAGCGCCGCGGCGAGTACCCCGCACCCCCGGGCTGGCCGGACGATATCCCCGGACTTGAGCTCGCTGGGGAGGTGAGGGCGACAGGCGCGCGCGTCAGGCGCTTCGCTGTCGGCGCGCGGGTGATGGCGCTGGTCGGCGGCGGTGGTCAGGCGACCTTGGCGACGGTCGACGAGGCGCACGCCCTGGCCCTGCCCGATGGCCTGTCCTGGCCCGCGGCGGGCGGTTTTCCCGAGGCGTTTGCGACCGCGTTCGACGCCCTCTTCAGCCAGGGAGGGCTCACTCTCGGCGAGCGTGTTCTGGTGACGGGCGCGGCGGGCGGCGTGGGCAGCGCCGCCGTGCAACTCGCCGCCGCCGGCGGCGCGCGAGTCGTGGCCACTGTCCGCGACCCGGCGCTGCGCGAGGCCGTGGCCGGACTTGGCGCCGGTGACGTGATCGATCCCGACGATGTCGCCCGCCACGGTCCTTACGACGTCGTGCTCGAACTTGTCGGCGCCGCCAGCTTGGCGGTCGTCCTGCCCTGTCTCTCGACGGGCGGACGGGTGCTGGTCATCGGCGTGGGGGGCGGCGCCACGGCCGCGATCGACCTGCGCGGACTCATGTCCCGCCGGGCGCGGATCGGCGGCTCGACCCTGCGCGCCCGCACGCATGCCGAACGGGCCGCCGTGGTCGCCGCCCTGGCGGCGAAGGTGCTGCCCCTGCTCGCCGCCGGTCGTCTGCGCGTACCGGTGAGCGAGACCTTCCCGCTCCGCCGCGCGGCCGACGCTTACGAGCGCTTCGCGGCGCGCGGCCGGCTGGGGAAGATCGTCCTGCTGTCCTGAAGGATCCGGCCTATCTGCCGCGGCGCGACAACCAGGTGTCCTGGCTCACGAGTCCGTCGCGAAACGCCAGGACCCGGTTGCGGCCGGCACGTTTGGCCGCGTACATGGCCCAGTCCGCCTTGTCTAAGAGCTCGTCTTTGGCGGCGGCGTCGTCGGGACAGGTGGTGACTCCGATGCTCACGGTCAGCGGCCGCCCGCCCAGGCTGTTCGAGGCCTCGATATCGGCGCGGATACGCTCGGCCACGACCAGGGCGCCGGCGCCGTCGGTGTCGACCAGCACGAGCACGAACTCCTCGCCGCCGTAACGGGCCGCCAGGTCGATCCGCCGGCTGCAGGCCTCGGTGATGCGCGCGATGCGTCCGAGAGCCGCGTCGCCGGCCTTGTGGCCGTAGGCGTCGTTGTAGCGCTTGAACTCGTCGCAGTCGAAAAACAGCAGGCTCACCTTCTCGCCGCGCCGGCGGGCGCGTTCGAGCTCCTCTTCCAGCCTCTCGTGCAGGTAGCGGTGGTTGTAGAGCCCGGTCAAGCCGTCGGTGGTCGCCTCGACCTCGGCCCGGCTGTAACGGATCGCGGCCGCTTGGAGCATGGCCGCCAGGGTGTGAGAGCGGTCCGTTTGCAGTCCCTGAACCCCGGCCTCCAGGGCGGGCGCGTCGACGGTCACGGCCGCCACGACCGCGCCGTCGGGGGCGCAGACCGGCGCCGTGCCCGTGACCCAGACGCCGAAGTCGTCGGCATTGAGGACGTTGGCCACGGGTCTATCGCCAGCCAGCACCGCGGCCAGCTCGTCCTGCGCCAGCCACTGGTCACCGAGATGCGAGACGTCGTTTTCGGACTCACCGGTGTCCAGCACGGTGATGCACTGGTCGCCTACGGTGGCAAAGCTCGTGATGAAGCGCACCGGCGGGTGGTCGTCGCGGAACTCGCGCAGCGCGGCGACCATCTCCCGATACTCCGCGCGCGCCTCGTCGGCACGGCTCTGAAGCACCGAGTGGCCGACGGGATCGATCAGCCGCGCCGCGTCGGTGGCGAGCGCATCGACGCGCGCCCGCCGCCGCCGCAGGCGCTGCAGGGCGCGCAGGAAGGCGGCCACCATCTCGGGGTCGAACTGGGCGCCGGAACAGCGGCGCAGCTCGGCCAGGCACTGGCGGTAGTTCAGGGCGCGCCGGTAGGGCCGCTCGCAGGACATGGCGTCGTAGCAGTCGACCACGCACATGGCGCGCGCCACGAGCGGGATCTGCGTGCCGCGCAGGCCGTCGGGGTAGCCACTCCCGTCGAAGCGCTCGTGGTGGTGACGCACGCCGGCCACAAGCTCTGAGTCGAACAGCGGCCGTACGATCTCGGCGCTGATGCCGGGGTGCTGGCGCACGAGCTCCCACTCCTCCGAGGTCAGCGGTCCGGCCTTGAGCAG
>PKYM01000143.1 GCA_003132645.1 Actinomycetota bacterium | reverse complement strand
CACCGAGCGCGAAGATCCGGGTGAAGTCGGCCGTGTAGCCGTCGAGCACGGGGACGAAGTCGAACACGACGGGCTCGCCGCGGCCGATGGGCTTGAAGCTCACGCCCTGCGCCACCGCCGCGCTCAGGCCGGTGCCGGCCAGTGGCGTGTCCAGAAAGGAGGGCACGGCGCCGCTGGCGCCCGTCAGGAGCTGGCCGTAGAACATCTCGGCGTTGAAGGCCCGCATGCGGATCACGCCCTGATGGCCCAGGGCTCGCGCCTCGGCCTCGACGCGACCGGCGAAGGCGGCCTCGGTAAGACCGTCCCGCAGCAGGCCGGGGACGCGCCTGAACACCTCGTCCGCAAGCGCCGCGGCGGCGGTGATGCGCTCGATCTCCCAAGCCGATTTGACCGCCCGCTGGGCGACGAGCGCTGGGCCGATGTCGACGAAGCGCGCACCCGGGAGCTGGCTCTCGTAGCGCCGAAAATGACCGACCGGCAGCACGTCGAGCTCGAGCCCCACGACGTCGGGCGCGCCGCCGCACCATTCGGCGACCAGCTCGCCGAGACGCCGCGGGCTGGGCAGCTCCGCGACCGTCAGCGGCGACTCCTCGCGCGCGCGGGCGACAGTCCTGCGGGTGAACAGCACGGGTCCGTCGTCGACGGGCACCAGAAGCTGAGACTGCTGGACCGTGCCGGCCAGGTAGTAGAGATCGGCGTTCTGCGAGACGATGGCGGCGTCGATGCCCTCGGCGCGCAGGGTCTCCTGAAAGCTCGCCAGGCGGCGCTCGATCTCGGCGCGCGGCACGGGCACAGAGCGCGGCTCCACAAACGACGGTTCGACGAACTGAGGCTCTGCGAACGACGACTCGATGGCGGTCACAACCAGGGGATGAGGGCGGCGAGCGTGAAGGTCTGCACGCGCCAGAAGGTGAGCACGAGCAGCACGGCGATGACCGCCACGGTCACCGCGATGTCGGTGCCCGTGAAGCGGCCGCCGGGGCTCTTGCGACCGAACATGTTGTAGAGGCACATCAGGACGATGCCGGTGACGAAGCCGCCGACATGCCCCTGCCAGGACAAGCCCTTTTCGGTCAGCCCCAGGACGACGTTCAACGCGAGCCAGAACATGAGCTGGCCGAACATGGCTCGCGCCATGTAGTCGCGGTGGCGATTGAGAAACGCGTAGGCGATCAGCGCCCCGAAGACGCCGAAGATCGCCCCTGAGGCGCCCACCGTGACGCCGAGCGGCGCCGCGAGCAGCACGATGAGCACCGATCCGGCCAAGCCCGTGACCAGGTAGAGCACGAGAAACTTGACGTGGCCCAGTATGGCCTCGGTGTACTCGCCCAAAAACCAGAGGGCCACCATGTTGAAGAGGATATGAAAGAAGCTTTCGTGCAGGAACATGACGGTGAACATGCGCCAGTACTCATGGTTGATAGCCACATAGGCCGGCACGAGGCCGCCGAGGCGCACCTGCTCGAGGATGCTGCTGAGGGCGCCGGTCGCCACCTCCACTAAGAACACGGCGACGTTGATCGCGATCAGCACCTTGGTGACCGAAAGGCCGCGGGCTTGCCCCATGACGCCGCTACTCTGCCAGCGGCTGCGAGTCTGCTGCCGGGTGACGACCCGGGGGCGGCCGGCGCCGCGCCGCTGCTCGGCCATGCAGTCGGGACAGCGGAAGCCGACCGCCGCCGGCACCATGCACTCGTGGCAGATCGGCCGGCCGCAGTTCGCGCAGCGCACGCCGGTCTCGCGGCCGGGGTGGCGGTAGCAGTGCTCGACGTCGAGATCGTCGGGCATCTGCGGTTCGAAATCCTCGATGGGTGGAGTGGTGCTCATGATGGCGGCCGCCACTCTTGTGCCCGCGCCACGAGCTCAGCAATCCAGCCCTCGATGCGTACCGGCCTCATGGTCGCGCGCGAGACGACCGCGTGGCGGGTGCTGCCGCTGGCGATCAGCTCGCCGCGGGCCGGCACAACGCCGCCGTTCGCTGGGTCGGCGTCGCCGCCGTTCGCTGGGTCGGCGTCGCCGCCGTTCGCTGGGTCGGCGCCGCCACCGAGCGCCGGGCCTGCGCCGCCCTCCGCCACTCTGCGCACCTCGTAGCCGAAGCCGAACGAGGCGCGTCCGACGTGCTCGGTCCACATGGCGACCTCGAGCAGGTCGTCGACGTGGGCCGGGCTGTGGTAGGTGCAGCTCGCGCTGACCGCCGGCAGGATCACGCCGCGGCGCTCGACCTCGGTGATCGGCATGCCTACGGCGCGCAGCGACTCGACGCGCGCGACCTCGAAGTAGACGAGGTAGTTCGAGTAGTAGACCACGCCGGCGGCGTCGGTCTCCTGATAGCGGACCCGGATGGGGGTGCGAAACGGCCCGGTGGCCTGCGGCGGCGCGTGCATGGTGCTGGATTTTAGCACAGGCTCTGCCACGGGCAGTCGTCGGTCACGCCGTCGCGGCGCGCCCGCGACCGCGCGGTCGAAAGGCGAGCGCTCCGGCAGCGGCCCAAAACGAAGGGCGGGGCGGGCGGGGCTCAAAGGAGCCACGCCCGCCCCGCCTGGCGACGGCCGCCCGTGAGCGGCCGGGTAGTTCAGTCGCCTCAGAAGACGACCTTGGCGACCTCTGTGAAGACGCCGAAGGCGTGCTCCATGTCGGAGTCGGTGATCATGAGCGGCGGCAGGAAGCGCACGCAGTTGCCGAAGCTGCCGGCGCCCATGAGGATGGTGTTGCGCCTGGCGGCCTCGGCGACGAAAGCCTTGGCCGGACCGGCATCGGGCTCGCGGGTCCCGAGCTTGACGATCTCGATGGCGGCCATGAGGCCCTTGCCGCGGACGTCGCCGAT
>PKYM01000156.1:753-14490 GCA_003132645.1 Actinomycetota bacterium | reverse complement strand
CCATGTTGGGATGGTCGGCGGGCAAGCCCGCCGCCCGCCGCTGGTTCTGCCAGCGCCGCTTGAGCGCCAGGCCGCCAAGCATGCAGGCTTCGCTGGAGCCGGTGGTCGAGCAGCCCACCGCCGTGGCGCCCGCCGGCGCGTGCCATAGCCGCGAGAGCATGTTCACGCAGCGCAGCTCGATCTCGGCCGTCTGTGGATACTCGTCCTTGTCGATCATGTTCTTGTCGAAGGTCTCGGCCATGAGCCGGTCGGCCTGCGGCTCCATCCAGGTCGTCACGAAGGTCGCCAGGTTGAGCCGAGCGTTGCCGTCGAGCATGAGCTCGTCGTGGATGATCTGGTAGGCGGCGTCGGGCGGCATGCCGCGCCGCGGCAGTTCGTCACGCGGCACGCGTTCGAGCTCGGCCGAGAAGATCGGCGGCACGTCGAGGTCGCGGGGCGCACGCCTCGTGCCCTTGGGATGGTTGAGCGCCACCTTGCCCTCCTTTGCTCGAACGCGAAAAACGGTGCCTCCGGGCCTGCATCATACCCGGCCAAAACAGCGCCTCGCAGCGCGCCGGTCGAAGTGCTGCGGCGGCGCCTGGGGGCGCACAGGCCGGGGTGCGCCGCAGCCGCACCTGGGGCGCGCCCGCAGCGGCGCCTGGGTCGCGCCCGCGGCGGCGTTGAGGGTCGTTCGCCGGCCGTGAAGGGTCGTAGCGCCACGCGCCCGCGAACCACCCGCGTAGCCCGACAACGTCGATTGCTTGTGCCCGGGGTGGCCACGAGCCGAGTTCGAAGAGGTGCCGCAGTACGCCACGCTGCTGCAGGCCATGGCCAAGCAGGCCGGCATCAACCTGAAGTTGAACCAGGTGACCGTGACCTACTACTACGGTTCGGGCAACAACCAGCCGTGGCTCAAGGTGCCGATGGGCATCACCGACTGGACGTTCCGCGGCGTGCCCTCGCAGTACTTCCTGCCGGCCTTCACCTCGAACGGCGTCTGGAACTCGTCGCACTTCAAAAACGCCGCCTTCGACGCCGCCGCCAAGAGCTACGACACGACCCTCGACGAGACCAAGCGGCGCCAGTACGCCGAGCAGGCCGCCTCGATCCTCACTGACGAGACGCCGACTATCATCTCCTACTGGATCAGCACCAACCGGGCCATGAAGACCAACGTCAACGGGCTGACGTCCGACCCGGCGGAGTTCCTCGACCTGACAACGACCTACCTGTCGTAAATCGGATGTAGCAGGTCGGCACGTCGGCGACACTCATAGGTGAGACCCCGCGCCACATGGCGCTGACGGCGCTATGACGCGTCTGATCGTGCGGCGCCTGCTGTTCATCATCCCGACGCTGCTCGTCGTCTCGCTGCTGATCGTCGTCATGGAGGAGATCGTGCCGGGCGACGTGGGGCGCGAGATCCTCGGGCCGTACGCGCCGGCCCAGGTCGCCGCGCTCGACCACACACTCGGCGCCGACAAGCCGATCGTGCAAAGATACATCGACTGGCTGGGAGGCTTTCTCACGCTCCATTGGGGAGAGTCGCCGATCTCTCAGCAGCCGGTCTTCTCGCTGACCATGCAGCGCCTCTGGAACTCGGCTCAGCTCGCCGCCCTGGCGCTCGTGATCATCATCCCGACCTCGATCGTGCTGGGGGTGATCGCGGCCCTGCGCCGCGACGGGATAGCCGACCGCATCATCACGATCGCGAGCCTCTCGCTGACCGTGGTGCCCGAGTTCGTGAGCGGCGCCGTGCTGATCCTCTTGTTCGCCATCACGCTGCGTCTGTTTCCCTACCCGCCGACCATCCCGCCAGGGGCCGGGCCGCTGACCCGCATCCACTACATGCTCCTGCCGGTCATCCCGCTGATGTTCGTCGAGCTGGGCTACATCGCCCGCATGGCGCGCGCCGACATGATCGACGCGCTGGCCATGCCCTACGTACGCACGGCGACGCTCAAGGGCCTGTCCCGCCGGCGAGTCATACTCGTTCACGCGTTGCGCAACGCGCTGGCGCCGACCGTCACCGTGATCGGGACACAGGTCGGCTGGCTGCTCGGCGGGCTCGTGGTCGTAGAGAAGCTCTTCATCTACCCCGGCATCGGCTACCTCATGTACCAGTCCGCGACGCTCAAGGACGTCAAGGTCCTCGAGGCTACCGTGCTGGTCATCGCGGCGATCTACATGTTCTCGAACCTGGCCGCCGACGTGATCGTCGCGCTGCTCAACCCCCGCGTCAGGTTCGGAAGGTAGGCGGCTTTGGACCCTGGCTACGACCCGGAGATGCCCCTCGGCCGCCCGCTCCAGGGGCTCGACGGCATCGAGGGCGCCGCGTCCGGGTTGCCCTCGGACCGGCTTGTGCGGCGGCGCTTCGTGCTGCGCTCGCTGCGCCGCAGCCCGACCTTTCTGACGGGCGCCGGGATCCTGCTCTTCTGGATCGTCATGGCGGCGGTATCGACCCATCTCACGAAGTTCGGACCCGACTCCATCGACCCCTACCACACGCTCGCCGGCCCGAGCGGCCTGCACTGGTTCGGCACCGACGAGAACGGCCGTGACGTGCTCTCGCGGACACTCGCGGGAGCCCGGACCGTGTTGGTCATCGCGCCTCTGGCGACGCTGCTCTGTCTGCTCATGGGCGGGACCATCGGGCTGATCGCCGGCTTCTTCAAGGGCTATGCCGACGAGATCCTCATGCGCTTCGTCGACGTGCTGCTGAGCCTGCCGGTGATCATCGCGGCCATCGTCATCGTCACGGTGCTGGGCCACTCCCTGCCGAACATCATCCTGACGATCGCCATCCTGTTCACCGCGCCCGTGGCGCGCACCATCCGTTCGGCCGTCGTGTCCGAACGCGAGAAAGAGTACGTGCAGGCGGCTCGCCTGCGCGGCGAGCACGCGCCCTACATCATGGGCGCCGAGATCCTGCCCAACATCCTGGGGCCGATCATCGTCGAAGGCACGGTGCGACTCGGCTATGCCGTGTTCACGGCGGCGACGCTCTCGTTCCTGGGCTTCGGCCTCACGGCGCCTTCGCCCGACTGGGGTCTCACCATCTCGAACGACTATCAGTACATCCAGGGTTCCTGGTGGACCGTCCTGTTCCCGGCCATGGCGCTGGCCTCGCTCGTCGTTGGCGCGAACCTGCTGGCCGACGGCCTGCGCAAGGCGCTCGAGGAGTGACGCGATGAGCTCGCATCGCGTCGATGGCGCTGCCCTGAGCCGGCCGTCCGAAACGAGCGCCGGCGCTCGTTCCTCCGCGCCCGTCCTGGCGATCGACGACCTGCACGTCACCTTCGTGCGCCACGACCGCGATCTGCCGGTCGTCAAGGGCGTGTCGCTCGAGATCGGCCCCGGCGAGACCTACGGACTGGTCGGCGAATCGGGCTGCGGCAAGACGACCATGGCGCTCGCCCTCATGCGCTACCTGCCGGGCAACGGACGCGTCGAGCACGGCTCGATCACCTTCGACGGCGACGACATGCTGACGATGTCAGGCGAACGGCTGCGCGAGGTGCGTGGCACCAAGCTCGGCATGGTCTACCAGGACCCGACCACCGCGCTGAACCCGTCGATCCGGGTCGGCAACCAGATCGCCGAGGTCTTCCGCTCCCACTTCGGGCTCTCCAAAGTTGAGGCCCACGAACGCGCCCGCCTGAGCCTCGAGAAGGTCGCCATGCCCGACCCCGGTGTGGTGCTGCAACGCTACCCGTTCCAGCTCTCGGGCGGCCAGCAGCAGCGCGTCGTGATCGCCATGGCGCTCGCCGGCGACCCGCGGCTGCTCGTGCTCGACGAGCCCACGACCGGCCTCGACGCGACGGTCGAAGCCGAGGTGCTCGACCTCATCTCGGAGCTGCGCGAGCGCATTGACGCCGCCATCCTGCTGATCTCCCACAACCTCGGTCTCGTAGCGCGCATGTGCCAGCGAGTCGGCGTGATGTACGCCGGCCTGCTGGTCGAAGACGGGCCGGCTCGCGAGCTGTTCACCGACCCGCGCCACCCCTACACCATGGGCCTGCTCCGTTGCGTGCCGCGCTTCGGGGCGCGCAAGGACCAGTCGACCCTGGTGCCCATCCCGGGCTTTCTGCCGCGCCTCGGGGCGCCGCTGCCGGGCTGCGTCTTCGCGCCGCGCTGCGAGCTCGTGCAGCGCGAGTGCCGGCAGCGCGAGCCCGACCTGTTCCCCTGGCCCGGCCCCACGCCTGATCCGGGGAGCGAGCCTGTCGACGGCACCCCACGCCACGCGCGCTGCTACTTCTCAGACCGCGTTCCGGGCATGGCGGCATCGGTCGCCGTTCCGGCGACGGCCGGCGGCAGCGCGTCCGCCGCCAACGGGCCGGTCGCCGAGGCGCCCGCGGCCGAAGGCCCCATCATGCCCGGAACGCTCGTCGTCGCCGGCCAGTCCCTCGGCGTCGACCATCTCTCGAAGGTCTTCAAGGACGGCCGCCGCCGCATCGTGGCCGTCGACGACGTGACGATCGAGNNGCGCGCCGCTGCCCGACAGCGTCTCCAAGCGCGGCGCCGGCACGCTGCGCGCCATCCAGATGGTCTTTCAGAACCCCGACGCGACCCTGAACCCCGCCTGGACGGCGGGCGGCATCCTGTCGCGCGCCGTGGGCCGCCTCGGCGGCCTCTCCGGCGAGGCGCGCCGGCAGCGGGTCGACGAGCTCGCCCGACGCGTGCGGGTCGAGGAGCAGCACCTCGAGGCCAAGCCCACCGAGCTCTCAGGCGGCCAGAAGCAGCGCGTCGCCATCGCCCGCGCGTTCGCCGGCAAGCCGGCCCTCGTGGTCTGCGACGAGCCGGCCTCGGCGCTCGACGTCTCGGTGCAGGCCAGCATCCTCAACCTGCTCGCCGAGCTGCAGGTCACCGAGGGCGTGTCGTACATCTTCATCTCCCACGACCTCGCGGTCGTGCGCTACTTGTCCGACCGCATCGCCGTCATGTACCTCGCCAAGCTCATGGAGCTCGGCGGCGCCGAAGAGATCTTCACGCCGCCGCACCACCCCTACACCGAGGCCCTGATGTCGGCCATCCCCACGCTCGACTTCGACCACCCCTCGGAGCGCATCCCGCTCGGCGGCCCGGTGCCGAGCCTGAGCGCCCCACCCAGCGGCTGCCGGTTCCACACGCGCTGCCACCGCTTTCTGGGCGACCTCTGCGTCAACGAGACGCCGCCCTGGCGCGAGGTCGCGCCGGGGCACAACTACCTGTGCCACATCGAGCCGGCGGAGCTGCGCGAGCTGCAGCTCGCGCAGCTCCGCGACCGCGGCGCCCGCTAGGCGTTGTCGCCTCAGGGCATCCCCGGCAGCCGAGCGCCCAGGGCTGCCTGAAGCCTCAGGGCCCGCCCGGCAGCCTCGCGGTGAAGCCGAGCGGCACGACCACCGACGTGGTGGCCTCCTGCACCAGCACGCCGATGCTCCAGCGGCCCGCGACCGAGAGCTCGAGTCCGGCGGCCCGCCAGACGCCGTCGGGGCCGCGGGCGAGCGTGAGCGTCGAGGGCTGCACCTTCGTCTGTGAGGGCAGCGAAAAGTCCAGTTCAACGCGGCGCACGCCCGCGAGCGGCTTGCCCGTGCCGTAGTCGCTGACGACGGCGGCGAACTCGTTGCGTCCGACGGCGCCCGGGCTCACCGCGAGGCGCACACGCGCCGTCGTGGCGTAGTCTGTCCCTGTGAGCACCACCTGGCTCGCCGTCCCCGCCTGGGCCGCGGCGGCGGCAAAGCGCGCCGGCGCCAGGCCGCTCAGCACACCGGTCACCGCCAGGATCGCGACCCCCAGCACGATCTCGCCTCTGACGGTCCGCCGGAACGACTGCACGCCGACCGCGCCGCCGCCCAGCGTGGGTACCAGGATGAAGTGGTTGAGCGCCGCCAGCGCGAGCAGCACACCGAAGAGCGCGAGCTTCACGAGGAGGGTGCGACCGAAGCTTGTGTGGATGAGGTTGGCCGGCGTGCCGACCTCGGCGACGGCACGCGACAGCCCGGTGAGCACCACGACCCCCAGGGCGCCGCTGGCGATCAGCGAGAAGCGGCGTACGGCGGCGGCGCGCTCGAGGCCGTTCGGCCCGCGCAGGGCGAGCAGCAGCCAGGGCAGACCGCCGACCCACACGCCGACGGCGGCCACGTGCAGCCACTGTCCGGCCAGAGTGAAGGCCCGCCACGGCGAGGCGCCGTTGGCGTGGCCGGCCCAGATCAGGACGAACATGGCGGTGGCCGTCGCGAGGCCGAGGAAAACGAAGGTCGCGGGCCGTGGCACGACGCCGACGGCGACCACGGCGACGCCGCAGAAGATCAGCACGGCCGCCGCCAGCCCCAGCAGCAGCAACCCCTCGTGGGTCTCGAAGAGCGGCAGGAGCGAGGGGGCGCGCACGATGGCGCGCTCGCTCAGGATGACAGTCGACACACCGACCGCGGCCAGAAGCCAACCGAGCCGCAGCAACAGCAGGCCGCCCCCCGGCAGCCGGCCACGCAGGACCAGCCAGCAGGTACTGGCCGCTCCCAGAAGCAGCGCGAGGCCGGCGAAGAGCAGCCAGCGGCCGGCCGCCGCGACGGTCGTGAGCCAGGTCGCGGTGCTGACGAACTTGCCGAAGGGCGCGACCGCGCCGACGTTGGCCACGCCGACGCCGAACGCATAGGTGCCGCCGGCGAAGTGCCCGTCGAGCGCCGAGACAGTCTGCCACTCGATCGTGTACACGCCGTGCGCCAGCGGACTCGCCAGCACGATCCGCAACTGTTGCTGGTTTCCAGTCACTGGTTGAGAACGCGAGACACCGGTCACGGTGCGACCGTGCGCATCGAAGACCTGCACCTTCGACAGGGTGGGGTCGACCGGTTCGCTGAAGGTGAGCAGGATCTGTGCCGGGGACTGGGCGACCGTCGCGTCGGCGCCCGGGCTGGAGCGGATCAGCAGAGCGTGGGCGGCCGCCGAGGAGACGAGGAGCGCAAGAGACAGCGCGGCGACCAGAGCGACGAGCGCCGCGCACGCCCCGGCGCGCACGAGCAGATGATCCTTGCGCATCACGCCTGCCACACTCGTCTCACGTCTGCTCAGGCTTTCCTGGCTGTCAGGAGCGCCACGACCGCCACGATCAGACCCAGAGCCCCGACCGCCAAGCCGATGATGGCGAGTAGCCGCGCGCCCGAAGCCTGCGAAGCGCTCGCCAGCCGCGGCAGCGCGACGTTCACCCGTTGTGCCAGCTCGGTCAGGGTCGGTGTCTGCACGGGAAACTCGGCGGCCGTGGGGTCCTGCACCGTAGCGAAGGTGGTAGGACCGCTCGCGAAGCTCTGGTCGATCTTCTGCGAGCCGATCGTGCCGCTGAAGTGGAACGTGTAGTCGCCGGGGGCAGTGGGAAACAGCCAGGCGCGATAATCGCCGGGTGTGCCCAGGCCGGTGTCGGGGTCGAAGGTCGGCACCAGCGCGAACGCCATCGTGCGCGCACCGAACGAAACGGTCAGGTGGAGCGTAGTGCCGAGATCGACGACGGGCTTGCCCGTCGTTCGGCTGGTCAGGATCAGCTGGACGCTGTTCTCCTCGCCCACGTAGGCAGGCTCACTACCCCAGCCCACGGTAAAGCGATAGGCGCCTACCTGCCGTATCTCGTGCGCGGCGGCCGGCGCGGCACTCACCAGCAGGGCGAAGGCGACCGCCAAGCTCGCCGCCACCATCGCCGCCACGCGCCACCTGCGTCCCGGTCTCATCGCCCGCTCCCCCCGTCAGTTAGCTGACACCCCTGCGGGGAAGACTATATATGCGAAAACGCTTGGAGGGAGCGAAGCCATGGTCCACCTGCTGTCGCAGCTCGACCCGATGGTCTGGGTGATGATGATTGTCGTCGCCATAGCGTTCGTCGTGGCTGCCCTGGTGCTGGTCGACCTCCTGCCCGGCGGCGACGACGAGACACCGGAGGCGACCCCGCCGAGCTCCGGCGCGGTCGGCGGGCCGCCCGACGTCTAGGCGCCACAGCCCCGCCCGCCTGCCCGCCCAGGCCGTCGGCAGCCGCGAGCGCCGTCAGCCCGTTAGAGCGGGGCGGGCGCGCGATCAGCCCGCCGAGGCGGCGGCCAGCGGTTTCCCGGGCTCCACGAACACGTCTGAGCGGATGAGCTCGACCAACCTGTCGAGATCGGCCGGCAGCGGGTCGTCCGGGCCGATGAACGGCGTCCGTTCCCGGACCAGCTCGAAGACCTGGCGCGTGCCGCGGCCCAGCGGCCCGCTGCCGCGTAGCTCGACCGCCTCGGCGGCGACCAGCAGCTCGACCGCCACGACGCGCTCTCCGAGGCCGACCATCTCCGCCAGGCGGCGGGCGCCCAGCGGCGCCATGGTCGCGCGGTCCTCGATACCCTCGGCGCCGGCGCTGCTGGCGAGCTCGAACGAGACCGGCTGGGCGAGCAGGCGAGCCTCGGCGGTGAGCGCTTCGCCGACGATGGCATAGATGCTGAGACCACTCTCGGGCGTCCCCCGGCGGGCCGCGAGACCGGTGGCCAGGCCCGACCAGGGTGTCTCGAGGAGCTTCAGGGCGCGCTCGTCGGCGCTCGTCAGCAGCGGCGAGAGAGCGATCCGTGCGAGATCGAGCCCGGCAGCGAGCGCCAGCACCTCGAAATTGGCGGCGGAGATGACGCGCTGCTCGTCGGCCAAGACCAGCGGGTTGCCCTGGGCGGCGTTGAGCTCCACGGCCAGCCTGCGGCCGGCGTAGCCCAGAGCGTCGTGGCAGGCGCCGTGCACGCCCGGCAGCGAGCGGAACGTCAGCGGGTCCTGCAAGTTGCGGGCGGCCCCGGCGCGCCACAGGTAGCTGCCGTCGAGCAGGCGACGCAGGCGGGCGACGACCAGCGCCAGGCCCTCGTCGGGGCGGGCGGCCACGATCCCCGGATGCAGGATGGTCAGGTTGGCGGCGAACGCCTCGAGGCTGAGCGCGGCGACCGCGTCGGCGGCGTCGAGCAGCCGCCGGGCATCGTACAGGGCCAGGGCGGCCGAGGCCGTCGAGAAGGAGTTGTTGTTGAGCAGCGCCAGGCCCTCGCCGGCAGTCAGATCGGGGTCGGTGAACAGACCGGTGGCCAGATCGGCCAGGGGAGCGAGGTCGGACTCGCCCAGCGAACCGAGCTGGCGCACGACTGGACAGACCCCACGGTTCAGCGCCGAAACGAGACGTTCGGCCAAGACCGGCCGCACGCCCGCATGACCGGCGGCGAAGCCGTTGGCGAGACGCAGCATGGTGGCGCGCACCACCTCGCCCGACGCCGGCGCGCCTTGTGCGACGCGGTGGTTTTCGAGCAGGCGATGGTTGAAGCGCGCGATCTCGTCGGGCGCCAGCGACACGCGCTTCAAGACCCCGACCCCGGTGTTCAAGCCGTAGACCGGGTCGCCTGTGGCAAGCACCGTCTCGACCGTGCGCCGCGCCCGCGCCATGCGCGCGCCGACCCCGGGCGCGAGCGCGACGGCTTCGCCGCCGCGCGCCACCCTGACGAGTTCATCGAGAGTGAGCCGCGATCCGCTGAGAACGACCGTCATAGGATGTGTTCTACCCGACGTTTCGGCTCGGCTACCCGGAGCCGCCTCGCCGCCGCGTCGTGGCGATCAGCGCCCGCCCGTCAGCAGCGCCATGGCGATGGCGCCGTCGGGGCAGCCCGTGGCACACAGGCCGCAGCCGCGACAGAGCTCCTTGTCGAAGGCCACGCCCAGCGGCAAGTGCCCGGCGCTCTTCTGGCCGCGGCCGCCCGGCTCGACGACGAAGGCGCCGAACGGGCAGCGCCGCGCGCAGCGTCCACAGCCGCCACAAAGCGCCGCGTCAAGCGCGGCGACGTAGCGCGCCCGCGGCCAGAGCCGGGTCGCCCCGAGGGCCTGCCCGGCGAGCTGCGGAAAGCAGCAGTCGGCGCAGCAGTTGCAGATGGCCCCGGCGGTGAGCGGCGTCTGGTCGCCGGCGGCGCCCACCTCGCCGGTGTGCATGAGGCCGTGACGGTCGGCGTCGCGCAGCACCGCGACGGCGCGCTCGTGCGAGATCTCCCAGCCCAGGCCGCGCTGGTTGTCGAAGCGCAGGCAGACGAGCGACGGCTTGCGGCAACGCTCCATCACGGCCCGGCAGTCGCACGGCCACAAGTAGACGTGCTCGGCGCGCGCGATCAACGCCTCGGCCTCGGCGAGCAGCAGATACTCGGCGTTCTCGAGACCCGGCTGCGGCTGCTCGCCGGCCAGCAGAGCCTCGACCTGGGAGCGCTTCTCGTCGATGTAGCGGGCGAGCTGCCAGTCAGCTAGCGCCCGGCGCACGTCGTCGGGCAGGTCCTTCCAGCCCTCGAACAGCGTCCAGATCTCGAGGCGGCTCGCGAAGTCCGACAGGACGACGACCTCGGGGGTCGGACGGTCGATGATCCCCCGCCGCACGGCCCGCTCGAAGAACTCGAGCGACACGGGCCGGCCCAGCACGGCCACCGCGGCCGGCACGGTGAGCATCCCAGCCGCCGCCAGCGCGGCCACCAGGAGCAGCTCGTCGGGCTCGAGCAGGCGGTCGATCCAGGGCAGGACGAAGGCCGGCGCGCCGAACACCCCCGTCAAAGCCTCGCGCACGTCCGGGTCGAGTCTCGCTTCGCGCACGTCCGGGTCGAGTTTCGCCTCGCGCACGTCCTGGTCACGCGCCGCTTCGCGTGTGTCGGGCTTCAGCGTCGCCTCATGACGCGGCTCGTCCACGATCATCCCCTCGCCTTTAAGTCTTCGTCGCTGCCGTCGTTATCCACTGTAGCGGCCCGCCGCCGCCCCGGCCAACGGGCGGCGGCAGGCGACTCGCGACTCAGCCCGCCGGAACGAAGCCCTCGACGAGCGCCGCGATGCGCGCGGCCACGTCGGCTGCCAGGGCCGGCGTCTCGTGCTGGTCGAGCAGTCGCAGCGCCTTGCGACGCGCCTGCTCGCGCAGGTCGGGGCCGCCGTCTTCCTTCCAGCGCTTGAAACCCTTGCGGTTGATGATCGTCGGGCGCCACTGCGCCTTGCGCATGTGCTTGGCGGTGTGTTTGGTCGACAGGAAGTCGCCGCCCGGACCGGTCTGGGCTATCACGTCGAGGCCGAGCGTCTCACGGTCCACCGTGATGCCCGCCAGCAGGCGCCGGTTCATGGCGATGAACTCGTCGACGATGACGACCAGCTCGAGCGCGCCGGTCATGCCGTAGTCGAGGTAGCCCACGTCGTGGTTCAAGTTGGAGCCGGCCATCATCGCCAGCAGGGTCAGTTCGCCGGCCTCCATGCCCGCCTGAGCATCGACCAGCTCGGCGTCGGTCGTGCCGCCGTAGCCCCAGTTGGGCAGGTCGAGCCAGCGCGCCATCTCGATCGCGCCGAGATAGGTCATGAGGTACTCGGGAGCGTTGTAGGACGACTGCGCCGTGGCCATGTCGAGCACCGCCGGTCCGATGCCGAACAGAAACGGCGCGCCGGGCTTGCGAAGCTGATGGATGACGAGGCCGAACAGCGATTCGGCAACGCCCTGGGCGACATGACCGGCGACCGTGATCGGCGCCGTCGCGCCGGCGAGCGGCGCCGGCGAGTAGATCGCCGGAAGGCCGGTCTCGGCGCAGAACAGCAGCTTGTCGAGGCTGTCACGGGGATGCTCCAGCGGGCTGCTCGGCTGTCCGTACATGACGAGATAGGGCTTGGCAGCGAGCGCCTCGGGACCGCCGCGCACCTCGCAGGCGATCTTCCACATGACCTCGAGGTCGGCCACGCCCTCGGCGGTCACCACCATCGGCTTGGTCGTGCCGGTCACCATGGCCTGGAACTCGGCCACGTGGGCGCGGTGGGGATCGGCGATGTCGTTGGGGTAGGCGGCCGACATGACGAAGTCGATGTTGTCGAGCGCGTCGCACAGCCGGGCGGCAAGGGCGACGTCGTCGAGACCGGCGAGGCGCCGCTCGCCGGTCTGCAGGTCGTAGACGTTCATGAGGTCGGAACCGGTGCCGAAGTAGCTGCGCCGGCCACCCAGTCGCATGGCCGACTCGCCCTCGCGATCGAAGACCGGCACGACTGCCGGAGCCGTCGCGCGCGCCTGCTCGACAAGGCCGGCGGGCAGGCGCACCAGGTCGTCGCCCTTCAGCTCGGCGCCGGCCGCGCGCAGCAGCTCGAGCGCGGCCTGCTGGTGGACCCTCATGCCCACCGTCGCGCAAATCTCGAGAGCGGCGTCGTAGATCGCCTGCTTGTCGTCGTCGCCCAGAAAGCCGGCCTGAAGACGAAGGCCCTTCCCGTCGGGGTCTGTCATGAGTCTCGCTCCTGTTCGTTCGCAAAAGGTCTGGGATCGTCGCGCTCGCCGTTCGGATGCACCGGGGATCGAGCGCCGGTCGGCCACCGCCGGACGCCGCCGGACGCCGCCGGTCGAAGGTCGCCTGAAAGGCCGCCTCGCAGGCAGAATCGTCAGTCGGCGGGACGCGGCACGGCGGAGATGGCAGAGGGAGTCTCAGGTGTGAAAGAGGGGCTCGAGCGTCCAGCAATGACAGCCCCAGGGCCGGGCAAAGACTGCCCGCTGCGCTGCGCTGCTGCCTGACGACGTGCTCACGCTCTCAGCCTATCATTCTGGGGCCGAAAGACCGGCCTCTTTGCGAGAGCTGAAGCCTGACTGCGGGTCCTGACGACCCGGTATTTCTCTTCCGGATCGGAGGTGACCCCCAGATCACATCCTGGATGTCACGGGTCGAACGGTGACGCCGTGTAGGCGGTCGTGATGCCACTCCAGTTGACGGTGAAGATGGAGCTTCTGGGGTGGCCGCCGGGGAAGCTGCCGGTCGCGACGTTTCCGTAGCTGCCGGCGTAACCCTCGACCGAGCCCGTGCCGCAAAAGCTGTCCAGCATCGTGCAGTCCGAGGTGATCTCCCCCACGACGCTGTGCGCATCCGGGGTGGAGCCCTTCTGGTAGCAGCGCGTCATGTCCCAGTTCTTCAGCCATATGCGGTCGGGGATGTTGACCCACTGCGAACCAGGCGGGTTACCCCAGCCCGCGGCGGCGTTGCCGTCGGTGCAGGTGCCGCCCGGGTTCTTGGCAAGGTAGCTCTTGACGCCCTGCCACATCGAGTAGGGGCGGGCGGCGTCGCACAAGTCCATCGGGTACCAGGTCGCGTACTCGAACAGGCAGTCTACGAAGCTGTTGTCGGTCGCGCAGTGGTCGACCTGGCTCCAGTCGAACCGCGGGTTCCAGTTGGCGCTTGTGATCGTGCTCCCGCCGTTGGCGTTTGGCCCCTCGTCGGCGGGGTTGGACGTCGAGTGGGTGGAAGGTGAGCCCTGGCAGAGAATGGTCGTGCCGATTCCGTAGCCATCGATGCCGCTGTGATAGCCGTTCTTGACGCCGAAGTGGCACCGGATCCAGCGGTTGCCGGCGATCTGCGCACCCCCTGGACGACAGTCGTACCAGAGGTTCAGACAGCTGCCCGGGTTGCCGCCCGAAAACGAGCTGCTGACTCCCACCGAGTTGGATGCCTGCGGCCGCTCGAACTCGCAGTCGCTGAACGTGGTGTCGATCATGAAGTGTTTCTTGAGCGGGTTCGAGGCGGTGCTCCAGCCGGCGTCCCAGTTCGCCGTGTCCAAAACGGAGGCGCCCGTGTCGGAGCCGCCTTTGAAGCGCACCTGAGAGAAGGTGCAGCCGGTGGAGCCGTGCGCCTGCGTGTAGGCGCCGCAGACCGGGTCGTCCTTCGCACAGGGAGTAAAGGTGCAGGTCTCACCAGCAGCGTTGAAGCCGAGCAGCAGCTTCGAGACGGTAGAGTACGATCCCCATTCGATCGGACACTGCAGCCAGGTGCCGCCGCTGCC
>PKYM01000156.1:0-684 GCA_003132645.1 Actinomycetota bacterium | reverse complement strand
TGCCGATGCCGATGCCGCAGGCTGCGACGGGAGTGCAGACGGCGCTGCCTTGCCACCACAGGAAGCGAGGCAAAGCGCTGCGATGGCAAGCAGCGTAGTCAGTGTTCTTGTGGCGGCAGGTGTCTTCACATCCACGGCATCATAACCCCCCGCCTCTCCAAGAGTGTTGACCTACGTCGTAACGGAGACACTACTGACAACGACCCAGGCGATAACGCCGTGCAGCTCCCGGTCACTGTGGGCCCGCAAGCCGCGAGACCCAGAGCCGGTCGCGCGGCGCACCCTGAGTGGTAGCGAGACGAGGGACAGGTAAGAAAGCGTGCTCTCCCCTCAGAACAGTGCAAAGCATGCCAAGAGGCCGCACTGCCCCCGATGCGGCCACGCGATGGAACTGAGCGACTCGCCGGTCATGCTCCTGGGACAGGCCGCGCAAGCAGAACCGCCGATCTG
Organism: Actinomycetota bacterium; assembly: GCA_003132645.1. Lineage (GTDB taxonomy): Bacteria > Actinomycetota > Thermoleophilia > UBA2241 > UBA2241 > Bog-752. Next base: position 234 of record PKYM01000156.1, on the reverse strand, counting down.
GCTTTGCCGGCATTGCTGGGTCGTCTTGCCCGTGGGGCCGGAACGCCTGCGTGTCGTGCCCTCAGCCTCGTAGGGTATCTGGCAAGAAGATGGCTCGGCACCGTGAGGCTATTCAACGCTCCAGCGCTGTGCGCAGGGCTCTACTCCGTGCGAGAAAAGGTGCGCCTCGAAGGTCGGCAGAGGTGACGAGGACAAAACGCCTGCAAGTACTTGGCGGAGCGGCATGGGAGTCGA
>PKYM01000348.1:607-4464 GCA_003132645.1 Actinomycetota bacterium | reverse complement strand
CTCTCGGACATGGTGGGTCTCCTTTGGAGGTGGAGGTTCGGGTGAAAACCGGCCCGGAAGGACGGTACTCTGAGCCTTCCCCTCCACCGTCTGCCGAACCCGATGACCTGTTGGCGCCGATGATGCGCGCGACACACCACGACGGTGTGTTGCTTCCTCGACCGATCGACGAAGCAGAGCGCCGCGACAAGGCCGCCTGGCGAGAACGACGTTCGACAGCAGGTCGGAGCGATCGCCGGCTACGCGGGAAGAATGACCTGCTTGACGCCGACGGGGTCAACGGTTTGACGAGAGAGCGCGGCGGGCGAAACCACGATATCAGCGAACGTGGAGGCCCAACGATGACCCGTTACTCCGTCGACTGCCGCGATATGCCGAGCGACAACAACTGCGACATCAAGATCTCCGGCAGCGAAGAACACCTTGTGGAGGCCGCGGCGGCGCACATGGTCACGCATCATCAGCATGCGGACACACCAGAGCTGCGTGACGAGGTCCGCAAGACGATGAAAGCTGAGGCTAACGACTAATAGTAGTCGCTGGGCTCCCGGCGAGCATCCGAGGCCAAGCATCCAGTTGCCCAACGACGGCCATCTGCTGCGCACCGCGGCATTCGAGTACCTACCACGTCATAAGGGGGCACACGGTCCCCCTGACCCCGGTGAAAGGCCAGCCATGAGGGCCCTTGCGTGCGGTCACATGGGCATGGAGTGCGACTACGTCTCCACGAAGCCCACGGCCCAAGAGGCCAGAGACGACCTCTTATGGCAAACTGAAAGAGGTGGGTCATGGAAACGGGGAGAGCGCAAGAGTCCACGCTGGGCAAAGCGCGAGGGCACGGCATCATGAGGAACCTGGCCGGACTCGCCGCCGACGACTACGGCGAGTCCGATGCTCGTGCGCCGCTGGTTCTGCTCCACGGCCTGACCTTCGATCGCAGCCTGTGGCGGCCGGCGCTGGCCGAGTTGCGCCGCATCGACCCTGGGCGGCGGGTACTCGCGCTGGACCTTCCCGGTCACGGTGAGTCCCCCGATTGGTCGTCGTACGACGTCGAGAGCGTCGCCCACGGCGTTTACCGTGCCGTCGAGGAGGCGCAGGTGCAGGCGCCCGTCATCGTCGGGCACTCCATTGCCGCGGTGATCGCGACTGTCTACGCCGCCCGGCATCCCACCCGCGGCATAGTCAACGTCGACCAGTCGCTGCAGGTAGCACCCTTCGCTAGGCTGGTCCAGTCTCTCGCCGACAAACTCCGCGGACCCGCTTTCCCCGCCGTTTGGCAGATGTTCGCGGCGAGCATGCACATCGAGCTGCTGCCGGAGAGCGCACAGCGCCTCGTGCGGGCAAGCGGCCACCCTCGACAAGACCTCGTCCTCGGGTATTGGCGGGGCATCCTCGAACGGCCCGTCGACGAGCTCGTCGACCTCGCCACGAGAGGGCTGGCGTCGCTGCGGGCCGCGGGCGTACCGTACCTCGTCGTGGCTGGCGCCGATCTCGATCCCGACTATGAGCGGTGGCTGAGCGAGATGCTCCCCCAGGCCACCGTTACCGTCTGGCCAGGAAGCGGCCACTTCCCGCACCTCGCTCACCCCGACCGCTTCGCTGAGTGCCTTGCCGCCACCGCACGGTGGCCGGTCGACGCTCCGAGCGATGCGCGTTTGGGGGACGACCAACCGATTATCTGACAGCATGGCCACCAAGTGGTTGCACCGAGCCGGTCGCACGTGTAGTCGGATCTTGGGCAGCATGGTCTTCTTCACCGCCTGACGGAAGTAGCGGCTGACGCTCCTCGTCGACTCCGACACACCATCGAGCTGCGCTTGACGGCGCTCTTGTTCCCCACCGGCGGCGCTCGGTCGACACGTTCGCGAAGTTCCTCGATGCGACACCTCGTCTACTGCTGTGCCAGACGCTCCAGCGCCGCGCGGTTGAGCACCTCGAGAGCGTTGCCGCGAACCGCGATGAGTTTGCCGGCAGCAAAGCGATTGAGCGCACGGCTGAGCGTCTCAGGGAGAGCGCCGACCCGGGCTCAGCGCGAAGCCGGGCAGCCGATCCCGCTGTGCGTTCCCCAAGCGTCGCCAAGGGCGTTGGCGAAGCACCGCCAATAGGGCTCGGCAGGATGCTCGCTAACTCAAGGCGAATACCCTTGTTGTCGATACTTGTGGACATGCGGGTGAAANNGCGCCGCACGTCCCGTCTGCACCGCGCGCCGCTTGCTGCGGCGCTGCTGGCGCTGTGCGTGCTCTTTTGCCTCTTTGGCGCCGCCGCATCGGCGGGCGCTGCCACGCCGGGCAAAGCCATCGTCAAGTCGCCCCGGGGCACTATCACCACCACCAAGCCGACCTTCAAGTGGAGCAAGGACGCCGGCGCCACTAAGTACGAGCTGCGCGTCTACAAGGGCAGTAAGCTGCTGCTCAAGAAGACCGGCCTCAAGAAGCTGTCGTGGAAGAGCAGCAAGGCGNNTGCCCAAGAACGTCAGCCTCACCTGGAAGGTCCGCGGCAGCAACGCCCGCGGCGCCGGCGCTTGGAGCAAGAGTCTCACGTTCAAGATCGTCAGTCCGTACGCGCCCCAGGGCACCATCACCACCCCCACGCCGACCTTCAAGTGGAGCAAGGTCGCCGGCGTAACCAAATACGAGGTGCGGATCTATCAGGGCAGCAAGCTGCTGCTCAAGAAGACCGGTCTCAAGAAGTTGTCGTGGAAGAGCAGCAAGGCGCTGCCCATGCACGTTGGCCTCACCTGGAAGGTTCGAGGCAGCAANNGGCCGCCACACGAGTGCCTGGAAGAGTTTCAAGTTCACGATCGTACCGCCCGCCACGCACATCGCTCTGAACGCCGGCGACGCCCAGACGGCGGTCGCAGGTACGGCTGTCGTCGCCCCCAGCGTCATCGTCACCGACGCCTACAACCACCCGGTGAGCGGCGTGAGCGTCACCTTCGCCGTGACCAGCGGCGGCGGCTTCGCTACCGACCTCACGCCCGCGACTAACGCCTCCGGCATCGCCACAGTCGGCAGCTGGACCTTGGGCACGAGCGCCGGCGCCAACACCCTGACCGCCACGCGCATCGGCCTTGCCGGCTCTCCGGTGACCTTCAGCGCGACCGGCACGGCCGGCGCGGCCGACGCCACACAGTCGACGCTCACGCCGGCCAGCGCCACCATCACGGCCGACGGCAGCAGCACGCAGCTCCTCACGGTGACGGCCACAGACGCGAACGGCAACAGCCTCAGCGCCGGCGGCGCCAGCGTCACGATCACGCAGCTCTCCGGTACGGGCACGATCAGCCCAGTCACCGATAACGGCGACGGCACCTACACGGCGACCGTCACCTCGCCGACCACGGTCGACAGCGGCGTCTTCATCGCCACCCTCGGCGGCGCGGCCGTGCAGAGCGGCAGCGCCAGCCAGACCCAGACCACCGTGACCTACGTCGCCGGTGCGCCCACGCAGATCGCTCCAAGCGCCGGCGACGCCCAGACGGCGGTCGCAGGCATCGCCGTCGCCACCGCCCCGAGCGTCATCGTCACCGACGCCTACAACAACCCGGTGAGCGGCGTGAGCGTCACCTTCGCCGTGACCGGCGGCGGCGGCTCAGTGACCGGTGCCTCGCCCACGACCAACGCCAGCGGCATCGCCACGCTCGGCAGCTGGATGCTGGGCACGATCGCCGGCGCCAACACCCTGACGGCGACGAGCGGCGGCCTCACCGGCTCTCCGGTGGTCTTCAGCGCGACCGGCATAGCCGGCGCCGCCGACGCCACACAGTCGACGCTCACGCCGGCCAGCGCCACCATCACGGCCGACGGCACCAGCACGCAGCTCCTCACGGTGACCGCCACAGACGCGAACGGCAACAG
>PKYM01000348.1:0-542 GCA_003132645.1 Actinomycetota bacterium | reverse complement strand
GCGGCAGCGCCAGCCAGACCCAGGCCACCGTCAACTACGTCGCCGGTGCCATGGCCAAGTTCGCCCTCAACCTCGCCGCCGCACAGAGCAGCGGCGCGGCCTTTAGCGGCGTGAACACCCTGACGGCAGAGGACGCCTTCGGCAACACGGTCACGACCTACGATGCCCTGACCAACAACGTCACGCTCAGCGTCGCGCCAGCCGACGGTGCGATCAGTGGCCTGGGTTCGGCGCTTAACAATGTGCTCAACCAGCCGCTCGACTTCACGAGCGGCGTCGCGAACCTGACCGGTAAGCTGGTCTTCGTGGGCCTCACCGGCAGCCACAACTTCACGGCCACCTCACAGATTGACGCCTACAGTGGCACCTCGGGCAGCGTGACGATCGGCGTCGGCGCCGCCAACAAGCTGGCGATCACCACCCAGCCGGTGGGCGCCGCCAGCGGCGCCCTGCTTTCCACCCAGCCGGTGGTCAAGGTGCAAGACTCGGCCGGTAACGTGGTCACCACCAGTAGCGCCTCGATCACCGTGAGCTCCTCGGGG
>PKYM01000088.1 GCA_003132645.1 Actinomycetota bacterium | reverse complement strand
TTCATGAGTGCGCCTGACCTGCGGCGCGGCGAGAGCGACTTGGAGCGGCGCGCAGCGGCCTGGGGACGACGCACCTTCGACCGCTTCCTGTCCGACCTCATCGACGCCATCCCCGAGGGCGTCTACGTCGTCGACGACAATCGTGAGATCGTCTTCTGGAGCGAAGGCGCCGAACGCATCACCGGCTACGTCGCCGAGGACGTCATCGGCAGCCACTGCTACGACGACATCCTGTCCCACGAGGACGTCTCCGGCCGCAAGCTGTGCATCGATGCCTGCCCGCTCGCGGACTGCATCTCGGACGGCCGGCCGCGCACGGCAAACGAGGTCTTTCTCAAGCGCGAGGACGGCGAGCGGCTCGCGGTCTATGTCAAGACGCGGCGCTTCGAGATCGACGGCCGCCACTACGGCGTCGAGGTGTTCGGCGAGCTCGAGGCGGTGGCCGGGCGCGAGGTGGCACGCCTCATCCAGAAGCTCTCCGACAAGGCCGTCACCGACGTGCTCACCGGGCTGTTCAACCGGCGCTACATCGACATCGTCCTGGAGCAGCACTTCAGTCTGTACCAGCGCATCGGCCAGCGTTTCGGCGTGACCCAGATCGACGTCGACGTGTTCAAACCGGTGAACGACGCCTTCGGCCACGCCACCGGCGATGAGGCGCTCAAGTTCGTGGCCACCATCCTGTCCGACGGTACGCGCAAGATGGACCTTCTGGCGCGCTACGGNNGGCGACGAGTTCGTGATCGTCAGCGCGGTGGGCAGTGAGGACGAGCTGCGAAACGTGGGCCAGCGCGCGGTGCACACGTTGCGCGGCTCGCGCTTCGTGACGCCGACCGAGGAGGCGCTCGCCCTGACGGCCTCGGTCGGGGCCACGCTCGTGCGGGCCGACGACGAGAGCGGCGCGGCCGTGCTCAAGCGCGCCGACGATGCCATGTACGAAGCCAAGCACGCGGGCGGCGACGCCCTCGTTCTGCTGCCGTGAGCGGCCGCGCAGCGCGCGCGGCTCCGCGGTGCGCCCGCCGGTGAGCGGCGTAGCGCGCGGCGGTCCGGCCGGCGGCGGCCTCAGTGGCGGCGTCAGTGGCGGCCCGAGTGGCGGCTCAGGTAGCGGCGGCCTGCGCCGCGACCCGCTGAGCGGCGCCTGGACCGTGATGGCGACGGGGCGCGGCGCCCGGCCCCACGACGACACGCCCCGTTGCGCGAACGGCGCAGAGGCCGGCGCGGCGCCTGCGCCCTCGGCCGCCTGTCCGTTCTGCGAAGGCCACGAGCAGATGACCCCGCCCGAGCTCGACGCGCTGCGGCCCGACGGCAGCGCGCCCGATACGCCCGGCTGGGCCGTTCGCGTGGTACCCAACAAGTACCCCGTGTTCGAAGGCGGTCACGAGGTCATCGTCCACTCCCCGAGTCACGACCGGCCTCTGTCTACCCTGACGCTCCCCGAAGTGACCGACGTGGTGACCATGTACCAGCGTCGCATCGCAGCGCTCTGTGCCGGCGGGGCGGCCGCGGTCGCAGTCATCCTGAACCACGGCCGCGAAGCCGGCGCCTCGCTCTCGCATCCCCACTCCCAGGTGTTCGCCACGCCGATCGTGCCCCCGGTCCTGGTCTCCGAGCTCGAGCAGTTCGCGCACTACCAGGTCAAATACGGTCGCTGCCTGCTGTGCGACATGCTCGGCACGACCTTGGCCGAAGGTTCGCGGGTGGTGTTCGATGGCCCCTTCGTGGCCTGGACGCCCGACGCCTCGCGCTGGCCCTATGAGCTTCGTCTGGCGCCGCGCGCCCACGAGCCGGACTTTCTGCGCACCGATCCCGGCGCGGTCGCCGGGGCCCTCAGGCGCGCCCTCACGGCGCTGGCGTCAGCCACCGCCGACGGCGCCCTGAATGCCTGGCTGCACACCGTGCCCTGCCGCTCCGCCGACGGCAAGGCCGAGCCACAGTTCCACTGGCACATCGAGATCGCTCCGCGGCTCGCGACGCTCGCCGGTTTCGAGCTTGGCACCGGCATCGGCGTCGGCACGCTCGACCCGGTCGAGGCCGCCGCCCGCCTGCGCGCGGAGCTGCCGCCGGCCGACGCCCAGCCTGCGCGGGGGTGAGTATGGCCTGGCCTGAGACTGTCATGCCGGCGCCCATGCGGCGCCGTTGGTCGACGCTCGTTTTCGCAGCCTTCGCCTTGGTCGCCCTCGCGGCCACCGGCTCGGCGTGTGGCGACGGCGGCCGGCCGGCCGCCGTCTCGACCCTGGCGCCGTCGACCGCCACGACCGCCGCCGTCACCGGCACCCCGTCGCCCGGCACGACCACCAACGGACCGGCGGGCCTCTCGAGCGGGGCGACGGTCGCGCCGACGTCGACGTCGGTCCCAACCTCGACCTCGCCCCCCGCGACGCCGGTCTCGGCGAGCCCGACGGCGGTCACCGACGCGAGCCTGCGCGCCGACCTGATCAAGCGCCTGGGCGCCTCGCCGACGCTCGTCGGCCTCGAGATCAAGGTCCGTGTCGCGCAGCGGGTCGTGTATCTCTCGGGCACGGTGAAGTCGCGGGCCGAGAAGGCCGCGGCCGAGCACATCGCCGTGACCGAGCCGGGCATCGCGAAGGTCGTCAGCCTCCTCGCGGTCGTGCCCGGCGGCGGCGGATACTAGGTCTGGTCCGGGCGCGCAGGCCAGGTCGCCGGGCGGCGTACCCTGGCGAGGGCGAGCTGGCCGCAGGCCGCCTCGATCTCGCCTCCCGGTGAACGTCTCACCGTGCAGGTCACGCCGGCAGCCGTAAGCTGGTCGTAGAGGGCCGCGAGCTCGCGCGGCTCGGGGCGCGAGAACTCACCGCCCGTCTCGTTGTAGGCGATCAGATTGAGGTGGTAGAGCGGACGCCCGAGACGCCCGGCAAGCGCCCGCACCTGGTCGTCGCCGTCGTTGACGCCGGCCAGCACCACGTACTCGAAAAACAACTTGCGGCGGCGGCGCGTCACGTAGTCAGCGCAAGCCGCAAAGAGCACGTCGAGAGGGTAGCGCCGGTTAAGCGGCACGAGTCGGTCGCGCAGGGCGTCGGTCGCGGCGTGCAAGCTCACCGCCAGGTTGATCTGCGACTCCTCGGCAGTGAAGCGCCGCACGGCGGGCTCGACTCCCGCAGTCGAGATCGACACGCCGCGGGCGCCTAGGCCGAAGCCTTCGGGGTCGCACAGCAACCGGCAGGCGCGCAGTGTCTCGTCGTAGTTCAGGAACGGTTCGCCCATCCCCATGAAGACGACGTTAGTGACCCGCCGGCCGAGGTCACGCAGACCGCGGGCGAAGTGCAGGACCTGGTCGACCATCTCCTCGGCCGACAGGCTGCGCTTGAGGCCGTCCGAACCCGACGCGCAAAACGCGCAGCCCACCGAACATCCGACCTGGCTTGACACGCAGACCGTGGCTCTCTGCCGGTAGACCATGAGGACGGCTTCGACGGCGTGGCCGTCGTGGGTCTGAAACAACGTCTTGCGGGCGTCTCCGGTCGACGTGACAAAAGTCTCGACGGGCGAGAGCGACAGGGGCTGAAGGCGCTCCGCCAGGGTCGCGCGCACGTCGCGCGGCAGCACGGCGACCGCCGCGAAATCGGTCACCAGGCCCTTGGTCAGCGCCCGGTAGACCTGGGTGGCCCGGTAGGACGGCTGGCCCAGTTCGGCGATCGTCTGGCGCAGCACGGCGGGGTCGATCATGAGGCCGATTCTATCGCCTCGACCATGCGACCGCAGGGATAAGCCGACAAGGGCAGAACTTGGAGCCGAGATCCGTGTGAATCAGGGGGACGCGCCATGATCGCAGCAATCAACATGCAGTGGCTTGGGATCGGCATCGCCGCACTCGTGGTCGTGGCGTTGCTGATCGTCGTTCTGATCCGCCATCGTGGCGAAGACGAACCGGCGATGACCGCGGCGCCGCAAACCTTCGCGGTATCCGAGCCCCGCGCCGGCGTGCCGTCGGGACCGCAGGCAGACGTACCGTCGGGGCCGCCACCGGGCTGGACCGGACCCGCCGCGGCCCCCTTGGAGACGACTCCGCAAGCGCCCGCCACGTCACCGGCGGCGCCGTCTCAGGCGCCGCTCACGCCACCGGTACCCGTGGTCACCACGCCGCCGTCGCCGCTCACGCCACCGGCACCCTTGGTCGCCACGCCGCCGTCGCCTCTCTCCGCAGCGCCGGCCGGCTCGTTTCTCGACGAACCGCTGGTGCACGGCTTTGAAGGTTTGGGCAGAGTCGCGGCCCCCGCGAAACCGGTCTCCTCCGGACCGTTCCCGGTCGACCCGTTCGGGTCTCACGAGGACATCTTCCCCGCAGAGGCGCCGGTGGTCGCGCCGGACGCCGAGGCGCCGGTGGTCGCGCCGGTCGACCCGTTCGGGTCGCACGAGGACATCTTCCCCGCAGAGGCGCCGGCGGTCGCCCCGAACGCCGCGAGCGCCGTGGCGAAGCCCGTTCCCGCCGCTGAGCCGGA
>PKYM01000039.1:6630-15924 GCA_003132645.1 Actinomycetota bacterium | reverse complement strand
CCGGCCCTCGCGCGCCTCGCCGACCGCGTCGTGCGGCTGGCCGACGGCAAGCTCGAGGAGGAGGTGGGCAGCCAGCCATGAAGACGCTGGTCGCTCTCCTGCGCATGAGCCGTCTGCCCCGCGGCCGCGTGGCCGCCTCGGTCGGCCTGGGGACACTCGCGGTGCTGACCGGCGTCGGACTGCTGTCGTATGCCGGCTACCTGATCTCGCGCGCCGCGGAACGCCCGCCGATCCTCTCGCTGGGCGTCGTCATCGTCGCGGTGCGCTTCTTTGGGCTCGCGCGCCCGCTGGCGCGCTACTTCGAGCGCCTGACCAGCCACGATCTCGCCTTCCGCCTGCTGGCGCGCCTGCGGGTGGCCTTCTTCACCAGGCTCGAGCCGCTCGTTCCGAGCCGCCTCGAGGGCTATCGCCGGGGAGACCTGCTGGCGCGCATGGTCGGCGACGTCGAGGCGCTGCAGAACCTCTTCCTGCGCGGCGTCACACCGCCGCTTGTCGCCCTGCTCGCTGGGGCGATCGCGGTAGCCGTCTGTGCCGCCTACTTGCCTGCCGCGGGCGCCGTCCTGGCGGCCGGACTGCTGACCGGCGGCGTGGCCGTGCCCGTGGTGGCTGCGACTGCCGGACGGCGCTTCGGCTCGCGCCAGGCGAGCGCCCGCGCCGAGCTCACCGTGGAACTGGTGGAGCTGCTGCGCGGCGCCCCCGAGCTCGTCGTGCTGGGCGCCGACCGGGCCGCCCTGGCGCGCGTCGCGGCCCTCGACGGCGAACTCGCGCGGCTCTCGCGCCGCGAGGCTCTGGCGAGCGGCTTCGTCGAAGGACTGGCGGCCACCGTCGTCGGCCTGACGGTCACCGGCGTGCTGGCCGTCTGCGTGGCGGCAACCGCCGCCGGCGCGCTCGACCGGATCATGGTGGCCACGCTCGCCCTGCTCTCCCTGGCCTCGTTCGAGGCCGTGGCGCCGCTGCCCGCGGCGGCCCTGCGACTGCGAGCGACGCTCGACTCCGGTCGCCGCCTGCTGGCCCTCGCCGGGCGCGAACCGGCGGTGCTCGACCCCGTCGCGCCGCGCGGGCTCAGCCCCGCATGCGATCTCGCCCTCGAAGGGGCCGGCTTTGCTTACGCCGACGAGGAGAGCTGGGATCTGAGCGGCCTCGACCTGTGTCTGACGCCCGGGCAGCGGGTGGCGCTGGTCGGGCGCTCGGGGGCCGGCAAGAGCACCATCGCGGGCCTGCTCGTGCGCTTTCTCGACCCCAGCGAGGGTCGCGTCGCCCTGGGCTGCGTCGACCTGCGCGACCTGCGCCAGCGCGACGTGCGGACCAGGGTCACTCTCGACTCGCAGGACGCCTATCTCTTCTCGACCACCATCCGCGAGAACGTGCGCCTGGCGCGGCCCGCGGCAAGCGATGCCGGCATCGAGCAGGCCCTGCGGCGCGCGCAGATCTGGGAGTGGGCGAGCCGCCTGCCCGACGGCCTCGACACCTTCGTCGGTGAGGAGGGCGACTCCGTCTCGGGCGGCGAGCGCCGGCGCATCGCCCTGGCACGGACGTTCCTGGCGGACGCTCCTGTGATCGTCTTAGACGAGCCGACCGGCCACCTCGACCCGCAGACCGCCGAGACGCTGATCGCCGACGCGCTGCGGGCGGCCGACTCGCGGTCCGTTGTGCTGATCACCCACCGGCCTGAGGGTCTCGATCTCGTCGACCGGGTGATCACGCTCAGTCGCGGACGCATCGTGAGCGTCGAAGCGGTCCGGGCCGGCGCCTCGTGAGCGTGGACGCGGTGCGGGCCGGCGCATCGTGACTGTCGACGCGGGGTAGGCTGTCGGACGCCAGATCGGCACACTGAGGAGGACCACGTGGACGTTTTCGAGGCCATCGACTCGCGCTACAGCGTGCGAGGCTACAAGGCCGACCCGGTCGACGACGAGACCCTGGGGCGCGTGCTCGAAGCGGCGCGCCGGGCGCCGACGGCGGCCAATCGCCAGCCGTTCCGGCTGGTCATCGCCCACACCGAGGGCCGCGAGACGGAGCTACTGCGCATTTACGGGCGGCCCTGGTTCGTGCAGGCGCCGCTGGTCGTCTGTGTGGTGGCCGTGCCGGACGAGGCCTGGCGACGCAGCGACGATAAACCCTACGACGAAGTCGACGCCACGATCGCCATGGACCATCTCGTCCTGGCCGCGACTGCCCTGGGGCTGGGCACCTGCTGGATCGCGGCCTTCGATCCCGCCGCCGCCCGCGAGGTGCTGGGCCTGCCCGACGACGTCGAACCGATCGCCTTCACGCCGCTCGGCTACCCCGACAAGCCGTCGCCCGGTTCCAGCCGCCGTCCGCTCGAGGAGATCGTCAGGTACGAGCGCTGGTGAGACTGGCGCTCGTGCAGGTGGTGGCGCCCGGGCCGGCGCGCAAAACGGTGGTGGCGCTCGGGCCGGCGCGCACAACGGTAGCGGCGCTCGGGCCGATGCGCTCGGCTACGGTGACGCCGTGACCCGCTGGAAGCTGCCGCCCGCGGCCAAGATCTACGAAGCCTTCGGCGCCCTGGCCGACGATCGCGTGCACGTGACCGGCCCAGACTCGGCTGAGGTCGAATCGTCGGGCCGCGACCGCACCTACACGGTCGGTTGGACAGTCGATCTGGGCTCTGTCACGGCCAACGACAACGCCTCGTACTGGCAGGGCTACCTCGGCTACCCGATCGTCGCGGTGCTGCTCACCCTCGGCGTGCTGCGCGCCGACGAGCAGATCGTCGGGCAGCTCGCCGGCATTCATTGGCACGAGCTCAACGCACGGTTCAAACGCGACTACGACGCGGCGGTCGACAGCGTCCTCACAGCCCTCGCCCAGCAGGGAGCAGACCGGGCGCGCATCGAGGCTGAGGTCGCCGGCGTCATGGCGCAGCTTGCGACCCTCGAGCTGGAACGCACCGGACGCGGCCGGCGGCCGCCGCAGGCAGGCTGAGCCGACCTAGACCAGGATGTCCTTGCGCCGGAAGACATACCAGGCGCCCACCATGAAGACGGCGCTGGAGATCGCGAAGGCGATGATGCCGGTCACTATGGGATGCCAGCCGATCGGCTGGCTAAGCAGGTTCTGCCAGGCATCGACGTGGCTCGTGAACAGATAGGGCTTGAGGAAGTCGAAGTAGCTGAAGGCGCCGACGATGTTCATGACGATCACCACGACCAGGGCGCCGATGGCCGCCGTGAGGCTCGAGTTGGTGAAGGTGGCAAACAGCAGGGCCAGCGACAGGACGCAGATCACGCCGGCCAGCACGTACAGGAACCCCAGCAGGCTGAGCCACAGCCCGTGGGCCACGCTCACGGTCTGGCCCGAAAGCAGCGTCGGCGCGTGAATACCGAAGGCCAGGCCGCCGGCGAGCAGCGCGCCGGCCGCCACGACGGCCAGGCCGATCGTGACGTAGATCACGGCTATGCCCCACTTCGAGGCGAGCACGCCGCCGCGGCTCACCGAGTGCATGAGCCAGGTCTTGATGGTGCCGGTCTCGGCTTCGCCGGCGAGCTGGTAGCTGCCCACCATCGAGGCCAGCAGCGGCAACAGGAAGCCCGACAGAAGGGTGATCGCGGCAACCGGCATGAACAGGCCGTTATGAAGTGCCAGCGAGATCACGCCGCCGGGGCCGTTGTCGTGGTGGACGTTGTTGCGGTTGAGGTACAGCGCGAGGGTCATGAGAAGGGGCACGGCCAGCAGCCCGGCCCAGCCCACGTAACTGCGCTTCTGGGCGAAGAGCTTGGTCAGCTCGCGACGAAGCAGCATCATCGGGCACCTCCCGCCACACCGGCCGTCCCACCCGTATCGACGTCGGAGCTNNTCGAGGCCCTGCTCGCGGGCGGGGATGACGGCATCGACACCGACGTTCTCGACGACCAGCGCACGAACCATCTCGCGCACGGTGCCGTCGCTTGCCTCGACGATCAGATACTCCTCGTCGAGCTCGACATGCTGCGCGCCGACCAGGGCGGCCACGATCTGCCGCGCCCTGTCCTGGTCCGACGTGAGGAGCTTCACGGACGAGTGCTCAGGGTGCAGCTCGCTCACCGGTCCCTCAACGACGACGCGTCCCCTGTTGAGGATGGCCGCGCGGTTGCAGACCTGCTCCACCTCGTGCAGCAGGTGGCTCGACAGAAAGACCGTGGTGCCACCGGTGCCCAATTCGCGTACCAACTCGCGCACGTCTTTCATGCCCTGCGGGTCGAGGCCGCTCGTGGGTTCGTCCAGGATGACGAGCTCGGGCTTGTTGATCAGCGCGTTGGCGATGCCCAGACGCTGCTTCATGCCGTGCGAGTAGTCGCCGACCTTGGAGTCGGCGCGCTCGCGCAGGCCGACCACGTCGAGCACCTCGTCGATGCGGCTCTCGTCGACCGCGGCATTCAGGCTGCCCATCAGGCGCAGGTTGCGCCTGGCGCTCATGTTGGCATAGAAGGCCGGCACCTCGACGAAGCCGCCGATGTGCCGCAGCGCCTCGATCTTGTCGCGCGGCACCTGGTGGTCGAGCACGACCGCGTAACCGCTGGTCGGGTAGATCAGCCCGACGATCATGCGGATGGTGGTGGTCTTGCCGGCCCCGTTGGGCCCGAGAAAGCCGAACACGTCGCCCCGACGCACCGTGAGGTCGAGGTGGTCGACGGCCAGCGTCCCGCCGAAGCTCTTGGTCAGCCCGTAGGTGGCCAGCACGACGGGCGCTCCGGCGCCGCCCGGCGGCGCCGGCCGACCGCCGGCCTGGTCCTGCGTCATGGTCATGGTCGGTGAGCCCTGGTCATGGTCAGTGGGCCTCCTGTTCGCCGAAAGCGTATGGTCGCGGCCGCGCGGCGGCCGTTCGTCGCAGTTCTTGAGCCAACATACCCGGCAGGACATAAGGTCGGCGTAAGTGCCGCGCGCAGGTGGCGCCGGTGGGCGCAGGGCAAACGACGGCCGGTGGTCACACCGCGCACAAAACGGGCCGCAGCACCGCCGCGCTCCCGCCGATCAGGGCTGCGGGACCTCGGGAGCGACGGGGCCCCGGACCGCCGGCTCTGAGACCGGCCGGCTCTCGGCATCCTCGACCGGCTCGACGGAGAGGTGCGGCAGCCGCCGGTCGAGCGCCTTAGGCAGCCACCAGTTGCACCACCCGAACAGGTGCATCAGCGAGGGCACGAGCACTGTGCGAATGACCACGGCGTCGAGGAACACCGCCGAGGCAAGCCCGATGCCGAACTCGGCGATGATCCGCTGCCCGCCCAGCACGAAGGCCAGAAAGACGCAGATCATGATGGCGGCGGCCGCACTGATGACCCGGCCGGTGGTGGCCTGCCCGACCGTGACGGCGTGCTCGTTGTCGCCGGTGTGCACCCACTCCTCGTGCATGCGACTCACGAGGAAGACCTGGTAGTCCATGGAGAGGCCGAACAGGATGGCCAGCATCATCACCGGCAGGAAGGCCTCGATCGGGCCCGGCTTACCCAGCCCCAGCAGCTTCGCGCCCCAGCCCCACTGGAAGAACACCACGAGGACCCCGAACGAGGCTCCGGCGGCCAGCAGGTTCATCACGGCCGCGGTCGCCGGCACGAGCAGGCTGCGGAACGCCACGAGCAGGAGCAGGAACCCTAATCCGATGATGACCGCGATGAACAGCGGCAGCTTGCCGCTGATGATGGTGGCGAAGTCGTCGAAGATCGCCGTGCTGCCGCCGACGTAGACCCGCAGCGTGCCGCCATGCTCGAACGGCGGGATGACGTCGTCGCGCAAGTGCGTGATCAGCTGGGACGTCCTGGCGTCCTGCGGCGCCGTGCTCGGGAAGGCCTCGACGATCGCGAGCTTCGCGCCCGGCTTGCTGGGAAACGGCACGACCGCGGCGATGCCCGGCTGTGTGGTTAGCGAGTGTTCGAGGCGCAGCAGCGCTGCCTGGTCGGCACTCGAACCGGTCTGCGCCACGAGCAGCAGCGGTCCGTTGAAGCCCGGGCCGAACCCGGCGGCGAGCAGATCGTAGGCCTTGCGGGTGGTCGTGCCGGCAGGGTCGTTGCCGGCATCGGAGAGACCTTGTCGCAGCGAGAAGTAGGGAATCGCGAGAACGCCCATGAGCACGACCGCACAGAGCATGAGAACCAGCGGCCGGCGCGCCACGAAGGCCGACCAGCGCGCCCAGAAACCCGTCTTGTGCACATCGTGCGCTCCGTGGTCGGCCAAACGCCGGCGTTCGGAGCGGCTGAGCACGCGCAGACCCATGAAGCCGAAGAGGGCGGGCAGCAGGGTCACGGCGGTGGCCATCGCCAGCAGCACGGTCGCGGCCGACGAGATGCTCAAGCCGTTGAGAAAGCCCAGCCGCAAGACGAGCAGACCCAGCAGGGCGATACATACCGTGCCGCCGGCAAAGAGCACCGCGCGCCCCGCGGTATTGAGTGCCCGCACGGCCGCCTCTTCGGGCGCCAGGCCCGCCTTGAGGCCGTCCCGGTGCCGGGTGACGATGAACAGCGAGTAGTCGATGCCGACGCCCAGGCCAATGAGCGCGGCCAGGGTGGGAGCCATGGTGGCGACGCTCGCCACGTGCGAGAACAGGCCGATCGAGAAGATCGCCGTGCCGAGCGCCACGATGGCCGTGATGAGCGGCAGCGCCATGCCCAATAGCGAGCCGAAGGCGATCAGGATGATGATGGCGGCGGCGGCGAGACCGATGACTTCGCTGTAGGAGGGTGGCGTGTAGCTCGCCTGCTCAATCGCCTGGCCGCCGATCGCGACGTCCAGGCCGGGCTTGCCCGCCGCCTTTGTCAGGGAGATGACACGCATGATGTCGGGCCGTGGCAGCTCGGCGGCGAGCTTCGTGAAGACGACCGTGGCGTAAGCCGTCTTGCCGTCGCGGCTGATCTGGACGGCGCCCGTCGGCGTATAGGGACTGGTCACTGCCGCGACCGACGGAGCCTTGGCGACCAGTTGCAGCAGAGCCGTGATGCGGGTGCGCACGGACGGGTCGTTGACCGTACCGCTGGACACATGCCAGACGATCGAGTCCGAATCGCCGGACTGCTTGGGCAGCGTCGCGCTCAGCAGGTTGAGCGCCTTCGCGGACTCGGTGCCGGGCAGGCTGAAGCTGTTGGAGTAGGCGTTGCCCACCGTGTGGTCGACACCGATCACGGTGCCCAGCACTACCAACCAGGCGACCACTACGACGATGCGATGTCGGTAACACCAGCGCGCGAAAACGGCCATATTCAGCTCCTGCTCTGCGGGAATCCGGGGATCGACGCACCCACTCCCCTTGCGGGGCCGTAGCATCATACACTCGCAGTGATAAGGCCGACGTAAGAGACGGTCCGGCCTCGTCACCACCGGCATCTTACGCTGCTCTTATCGGCCGTGGCCGATACTGGCTTGAAGAAAGGAGGCGGTCATGCGCGTGCTGATCATCGAAGATGAAGAGGCGCTGGCGTCGGCCATCGCCCGCGGCCTGCGCCGCGAGGGCATGGCCGTCGATGTCTCCCTCGACGGCCAGGGCGGCCTCGAGAAGGCCCTCGTCACTGCCTACGACGTCGTGATCCTCGACCGCAACCTGCCGGGGCTGCACGGCGACGACGTGTGTCGCCGCCTGGCCGAGTCCGGCACCGAGGCGCGCATCCTCATGCTGACGGCCGCCGGCGGCCTGCGCGACAAGGTCGCCGGCCTCAACCTCGGAGCCGACGACTACCTCGGCAAGCCGTTCGCCTTCGAAGAGCTCGTGGCCCGCCTCCGCGCCCTCTCGCGCCGCGCCGGCCCCCCACGGCCGCCGGTGTTGCGCCGCAGTGACGTCGAGCTCGACCCGGCAAGCCGCCGCGCGTGGCGCCAGGGCCGCGAGCTCGAGTTGACCAACAAGGAGTTCGGCGTCCTCGAGGCGCTGCTCTCGGCGAGCGGGGCGGTGCTCTCCAGCGAGGAGCTCCTCGAGAGGGTTTGGGACGAGAACGCCGATCCGTTCACCAACGTCGTGCGGGTCGCGGTCATGACGCTGCGCAAGAAGCTCGGCGAGCCGCCGCTCATCGAGACGGTCGCAGGCGCCGGATACCGGCTGTGAGGCGGCACAGCACCAGCCTGCGCCTGCGTCTCACGCTGTCCTACGGCGCGGTGTTCTTTGCCCTGGGGTTCCTGCTGATCGCGGTCAGCTACGTGCTTGTGCGTCAGGTTCTGGTTCATAATCCCGGCGANNGCCTTCACGCGCACGGTGCAGGACCAGATCGTCTCCCAGCTCCTGCACGGCCTGACCGGGGTGGCGTTCACGGCCCTGGCCGTGGCCGCGGCGGTATCGGTGGGGCTCGGCTGGCTGATCGCCGGCCGCATGCTGCGTCCGCTGCAGGAGATCGCGGTGGCCGCTCAGCGCGCGTCGGCCAGCACGCTCCACGAGCGCATCGCCATGCAGGGCCCCGATGACGAGCTGCGCAAGCTGGCCGACACCTTCGACGCCATGCTGGCGCGCCTCGAGGCGGCCTTCGACGCCCAGCGCGCGTTCGTGGCCGACGCCTCGCACGAGTTGCGCACGCCGCTTGCCATCATGCGCACCGAAGTCGACGTGACACTCGCCGACCCTCAGGCGACCGGCGACGATCTGCGCCGCATGGCCGACACGGTCAGGGCCGCCATCGTGCGCAGCGAGGATGTCATCGACAGGCTCCTCGTGCTGGCCGAAAGCGAGCGTCTCGTCGACACGGAGACCCTCGACCTGGGCGCGCTGGCCGCCGAGGTGATCCGCCGCCGGACACCCGCCGCCGAGGCTCGGGGACTGACCTTCGCCCTGGCGCTCGAGCCGACGCCGGTCGAGGGTGACCGCGCCCTGCTCGAACGGCTCATCGACAACCTGGTCGGCAACGCCGTGAGATACGCGCTACCCGACAGCCTGGTGCGCGTCGACACCGACCGGCGCCCCGACGGCGCGGTACTGCGCATCGCCAACTCGGGCGAGGTGATCGGTCCCGACGAGTTGCCGCACCTGTTCGAGCGCTTCTACCGGCGCGGGACGTCGCGCGGCAGAGACAGCGGCGGCTCGGGTCTGGGCCTCGCGATCGTCGCCGCGGTGGCCGATGTCCATGGCGGCTCGTATGCCGCGGAGGCTCCCGCCGAAGGAGGCCTCGTGGTCACCGTCACGCTGCCCGTCTCGGCGCGCGCGGAGTCTGCTCAAAGATAGTTGCGGCTGCCCCGTGGGTACACAAGGACCGTGACCCACCTCCCCCAGCCGTCCAGAACAGAGCTTCTCGGCCTGTTCGCCCGCGCGCCGCGGAGGCCTCCGCTGACACATCGACAACGAGCAGCTTCGCTGCCATCGCCCAGCTCAGCGGCTGGGACCGTGCGCTGCTG
>PKYM01000039.1:0-6584 GCA_003132645.1 Actinomycetota bacterium | reverse complement strand
CGCCGCCGCTGGTCGACGACCCGCTCTGGGTCACCCAGCTCGGCGCCTGGGCTGCCGCCCTGCCGCGGCCCACGGCGATCCTCATGGTCTCGGCTCACTGGGAGGCGGCGCCGCTCACCTTGGGCGCCACCCGCGACGACGTGCCGCTGATCTACGACTTCTACGGCTTCCCCGAGCGCTACTACCGCGCCACCTACCCAGCGCCGGCGGCACCCGCGCTGGCCGCTCGCGTGCGCGAGCTGCTGGGCGCGGGCGAGCAGGTCGCCGAAGCGCCCGAGCGCGGCCTCGACCACGGCGCCTATGTGCCGCTGCTCGTCATGTATCCCAAAGCGGACGTGCCCGTACTGCAGATCTCGCTGCCCTCACTGGTTCCGATCGGCCTGCTCGAGCTCGGCGCCCGGCTGGCCCCGCTGCGCGACGAGGGCGTGCTTGTGATCGGCAGCGGCTTTCTCACCCACGGCCTGCCGTTTCTGCGCGACTTTCGCATCGACGCCCCGCCTCCGGCCTGGTCGAGCGAGTTCGACCACTGGGCGGCCGAGACGCTCGAACGGGGCGACACCGACAGCCTCGCGCACTTTCGCGAGGCGCCCGGCGCCCGCTACTCGCACCCCACCACCGAGCACTTCGTACCGCTGTTCGTCACGGTCGGCGCGGGCGGCGGCGGGGTGCCGGTGACGACGATCGAGGGCTACTTTCTGGGCCTCTCGAAACGCTCCGTGCAGATCGCCTAGTCAGCGGAGCGCGGCCCGGCGTGGCGCGGCGCGAGCGTTTCGGCTTGAGCGTGCGAGCCGAAGTGGCGGCACGCCGGACGGACGTCTACTCGATCTCCACCCACCCGTCGGCGGCTTTGTCGTGGGCGAAGACCGAGGCCAGCGAGAAGATGGCGTCGGTGGCCATGCCCGCCACCAGACCGGTCCTGTCCAGAGCGTCGCCGAGCGGCGTTCCGGACATGTCCGAGGCGACGAGCAGTCCGCTTCCGGCGTCACGGGCAGCGGTTAGGTGCTCGCTCCCCTCGCGAACGGCGGGCGCCATCTCGGCCGCCTCAAGCGCGGCGCGTTCCGGCTGCGAGACGGTAGTCACCGGCTGGTAGACCGGTGCCGACCAACCTCCCGCGGCTTCCTCGGCGAACAAGCTGTAGTGATAGGTGTGTCGCGTCGCGACGTCGCGATCGACGAACTGATTGTCGCGGCCGTCGAAGACGCAGCGCTGCCCGCCCGAAGTCTCGCCGACCTCGGCGTCGCGCGCGTCGTGGGCGCCGTGGTTTTCGGAGCGCAGAATGCGCATGCGCCGCTCTTCGCCGTGGCGCCACTGCCAAACGAAGGCCACCAACGAGCCCTCGCCGCGATAGGCCAGCCGCGCGACACTGGGCGGCAACGCCGAGGCGCGCCTCCGGTCGCGGCGCGACCGGAGGGGAAGGTAGGCGGCGCAGAACGCCGCCACTGCGGCAAAGGGCACCCAGCCCGCCCCGGCATGCGTCAGCAGCGCGCCCAGGCCGCCGACCACGATGCCGCCCCAGGCCAGCCCACGCGCCACGGCGCTTATCGTTGCTCCGTCGCCGACGTCATGCCTTCTCGCTCACTCAAGCCGCCTTTGACATTGGCTTCGCGGCCGACCCACCCCGGCGTCCCCGCCGGCGCAGCCACCAGGCCACCGGAAAGACGGCCGCGAACACGACGAGCGCGACGAGCTGCGCTTCGCGCAGGCCCAGGAAGAGCACGTTGTTGACGCGCTCGAACGAGATGAAGAAACGCCCGAACGAGTACAGGCCGAGGTAGAGCAGGAACGCCATCCCGTCGGTCTTCAAACGAGGCATGGCCCACAGCAGGACAGCGATCACGACGAGCAGCCAGAGCTGCTCATAGATTGGAGTGGGCTGCGTGGGAACCCCGAGCAGATTGGCCGGCAGCAGCGCGTTGGGATTCTTGTAGACGATGCCCCAGGGCAGCCTGGTGGCGTTGCCCCAGGTGTCACCGTTGATGATGTTGGCGCACCTGCCGACGATCTGGCCCACGGGGATCGCCAGCGCCAGGCAGTCGAGCACACGCCAGACGGGCAGCTTCTTCCAGCGGCTGTAGATGACGACTCCCAGCACGCCGCCGGTGAGCACGCCGTAGATGGCGAGGCCGATGAGCTGCAGCGTCCAGAGCTGGCCGGGATGATGCCAGTAGAAGCTGAAGTCGTCGATGATGTGAAACAGCCGCGCCCCCACGATTCCGAGCGGCACGACAAATACCAGCATGGCAACCACGTGATCGCTTGCGATGCCGCGCTTGCGTAGCTGCCCGGCGAAGACCAGCGCACCGACCACGACGGCCAACGCCATGATCACCCCGTACCAACGCAGCGTCAGAGGCCCGAGGTGAGCGAAGACCGGGTCGATATTTATGGTGATCGTGGCCATGGCCGCTTAGCGGCGCGCGGCGCGACAGCCGGCGCAGACGCCGAAGACTTCGACGGCGTGACTGACGTCGCTGTAGCCCAGCGACTCGGCCAGGCGCTCGGCCCAGCCGACGAGCTCGGGGCACTCGGTCTCGGCGCTCCTGCCGCAGACGCGACAGACGATGTGATGGTGATGCTCGTCGCTGCGACAGTAGCGATACTGGACCTCGCCCTCGGGCTGTCGCAGCACGTCGACCGTGCCTTCGTCGGCCAGGCGCTGCAAATGACGATAGACGGTGGTCAGGCCGATCCGCTCGCCCTCGGCGCGCAACTGGCCATGGATCTCCTGGGCGCTGCGAAACGACGGCGAGGCGCGCAGGGCGGCGAGGACCGTCGCGCCCTGCCGCGTCGCGCGACGAGGGCGGGCAGGCGGGCGCGGAGGACCGGCGGCGGGCAGCGGTTCTGGCCCGGCGGACGGCTGCTGCGAGCCCGTGACGGGCACCGAGGTTGAGCCCGCGGGCGACCGATGCTCGCTCATGTCGCCGCCTCCTTTGTCGCGCCTTCCTCGCCCGCGGGCACCGCCTCGCGGCGCATCGACTTGAGCGACGGCCCCACGAGGCGCGCTACAACGTAGATGCCGAAGCTGATGGCGACCACGAACACGCTCGGTTTGACCGTACTGCTCTCGAAGCTGAGCAGCAAGCCGCCGTCGGCGGACACCAGGGCGAAGGCCACCGCGAGGCCCGCCACGGCGAGCGGGCTGTTGGCCAGGCGGTGGGCCGCCGCCGCCGGCGTGATCGCGAGACTCAACACGAGGAGCGTACCGACCACCTGAGCGGCCTCGGTCACGGTGAAGGCGAGGATGAACAGAAAGACGATGCCCAGCAGCCGCACCGGCACGCCGCGGGCCACGGCCACCTCGGGATCGACCGAAGCGAACAGCAGCGGCCGGTAGAGCACGCCCATGGCCACCATGACGCTCACCGCGATGATGCCGAGCACCAGAAGCTGACCGGAGCTGACGCCGAAGATGTTGCCGAAGAGGATGTTCGTGGCCTCAGTGGCGAAGCCGTGGTAGTAGCTCAGCAGCAGGACGCCGAGGCCCATCCCGGCGGCCAGGATCACGCCGATCGACGAGTCGCGCTCGCGTTCGCGAGCACCCATCGCGCCGATCAGACCGCCGACGACGACCGCTCCCACGAGGGCGCCGGCGATGGCGTTGTTGGCCACGAGCAGGCCCGCGGCGGCGCCCGTGAAGGCGAGCTCGCTGGTGCCGTGCACGGCAAAGGCCATGCCGCGGGTGATGACGAAGGGCCCGATCAGCCCGCAGGCGATGGCCACCAGCGCCGCCGCCGCAAGGGCGTGCTGAGCGAAGGGCAGACCGAGATACTGGGTGAGGCTCATTCGAGTTCGTCCTCCCAGAGAGCGGGAGCCGAGACTGCCGGGGGATGATGGCCGTCGGCGCCGCCCGTGACATCGTCGTCGTCGGGGGTCACCACGACGACCCGGCCGCCGGCCCGCACCACGTCGACGTGCGTGCCGTAGAGCGAGCTCAGGCGCGCGCCGGTGAGGATCTCGGCCGGGCTGCCGACCGCGAAGCGGCCGCCGACCAGGTAGAGCAGCCGGCCGACGTAGGGCAGCACCGGGTTGATGTCGTGGGTGACGAAGACGATCGTCGTGCCGGCCTCGCGGCGACGCTGCTCGATGAGCGCGGTGATGACACGCTGGTGAGCGACATCGAGCGACAGCAGGGGCTCGTCGCACAGCAGGATGTCGGGGTCGCCGAGCAGCGCCTGGGCGATACGCAGGCGCTGCTGCTCGCCGCCCGAGAGCCGCCCGACGGGCGCGCCGGCGAAGCCCGTCGCGCCCACCGCGCGGATCACCTCGTCGACGCGTCGGCGGCTCTCGCGGCGGGCCAGCAGGATCCCCGGTCGGTGGCCGTCGAGACCGAAGCGCACCAGGTCGCGACCGCGCACAGGCAGATCGCGGTCGAAGGCGCGCTGTTGAGGGATGTAGCCGATGCGCCTGCTGCCCCGGCGTGGCGGCCGACCCGCGACCTCGATGGTCCCCGCCGACAGCCGCGCGATACCGAGCACGGCCTTGAGCAGCGTGGTCTTGCCGGTGCCGTTGGGGCCGAGCACGGCGAGGAACTCGCCGCTTTCCACGGTCAGGTCGAGACCCTCCCAGACGCGCCGCTCGCCGTAGCCGGCGGCGGCGCCCGCGAAGCGGATCGCGGGAGTGACTGCGGGAGCGGTCATGGCCGGCCGCCCAGGGCCTGCAGGATCTCGCGGGCCTGGCGTAGCTGCCAGGCCTGATAGGAGGGATCGCTCGAGGGTTGAGTCTCACTGACGCCGACGACCGGAATGCCCGCCTGTTGGGCCAGCGCCCTTATGTGCTGGCTCACGGCGCTCGTCGCCTGCGTGTTGTAGAGCAGGAGCCGCAGCCTGTGGCCGGCGATCAGCGACTGCATGGCCTGGGTGTCTGAGGCGCTCGGCTCGTTGCCGCTCTCGATGGCCGCCGCGAAACCCGGCGGCGTGACCGAGACAAGCCCGGCATCGGCGATCAGGTAGCCCGGCACACGCTCCGTGTAAGCGACGAGCTGCCCGGCGAACCCGCGTTTGATCTGCGCGATGACCGCGAGCGTCGGGCGCAGCGACGCGTCGAAACGCCGCAAGCCGGCCTCGTAGGCGGACGTCCCTGCCGGGTCGGCGGCGGCCAGGGCCCGTTCGACAGCCTGTGCGACGAGCGGTACGTGAGCGAGGTCATACCAGAAGTGGGGATTGACGTTGGCGCCGGTCTCCCCGAGCACCCGCTGGACGTCGATCACCGCCGGCCGGGCGCCCGAGGCCGACAGGAGCTGTCCCATGAAGTCGTCGTAGCCGGCGCCGTTTTCGATCACGATCCGGGCGTGGGCCATGGCGCCCGCGTCGGCGGCGTTCGCCTGAAAGAGATGCGGGTCGGCGTTGGGGTCGGAGATCAGCGACGTGACCCGCACGCGGGCGCCGCCGATCTGTGCGGCGATGCCGCCCCAAACGTTCTCGCCTGCCACGACCGCGACACGCGACCCGGTCGCAGCGCCCGAGGTCGACCCGCAGCCGGCGGCGAAGGTCACGACCGCGATGACGGCCAGACCAATCGCCGCGCCGGCCGCAAGGGTGGTGAGGGCGCGCGCGGCGACGCCGGGCGACACATGGCGCGATCCAGGCATGCCGAAATGATAACCGTTTTCAGTAATCGCCACACCTGCCGCCACGCGAGCCGCCGGCGGGCGAGTCGAGCCTTAGGCAACGGCGCGCACGCTCCGCCGCCCTTGCGCTCCGGCCGCCCTGGCGCTGTGCCGCCCTGGCGCTCCGGCGATCAGGCCGCCAGCCGCTGCATCATCTCCAGCGCCGTCAGGCGCGCCGGATAGACGGGCGAGCCGGGCTGGATCTGGCGACCGCCTTCGGCCAGGCTGCCGAGGTCGACCGGATCGAAGCCGATCTCGTCGATCAGCCCGGACACCACGTGCTTGGCCGCAACGTCGTTGCCGGCGAGCGGCATGGCAAGGCGACCGGGCGTGCCGGCCGGCTTGCCTTCGTCGCGCAGGACATCCGAACGCAGGGCGTTGAAGCCTTTGACCACTCGCGCACCCTGGAGGTACTCCGCGACGAGCTCGCAAGATGTCATGCTGTCGTCGTCGAGCTGGCGAAAGTTGCCGTCACGCTGCGGATAGTAATTGCCGGTGTCCACGACGATCTTGCCGCGCAGGAGCTCCGGCGACAGCGAGCGATACTGGCCGAACGGGATCGCGACGATGACGACCTCACCGAAGCGCTCGGCCTCCTCGACGGTCGCCGCGCGCACCCCGTTTCCCATGGTGGCGAGCCGAGTTTGCAGCGACTGCGGCCCGTGAGCGTTGGCCACGGCCACGTCGTGGCCGGCCTGGGCAAGCTTGGCGGCCAGCGTGCCGCCGATGTGGCCTGATCCTACGATACCGATGTTCATGTCGATCACCTCGTTACTCAAGACTCAAAAGCGCGCCTTTGAGAGTTACCCGTTGGAAGCTCGAAGGTGACATTCCCCTGCCCAGCCGGTTGATGCCTGGCCGCCCTTCGTCCGACCTGGTCCCATCGCACCGGAGCTCCCGGCGGGACGTTGGCGTTGACGATGCTTGCCCTTCGTCAACCGCTCGAGGCCCCGAAAAGCCTGCCGCAGGCTGGAGTCCC
>PKYM01000102.1 GCA_003132645.1 Actinomycetota bacterium | reverse complement strand
TTTTCATGACCGGACAAGACGCACAACCACCGCTGACTACGGCTAACTCCGGCTGAACACGCAGGCTCGCCAGAAACGCGAACGGTGCAGCACATTCGCATCTAACTGACTACCCCTGGGCACCGCCGACTGACGTCTGCAAAACCTCCATCGCCGGTTCGACTCCGGCCGCCGCCTCCAAGAAAAGCTCTGCTAATCGGCACTATCTCCTATTGCCGATTCCCCTCGTAGGCTGCGAATGCCGACATTTTGCTGACGAAACTCGGCTGCGACGCGTGCGGCGGAGACTTCTCGAGCGACCTCTTTGGCCGCGGGAGGCTGAGAGCCCGTTCCTGGGTCTGTGTGCTAGCGCTTGCCGGCCGTCAGCAGCCGCTGAGAATGCCCCATCACATCGTACACAGCGAAGTCCCGCAGCCCGGCGGCCTCGCACCAGCGCCGGTAGTCCGCCTCGGCGTAGACGTCACCGCCGCTCGTCGCCACTAGCATGTTCACGGCGAAGAGCGACGAGGGCAGACCGGTGCCGCGCAAGAAGTCGAGGATGGCCAAAGCACCGCCGGAGGCAAGAGCGCCCGCGGCGCTTGCCGCGACGGACGCGCATTCCGCCGGCGACATCGAGTGGAAGAGGTTGCCGCAGAAGACCAGGTCGAAGCCCTGGGCGGGGATGGCGCGGGTCGCATCGCCCTTGATGACGTCGATGCCGGCCCTCGCGAGGTCGTCCGTCATAAGGTCGATCACCTCGGGGAAGTCGAGCACCGTCACCTGCCAGCCGTGGTCCTGAAAGGCAAGCGCCTGCGTGCCCGGCCCGCCCCCGACGTCGAGCACGGTCTTGGTCGCCGGGAAGAGCGCCGCGAGCTGGTCGGCCAGCGGCCGCGCCCGCTCGCGAGCTCCCACGCGCATGGAACCGATGAACGCTCGCAGCGACTCCGGTGTGCGCTCGAGGCGTGCCGGACCGCCGGCGCGCAGTACCTCCGGCAGCTGCACCCAACGGCGGAGCAGGTCGTGGAGGTGCCACAGCCGGTCGCCGACGAAGGCGGCGTCGGCCGGGTCCAGGAGCGCCCGGGCGTCGGGCGCCACGACCACGCCATCGCTCCGTTGTTCGAGGTAGCCGGCATCGACCAGCACGCTGACCACCCGAACCGTAGCTCGCTCGTCGAGGGCGAGCTCCTGGGCGACCCTCGCCGGCGGCCGCGGCTGGTCAAGGAGTGCCTCGATCAGGCCGATCTCCAGCGCCGCCATGAGAACGACCTGCGGCTGCCACTGGCCCGGGAATAGATCTGTGCTGGTCACCATGCCTCCTCGCTGCCGAGGGTGCTCAACCCGCGCGACCCACTGAGGGCGCCACGGGTGCGTCACGCTGCCACTTACCCGACCGTGGCTTAAGAGAATCGTCGCCTGCGGGCGGCAGGGGGCGCAGCGGCTCAGCAAGCCGGCCCTAGTGGATGTCGTCATCGCGTGTGCTTTGGTCGGCGACACGTCGGCGTCAGCGCGTTGTCCAGCGGGATCAGAGGGCGTACATGTCTCGCACTGATGTGCGGTCCCGAATCGCATGTGCCGGGCTCAAGCCAGGAGCCTTTCCATGTAGGAGGTCACCGCCCTCGTGACCGCTTGGGATATGCAGTCTGTGTCGCGTGAGCCGCAAGGTCGCCGCGGGCGATATCGAGCCACGGCTCGCTGAGCCCTCGGGCGCCGTGGCAGCCGGCTGCCACNNATGACTCGTCTTGACGTGCTCGATACCGATCGTTGCGTGGGCTGCCAGTGCTGCATATTCGCCTGCGCCCGCCGCAACGACGACGTCAGCCTAAGCCTTGCCTGCATCAAGGTGCGATCCGCCGGCGGCATCAGCCGCGGGTTCCGAGTCATCGTGTGCCGCGCCTGCGAAGACCCGCCGTGCGCCAAGGTGTGCCCCGAGGACGCACTCACACTGCGCAAAGGCGGCGGTGTCACCCTCATCCCCGAGCTCTGCATCGGCTGCGGGCTCTGCCGTCAGGCGTGCATCGTCGGGGCGATTCACTGGGACAGCCGCATCAACAAGCCGCTCATCTGCATCCACTGCGGCACCTGCGCGCTGCACTGCCCCTACGGCGTCCTCGGCCTCGTCCGCAATGATCGTCCCGGTGCTCTCGCGGCGGTTCCCTCGCGAAAGGCGAGCCATGATCCCGGGTGATCCGCTCGCCAACGTCCTCTACGTGGACCTCAGCAGGCGCAGCTACCGTGTGGAGCGGCGCGAGGATCTGTTCGCCGACGACATTGGCGGCGCAGGCGCGGGCATCCGCCTCCTCGACGAGAACTGCCCCGTGGGCGCCGACCCGCTCGGCCCCGACAATCCCATCGTCCTCACCGTGGGGGCGCTGACCGGGCTCTTCCCGCTGGCCTCCAAGACCGTGGCGATGTTCAAGAGTCCGCACACCGGGAATCTCGGCGAGAGCCACGGCGGGGGGCGGAGCGCCGTCGCCATCCGCTCCGCAGGGCTCGGCGCCATCGTCATCACCGGAGCCAGCTCGAGCCCGGTGTGGATCGCGGTTCACGGCCACGACGTCTTCTTCCGCGACGCCGACACCGTGTGGGGCATGTCGAGCCTCTTCACGGTGGGTCGTGTCATCCGCGACAATGAGCCCGGCGCCGGGGTACGTTCCATCATGCGCATCGGCCGCGCCGGCGAAGAGATGGTCTCCTATGCTTGCGTTACCACCGAGACGTATCGCCACTTCGGCCGCCTCGGCCTCGGCGCCGTGTTCGGCTCGAAGAAGCTCAAGGCGCTGGTGGTCTCCGGCGCCGAGGTAATCCCGACAGCCGACCCGAAGGCCTACAAGCGTACCTACAAGGAACTCTTCGCCGCCACGCAGAGCGACGTCATGCGCAAGTACCACGACCTCGGCACCGCCGAAAACGTCACCCCGCTCAACGCCATCGGCGGCCTGCCCACGCGCAACCTGCTCAGCGGGCGCATGCCCGACACAGAGCGGATCAGCGGCGAGGGACTGGCAGCGCACTACCTCGGCCGCCGCTTGGCCTGCGCTCACTGCCCTGTGGGCTGCATCCACATCGCCGCCCTGCGCGAGCCCTATACCGACGACCCCTACTTCTACAAGACGCGCATGATCAGCTACGACTACGAGCCCATCTTCTCGCTGGGCACGCTGCTCGGCATCAACGATCCGGAGTGCTACCTGCGTCTCATGGAGACCGTCGAAGCCCTGGGCCTCGACTGCATGAGTGCGGGAGCCGTGCTCGCCTGGGCCACCGAGGCCATGGAGCACGGGCTCATCACCGAGAACGACACCGACGGCGTCCATCTGGTGTGGGGTGAGGACGCCCCGTACCGGGCCATGGTCCGCGGCATCGTCGACGGCAAGAACGACTTCTACCTGGCGCTGCGCAGGGGAGTCGCCTTCGCGGCGCAGCAGTATGGTGGCGAGGACTTCGCCCTATCGTTCGCGGGTCACGAGATGGCCGGCTATCACACCGGCCCGGCCGCTCACCTCGGGTTTCTCTTCGGGGCGCGGCACAGCCACTGCGACAACGCCGGCTACTCCCTCGACCAGACCGCACTCATGTCGGGCGCGACCGTTCCCCTCGAGGAGATGGCCAGGTCACTGGTCGCGGAGGAGCGCTGGCGCCAGGTGCTTTCGTCTCTCGTCGTGTGCTTCTTCGCCCGTGGCATCTACAAGCCCGAGCAGACGTGTGCGGCCCTGGCCTCGGCGGGCTTCGATGTCGCTCCCGCGGACCTCGACGCTCTCGGCCGTCGTGTCTATCGCGCCAAGTACGACTTTAAGCTGCGCGAGGGCTTCGACCCGGCCGCAGTCGCATACCCGGACCGCATCTTCGCGACTCGATCGGCCGCCGGTCTCATCGACAGGGCCGAGTTCGCGCGCGCCGTTTCCGTGATGAGCGCCGAGGTTCTGGCGGACTGACTGCCGAGGAGCGGGGGTTCACAGTCCACTAGCACCCGGTCGCGTCGCGTTCGCCCTTGGCGCCGTCGGCGTCATGTCGGCAACGTCGCGAGGAGCAGCGAGAAAGTGGACGCTACAGGTCTGGCGGACCTGTGCGTGAGCACCGGCGCGCCGAGCACTCTCCGCACGTCTGCTGGCCAGGCCGCGCGCTCGACTCCCCTGTGCTCGGCTATCATTGTCGAACCCGACCGCAAGGAGTCACCCTTCCGATGAAGATCGCCGTCGCCATCGTGCACATCCTCTTCGCGACGATTTGGCTGGGTGGCTCCTTCTTCTACACGGTCCTCCTGCTGCCCAGGCTGCACGTCCTGGACATGCCAAACCAGCGTGCCCTCGCGAGATCGCTAAGAGCGGTCATGACGCCCCTGCTAGCCGTTAGCGCTCTCGCTACCATCGCCAGCGGCCTGGTGATGATGGTTCAGCTGCACGCTCTGCACCCGGGAAGCTTTTCGCACACGCGCTGGGGACTCTCCCTGGTCATCGGGGCCCTGGCTTCAGTGGCTGCCATCGCCATCGCTTTTGTGTGCGAGTCCCTGTACAGACGAGAAGACGCCCGACTGGGCGGCGTGTCAGGGCGGGCAAGGCCGCTCGCTCGGCAGGAGAGTGTCCTTCGCCTGAGCGCCCTGGTCCTTCTCCTGGGTACCTTGGCCACCATGGCCGTGGCGCGCTACAGCTGAAACACGACTTCTGCGATGAGCCGCCCTACGCCGCTCCCCTGGCTTGGGCCTGGCATCACGTGGCTGCTAACGCGTGTAGGACCGGGCTGTTGCGCGAATACTAAAAATGCCCGTTGCAGCCATGGGTATGGCGAGGCGCGGCACGACAGGCCAACTGAAGGCTTGGCGTGACACGTCTGAAACGCGACAAGACAGGCACGTCTTAGCACGGCTGAATTGTTAGCGGCCCCGAGGTTGCGGCGGGCTTTCGCTTGCCTTGGCTAGCCCCTGGTTTCGCGACGGGCAAGATCGCCACTTCGTTGGTTCTCCTCGTCAGGAGGCAGACGTGGTCTTCAACATCAGTTCGGTCGCGGGGCGCACGACCGGCCGCAACTCCTCGGTCTGCAACGCCACCAAGTGGGACCTCACTGCCTGGTCGGACGCTCTGCGCCAGGAACACCTTCAAGCCAGCGTACGTGCGATCGTCGTTGAACCGGGCGCCGTCACCACCGAGCTGACCGACCACACCGGTGACGATCGTGTTCGCGAGGGTGCATAGGGTTGCCGCGATTCCGTCGGTGCGCTGCAGGCAGAGGACATCGCAGCGGCGATCGCCTTTGCCGTTGGCCAGCCGCACCGGATCTCGCTCAACGAGATCCACAAGAGGCCGACCGGCCCAACAGGCCGAGTCGTTATCCCCCGTTCAGGAGGGTCCCAGATGAAGTCTTCGGGCAGCAGCAAAGAGATCCATCTTGTCGCCCGGCCGCAGGGCGGGCCGCGTCCCAGCGACTTTGCCGTCGTCGAGATGCCGGTGTCCGACCCGGGGCCTGGTCAGGTCCTGGTCCACAATCGTTTCATCTCGGTCGACCCCTACATGCGGGGNNTGGGCTGGCGCGAGTACGCCCTCGGGGAGGCGGGCGTCTTTCGTCGCATTCCGGCCGTTGAGGCGCCGCTCAGCGCCTGGCTCGGCGCGCTCGGGATGGTCGGCCTGACCGCCTGGGTCGGCGTGCTCGAGATCGCTGCGCTGCAGACCGGCGACGTCGTCTTCGTCTCGGGCGCCGCGGGCGCGGTGGGCAGTCTCGCCGGCCAGATCGCCAAGCTGCACGCCGCGGCCCGCGTGGTGGGTAGCGCCGGATCGGCAGCCAAGGTTGCCTATCTCCTCGACGAGCTTGGCTTCGATGCCGCTTTCGACTATCACGAGGGCCCCGTGGCCCGACGTCTGGCTGAGGCCGCGCCGGAGGGCATCGATGTGTACTACGACAACGTCGGCGGCGAGCACCTCGAGGCGGCCATCGGCGCCCTGCGCCCGCACGGCCGTGCGGCCCTGTGCGGAGCGATCTCGCAGTACAACGCGGTCGAGCCGCCCGCCGGCCCGCGCAACCTGGCGCTGCTGGTCGGCAAGCGGCTCACGCTGCGCGGCTTTCTCGTGGGCGACCACGTCGACAGCCGGCCGGCGTTCCTCGAGGAGGTCGGCGGCTGGCTGGCCGAGGACCGCATCCGCCTGGCCGAGACGATCGTCGATGGCGTCGAGAACGCCCCCGATGCGTTCATCGGCCTCATGCGCGGCGAGAACATCGGCAAGATGCTCGTGCGCGTCGGCGGCCACTGAACGTTGCCGCTGTCGAGTAGCCGGCGGTGGTCTGTAGAGTCTCGTTGGCGGGGCTAGCCGACACGCCTGATCATCCGTCACCGGCGTGACGACACGGCTCCCTCCATTCAAGCGTTGGGCCACGGGTTTCTCCGCAGGGTCTGGCGGGGAAAGCGACTTCATCTACTGCGAAGGGGGGTCTCATGGGCGTGGGACGACTGCTGCTACGCTCGGTGATCGGTGGCTTGTTCATCGGACACGGAACGCAGAAGCTCTTCGGCTGGTTTGGCGGCGGCGGTCTGGGTGCTACCGGCGAGGGCTTCGAGGCGATCGGGCTGGCGCCGGGCCGTCGCAATGCCTTGGTCGCCGGTCTGGCCGAAAGCGGCGGCGGTACGCTGCTCGCCCTCGGGCTTGCCACGCCGCTGGCCGAAGCGGTTCTCATCTCAGTCATGCTAACCGCGATCCGCACCGTGCACTGGAAGAACGGGCCTTGGGCCACCAACGGCGGCTACGAGTACAACGTCGTTTTGATCAGCGCCCTGCTGGGGCTGGCCGAGGTCGGACCCGGGGGCTGGTCGCTCGATCGCGCCCTGGGCATTGAACGCGCGGGCTTCGTCTGGACAGCCGCCGCAGCGGCCTGCGGTGCTGCTGGCTCACTGGCGGCCACGGCGGCAGCTCAGCCCGTAAGCGACGGTGCGACGGAGCCGGCGGTCGCCTGACTTACCCGTGCCAGACGGCTGCGGGCTTCTCTTAGCAGCACTGACCGCACCGGGCCGATGCACGGCGCGAGCTGCGCGACGACCTGGGGGCCGGTCAGCAAGGTGAGCGCCCCTTTGTGGAGCAGGGGGCGATGAGACATGACGGCAGACAAACGACAAATTGGCCGACTTGAAGTCTCGCTCGTCGGCTTGGGCTGCAACAACTTCGGCCGGCGGCTCGATGCCGCCAGCGCGCGCAGCGTCGTCGAGGCCGCCCTGGAGGCGGGCATCACGCACTTCGATACGGCCGATATCTACGGCGACGGCGCTTCGGAGACGTTCCTCGGCCAAGCTCTCGGCGCGCGCCGCAGCGATGTCGTGATTACCACCAAGTTCGGCATGGGCGACGTGCCTGAGGCGCTTTCCGGTGGCGATCCGAGGTGGGTCGGGCGCGCCTGCGAGCAGAGCCTGAGCCGCCTGGGCGGCGAGTCCATCGACCTCTACCTGCTCCACCGGCCCGATCCCCAGGTGCCGATCGCAGACACGTTGGCCGCGATGAACCGCCTCATCGACGAGGGCAAGGTGCGTGAGATCGGCTGCTCGAACTTCTCCGCCGCGCAGCTCGTCGAGGCCCACGCGGCGGCCCGCGATCGCGGCCTGCGCGGCTTCGCCTGCGTACAGAACGAGTACAACCTGCTACACCGCACACCCCAGGCGGAGGTGCTGGCCACCTGCGCCTCGCTTGCAATGGCCTTTGTCCCCTACTTTCCGTTGGCCATGGGCCTGCTCAGCGGCAAGTACCGCCAGGGTCGACCAGGGCCTTCGAAGACACGCCTGACGGGCTCGCACGACCCGACGGACGAGGCGCTTGTCGGAGAGCGGCTTGCCGAGGTGGAGCGGCTCGCCGTCTTCGCAGAGAAGCACGGCCACAGCCTGCTCGAGCTTGCCCTGGGCTGGTTGGCCTCCAACAAACAGATCGCCTCAGTAATCGCGGGCGCGATGACGGCCGCGCAGGTCCGCGAAAACGTGGCCGCGACCACGGCCTGGAGGCTCGGCGCAGATGAGCTCGCGGAGGTGGACCGCTTGACCGACGGCGCCTGAAGCGTCTGGCGACGCACCAGTTGAACCTTTCCCTTCAGTCGGTTCCACGTCGGCGGCGCAGGGCTTGTGCAGCGAAATCAGAGGCCGCACATGTCAAGGAGACCTCCAGCAAACGGTAGCCCGCTCTGATTGTTGACCCGCGCAACTATCCAGGTGCGAAGGTCACGGCCAACTCCGCGCACGGACTGCGTTCGGTTGACCTTGAGCTCGTCGAAATCCCAGGGGTGGTATGACACCTCGAGCCACGCGCCGTTCGACTTCTCTCTGGTCTACGGGCTGGCCTCGAGTCTCGTCAATCCCTACAACACGGTGCGCGAGACGATGGTGCAGCAGTACCTTGACGCAGCCCGGCCGATCACGCCGTCGACACTCATGGGCATCATGAGGTCTCACTTCGAAGGCAGCCAGTACGACCTCAGCAACAACTACGCGATCTCTCCCAATCACACCAGCGTGCGCACCGTCTGCACGGCTCGCACCCAGGTCAGTGAAGTGACCCAGCTGCGCTCCTGGCTGCCCGCCGACATCGGGGCTGTGGTCTGGCAGACCATGAGGGCCCCCGACTGCAGTGCTTACGTGCCGTGGTATCTGGGCATCACCGGCGTGCCCACGCCCTACACCGTCGGCAGCGACACGCTGCAGACAGGCTCCGCCTGGTGGGCCTTCTACAACCTCGACACCTACATCGACAACAACTACGCAGCGACGATCTACAAGGCGCGTGCTGCCTGGGGTCCCTTCGAGGCTCGCGAGATGCACATGCAGCCCGCCTTCGAGCGCCTCGCCCTCGCCGTCTATCGCTGTAACCCGAGAGCGGGCCGTGCCCTGCTGACCGCCTACTCAGGCTCGCTTGGCATGCAGGCCTACCAACAGGCACAGACACTACTTCAGCAGCTCGACCCGGGCGCCGCGATGAACTGACACCGTTCACGTCGGGAGCTGTGCGACCCGGTTGGACAGGGCGAGAACGCAGAAGCGTTCTCGCCCTGTCCTGTTGCGAGGGGATGCGCTCACCTGCCCCGGCACCCACGGAGGCTAATCGAGATGCGACCTGTCGCGTCGGCTTCGCGTCGGCTGCCAGGCTAGAAGGCCTGCAAAGAGTGCGGTTCCTCCAGCCGGACACAATTCGAAGACCTCCAGCAGGCCCTCCGCGACAGCCTCGCGTCCGTCCGCTGCTCGCGTCCCCACGTTGCTGCTGACAAGAGCAGCGTCAGCTCACCGCCACGATCCTGGCCGGCGGCCGATGATCGGTC
>PKYM01000162.1:6081-8124 GCA_003132645.1 Actinomycetota bacterium | reverse complement strand
CGCCTGCCACGAAGCGCCGCATGTCGAGGCACACGCCCTCCGGCCCACAACGTCGGCGGCCACCGACCGGCGGCCCACGACAGGCCCCACCGCCACGCCGGGTGAACCAGCGCCGCCCCGTGATAGCCTGACGGCTTCGAGGCTAAAGGCGGAAGGCGGGCAGCGCAGCCGTCCGCCGCGAGGAAGGACACCGTGACTCCGGCAGCCGATACGAGCAGGACGCCGGTCCGTCAGACCGACTGGACCCAGCTCGCGCTGGTCTGCTTCGCATCGTTCGTCGTGTGGACGGGCTTCGGCGCCATCCTGCCCTATCTGCCGGTCTTCCTGCACGAACAGGCCCACGCGCCGGTCTGGATGATCGGCGTGATCGCCTCCATGTACTACGCCGGGACGTTTCTGTTTTCGTCGCCGCTCGGACGCCTGAGCGACCGCATCGGCCGCAAGCCGGTCGTCGTGACCGGCATGTTCGTCTACGCGCTCGCCACGCTGCTGTTCGTGACCACGACGAACGCCTGGTGGTTTCTGCTCTTTCGCCTTTGCGAAGGCATCGGCGCGGCCTCGGTCGGACCGGCCGGTAGCGCCTTCATCGCCGACATCAGCAACGACGAGACGCGCGGCCGGGCCTACGGCCTGCTGACGAGCGCCCAGTTCGGCGGCCTCGTGGCCGGCCCGGCGCTGGCCATCCTGCTGAACACCCTCGGCGGAGGCGGCAGGCACGGCTTCTACACGATCTTCCTGGTCGGCAGCGCCATGACGCTGGCCATTGGCTTCCTGCTTCTCGCGTTCCTCCGAGAGCCTGCGCACGTCGCCCTGCGCCGCAAGGAGAAGGTCGCGCGGCCGAGCTACCGCACGCTGGCCACACCGTCGATCATCGCCTTTCTCGTGGTGGCCGCCACCAGCCACTTC
This sequence comes from Actinomycetota bacterium, assembly GCA_003132645.1. Taxonomy (GTDB): domain Bacteria; phylum Actinomycetota; class Thermoleophilia; order UBA2241; family UBA2241; genus Bog-752. The sequence continues at coordinate 7,218 of PKYM01000162.1, read as the reverse complement.
GCCATGGGCGGCTGGGAGGTGCTCTGGAGTCTATGGCTGCGTCATCTCGGCGCCTCGATGACCTACGTGAGCGCCACCTGGATGGCCTTCTCGGTCCCCATGCTCTTCTCGTTTGCCGGCGGCATGCTGGCCGAGAAGGGCAACCGCTTCAGGCTGATGTTCGCCGGCTATGCGTTCTCGGCGTGCTCGTGGATCGTGTACGGCTTCACCCGCAACCTCACGGTGTTCATTCTCTTCAACGTGTTCGAAGGCATCGCCGTCGCCATCTCGATGCCCGCCAAGCAGGCCTTTCTCGTGCAGTGCAGCCCGCGGCGCTGGCTGGGGACCGTGCAGGGGATGGAACAGACCTCGATGCAGCTCGCCGCCTGGGTCGGCACCCTCACGGCCCCGCTGCTGTTCACTTGGATCAGCGGCTACGCCATCGGCGTCGGCGGCTTTCTGGCGCTGGGCGGGCTCGCCGCCACGGCGCCGATCCTCAGTCGCAAGTGGGCGCAGATCACCAGTGACGGCGAGGCGCTCAGCCTCGCAGAGGCTGAGCGCCTCGCCTCCACGCCGTCGCTCGGCGCCTTCGACGACGAGCGCTCGCCGGCGCGCTAAAGAAAGCGCGTTTGAACCCCGATACCTGACGGAGTACCGTGGTTACCGTGGTGTTTGCAGGGCTTCCCCCGACCAGTTCGCGAGTGTGATGCTCAAAAGGATCCGTCCCGACAGCGGCGCTCGCCGCATCATCATCGACTACGGCCTCACCGCTCTGATCGCCATCGCCCTGGCGATCGTGGTGCAGATGTTTGGCGTGAAGCCCTACCTCATCCCCTCGACTTCCATGGCCAACACGCTCGTGCCGGGACAGCGCGTGCTGGTCAACCGCATGACCTACCACTACCGCTCTGTGCACCGCGGCGACATCATCGTCTTTCGGCGCCCCGAGCCCCCGACCGACGTGCTCATCAAGCGCGTCGTGGGACTGCCCGGCGACCTGATCTCGGTGCACGACGGACACCTCTTCGTGAACGGCGTCCAGCGGCACGAGCCCTACGTCGACAAGGTCGACGGCGCCACTGAACCGACGGACCCCGCCGACCCCTACGCGAGCGGTCAGCCCGACGCGCCGTGGTCGCTGGACCAGCCGTTCCGCGT
>PKYM01000162.1:0-6011 GCA_003132645.1 Actinomycetota bacterium | reverse complement strand
CACGCCCTCCCGCCCGTCTCCACACGCCCTCATGCGAAGGCGGGGGTGGCTTTGCAAGCCACCCCCGCCTCGCGATTCCGTCCCGGCCGGCGGTGCCGGTCCTCGTGCTCCTCGACCGGCCGGATATCCGTCTTTGTAGTCAGGCCGCTTTGCCCGGCCGCCGGTTCTGCGCAACCTGCACGGCCGGCTGCACGCCGAGCTGCTCGTCCGGGTTGTCTTCCCAGGGCACCATGGCATCGACTGTCTCCATCTTGCGGGCGAAGAACGGTCGCGCCCGCTTGGAGAGCAGCCCGTACAGGATCATGCCGACGACACCGCTCAGAATGAAGCCCGCGCCGAGGATGAAGGGCGGCCCGACGCCGAACCACGATGTCCCCGAGGCCGAGTTGATCGGGTACCACAGGCTGTCGAACGACGCCGCCAGGACCCACAGCAGCATCAGGCCCCCGACCAGCGGAAACACGCCGAGCAGGAAGAACGTCTTCCAGTTCTCGAGCACGTGGTGGCGGTAGAACAGCGGCACGGCGAAGCCGTTGATGCCGTAGTAGAAGGCGATCGTGATACCGAGGGCCGCGATCGAGTCGGCCAGCACGTTCTGGCTGAGCAGTGTGAGGCCCACATACCAGATGATCGAGAGCGCGCCGTAGATGATTGTGCCCCAGACGGGCGTCTGGAAGCGCGGGTTGACCTTGGCCCAGACGCTGGGAATCGCCCGATGTGAGGCCATCGACAGCGTTGTGCGGGCGCCCGGCAGGATGGTGGTCAGAGTCGACGCGGTCGCCGACGTCAGCACGACGGCGATCAGCAGCTTGTCGAGGCCCGACCCGAGCACCGCGTTGCCCAGCGGGCTCAGCACGTCGGCCGAGTTGTTGCCCAGGAACGCGGGGCCATGGAAGGCCTGGGCCGCCGTGGTAGCGAGCACATAGATGAACACGAGCCCCAGGGTGCTGAGGATCGCCGCGATGCCCGGCACGATCGACTTGCGCTCGGTCTCCTCATTGACCGACACCGCCGTGTCCCAGCCCCAGTAGATGAACAGCGCCAGCAGCACGCCGCCGGCCAGCGCCCCGAGGTTCATATTGGGGACAAACCACGAGACCGCCGGATGGATGGAACCGGCAGGAGCGGGGCTCGACGTGTACACCTTGGTGAGCGCCACGACCGAGAAGATGACGAGCATGAGGTACTCGAAGCCCAGCAGGAACCACTGCAGGCGCGCCGACACCTCGATGCCGACCGCCGTGATCGCGCACATGATCACGAGGAAGGCGACCCCCACGGCTGTGACCCAGAACAGCGAGTTGGCCAAACCGTGAGAGCCGATGAGCAAGAAGAAGTAAATGCCGGTGATCTGCGCCAGGCTGGCCATGACGATGATATCGGCGGCCACCATCACCCAGCCTGTCACCCAGCCGGTACGCGGCCCGATGGCCCTGGTCACCCAGCTGAAGGTGGTGCCGCAGTCGGGATCTGCTCTGTTCAGGTAGTAGTAGGAACTGGCGATTAGGATCATGGGGATGAACGAGACCAGCATGATCGCCGGCGACTTGAGGCCCACGCCCGTCACGACGACGATGAGCCCCAGGGTGACTGCCAGGCTGTAGGCGGGCGCCGTCGAGGCGATGCCGATGACGACGCTGGAGAGCATGCCGACGGCGTTGGTCTTGAGGCCCTTGGCTTCGGGCGCCGCGGCCTCCTCCTGACCTGTGGTCCTGGGTTCAGGAAGGGGTACTACTGCACCTTCCATACGTCCCCTCCTTTCTGACGCGGAGGGGCGGAAACCCTTCCGCCGCATTGTGCGCGTAACCCCGCGGCCGATGGCCGAAGTGGTTGCCGAAAGGATTTCCCTGTGGACGTAGTGATAAAACGGTTGCGCCTTCGAAAACAGCGTCGTACCCGGCAGGAAGACGTCACGACAACCGGCAGGTGACGACGGCCCGCCGGGCCGTCGGCGCGTAGGCCGTTACCCGCGTCAGGCCGTCGGCGCGTAGGCGTGACCCCGCGCCGTCAGGCCGTCGGGTAGCGCCTGACCTCGTGGTAGAGGGTGTCGCGCTGCACCGGCGCAAAACCGGCCGCCGCGATGAGCCGCACCATCTCTTCGACGGTCACCGCGTGGACCACGCCCGCGGCCCGCACCACGTTCTCCTCGATCATCGTCGAGCCCATGTCGTTGGCCCCGAAGGCCAGCGCGACCTGACCCATACGCAGCCCCTGGGTGACCCACGACGCCTGGATGTTGGGGACGTTGTCGAGGAACAGGCGGCTGACGGCGAGCAAGCGCAGGTAGTCGTCGCCGGTCGCCGGGTGATGGCCCTCCTGCAGGGCCGTGTTGGTGGCGGCGAACGTCCAGGGGATGAAGGCCGTGAAGCCACCGGTCTCGTCTTGCAGCTCGCGGACACGGCGCAGATGTTCGACGCGTTCGGCCGGGGTGTCGACCGACCCGAACATCATGGTGGCCGTCGTTCTCATGCCGAGCGCGTGGGCCTCGCGCATGACCCCGAGCCAGGTAGCCGTAGGGATCTTGTGCGGGCTGATCTCGCCGCGCACGCGATCGACCAGCACCTCCGCGCCGCCGCCGGGCAGCGAGTCGAGGCCGGCCGCCTGCAGGCGTCGCAGCGTCTCGGCCGTCGTCAGGCCGCTCTGGCCGGCGATGTGGGCCACCTCAGGCGGCGAGAGGCAGTGCAGGTGGATCGGGTAGCGCGCCTTGATGTCGCCGAAGACCTGTTCGAACCAGCAGATGTCGAGGTCGGGCGACAACCCGCCCTGCATCATGATCGCCGTGCCGCCCAAAGCGAGCGTCTCCTCGATCTTGTGGAAGATCTCGTCGCGACTGAGCAGGTAGCCCTCGCCGCTGCCGGGCGTCTTGTAGAAGGCGCAAAAGCGACAGCCCGAGAGACAGTAGTCGGTGTAGTTGATGTTGCGGTCGACGATGAAGGTGACGTCGCCCGAGGAGTGCAGGCGGCGGCGGACTTCGTCGGCCGCCGCCCCCAGCTCCAGCAGGTCGCCGTGCTCCAGCAGGTCGAGCGCCTCGGCCTCTGACAGCCGCCCGGACGGCACGTCAGCCACGACCTTCAGTTTGCCTGGTCGCGGCCTCGGTCGCGGCCTCGGGCGCAGCCGCCGGCGCCGCGAGGTCGTCGAGGCGCAGCTCGAATCTCACGATCGCGCCCTCGGGCACGCTGGGCTCGCCGGTAGCCGGCAGGCCGTCTATCTCGAGGTCGCCGGGCAGCAGCAAGAATCCGAGCCGCTGGTGAAAGGCGATCGAGTCGCGGTTGACGACCGAGGTGACTGCCCGCACGCTGCGGCGCCCGTCGGCTCTCGCCACCTCGCAGAAGCGCCCGTACAGGTCGCGCGCGAGACCCGCTCGCCGCCAGACCGGGTGGACTCCGGCGAAGTGGACGTAGGCCTCGTCGGCGTGCGTCGGGCAGAGGAAACCGACGAGAAAGCCGACGAGCTCCTCCTCGCGCTCAGCGACGAACGACGTCGTGCGGAAGTGCTCGAAGAAGATGCTCGGCAGCATGACTCGCAGGTCTCGTCCGCCCCACCACTGCGGCATGACCGCCGTCACCCGCTGCCAGTCGTGGGGCTGAGCGTGCCTGATGAGCAGTCCGCTGCAGGGGCTCACGGCCGTCCCATGCGTAGGTTCACGACTTTCGTCACGTGCCGACCTTCGGCTCGGCCTCGAGCTCGAGGCTGGGCGCCTGCTCGAGCTCGCCGATGGCTTGCGCCCGGCGGTAGAACTCGGCCAGGCCGCACCGATACCCGGCCGGGAAGCCGTACTTGAGCTGGTCGAAGTAGTGGTCGAGGTAGGCGGCGCTGAAATCGTAGAGCTGGGCCGCAGCCGCGGCGGTCTCGAAAGGATGCCGCGCGCAGCGGTCGCGCGAGGCGACCAGCGCCGCCTCGACGGCGCGCGCCTCGTCGCGGCGCTCGTCTAAGAACTCGCGCCGCACGGCGCACACGGCGTAGACCATCGGCAGTCCGGTGACCAGCCGCCACTCCTCACCGAGGTCGTAGCTGTGGGGGTAGACGCCGGCCCGCAGGATGTGGAGCGCCTCGTCGCCGATCAGCAGCAGCCCACCGAAGTTCGCAAGTGCCTGAGCGAGCGAGCCCTGGCGGGGGGCGTACGACGGCGCAAGACCCCACTCACCGCAGAGCACCTTCAGCAGGCACACCGAGGTGGCGCTCTTCTCGGTCAGGGCGATGCTCTCGAGCTGCGCCCGCGGGATCTGGGTGAAGAGCTGGATCGAATCGACCGCCCCGAACGAGCTGATCGAGATGCCGGGCAGCAGCGCCCAGCGGTCGGCGTGGCGGGCGAACTCGATCGAGGAAGGCAGAGCGATGTCGATCTCGCCGCGGGCCAGCAGGCTGTTGAGCTCGGCCGGCGTGCCCTCGATGATCTCAGCCCTGTAGCCCAGACCGGCGAGCTCCTCTTCGAAGTGGCAGTAGAGCGGAAAGCAGTTGACGAACTCGATACGCCCCACGCGGGCGACTCGCCTCGCCCCAGGCGCAGGCCTCGACGAGCCCGGCGACGTCGGGGCCATGCTCACACCGGCACCCCGACGTCGTACCGTCGTATGACGTTGTAGAGCGTGTCGCGCTCGACCGGCACGCGGCCGGCTCCGCGGATCACACGCACGAGCTCGGAGCGGCTCAGCTCCTGACCGGTGTCGACGCCGGCGGCGTGGCTGATCTTCTCTTCGACGACGGTGCCGTCGAGATCGTTGACCCCGAACGACAGCGAGACTTGGGCGAGCTTGAGCCCGACGTTGATCCAGAAAGCCTTGATGTGGCGGAAGTTGTCGAGCATGAGGCGGCCGACGGCAAGCATCTTCAAATCGTCGAAGCCGGTCGGGCCAGGAAGCTCGGAAAGCCCCGTGTTGGCCGGCTGGAACGAAAGCGGGATGAAGGCGTTGAAGCCGCCGGTCTCGTCTTGCAGCTCGCGCAGCCGCAGCATGTGATCGGCAAGCTCCTCGGGCGTCTCGACGTGACCGTAGAGTATGGTGGCGTTGGACTTGAGCCCCACGCCGTGGGCGGCCCGCATGACCTCGAGCCACTCGCTCCCCGAGATCTTGCGCTCGCAGATCAGATCGCGCACGCGTCCGCTGAAGACCTCGGCGCCGCCGCCCGGCAGCGAACCGAGCCCGGCCGCCTTGAGTTCGGTGAGGACCTCGACGACCGGCCGGCCGCTGATGCGCGCCAGGTGGGCGATCTCGCTCGCCGTGAAGGCCTGGATGTGCACCTCGGGAGCGAGCTCCTTGAGGCCGCGCATCATCTCGAGGTAGTAGTCGAACGGCAGATCGGGATGCTCGCCGCCGACGATGTGGATCTCGGTGATGCCGCCGGTGAGGGTCTCGCGAGCCTTGTCCAGAACCTCATCGACGGACAGCGTGAAGGCGTCGGCGTCGCCGTCGTCGTGGCTGAAGGCGCAGAACAGACAGCGGTTGCGACAGACATTGGTGTGGTTGATGTGGCGGTTGCTGATGAAGAAGACGTCGTCGCCGACCATCCGGCGGCGGACGTGGTCGGCCAGCGCGCCGACGGCGATCAGGTCGGAGCTGACCAGCAGATCGCGGGCGTCGTCGCCCGAAAGTCTCTGCCCGGCGCCGACCTTCTCCCAGACGTGGGCGAGACCCGCCCGCTGGCTCAGTCGATCGATCTGTTGCACCTCTGCTGTCATGCTCACTCCCAGCCTGCCGGCGTCGAGCTCACTTCCAGCCTGCCGGCATCGTTCTCAGTTCCAGCCTAGCGGCTGCCGCCACTGCGGTCGATAGCTCGTCTTGAAACCCTGGAATCGTCAGCCGTACCGGTCGACCATCGAGCTCAGCCGTACCGGTTCACCATTGAGCTCAGCCGTACCGGTCTACCATCGAGCCGGCCAGCTCGTCGAGCAGCTCGCGCTCGAACCCTCCCGGGCAGCCGGCCAGACGACTGCGGGCCTCGTCGATGAAGGCCAGCGCCATCTGGCGGGCGCGCTCGATCGAGCCGCTCGCCAGCACGTCCTCGACGACGCTCTC
>PKYM01000314.1 GCA_003132645.1 Actinomycetota bacterium | reverse complement strand
GGCTTCGCCTTCGGCATCGGCGTGGAGCGCATGGCGATGCTCAAGCACAACGTGCCCGACTTGCGGGCCTTCTTCGACAACGACCTTCGCTTCGTGGAGCAGTTCTGATGAGAGTACCGGTACGCTGGTTGCGCGAGTATGTGGACTTCGAAGGTTCGGTCGAGGAGCTCGCTGAGCTGCTCAGCCTGAGCGGCTCCGAAGTCGAGGGCATCGAGTGGCTCGGGGCGCCGCACGAGCCCGACAACCTGGCGCTGTTTCGCGTCGGTCGCGTGCTGACCAAGGAGCGCCACCCCAACGCCGACAAACTCTGGCTGTGCACGGTCGACGTCGGTCCCGAGGGCGGTGGCGTACATCAGATCGTCTGCGGCGCCCAGAACTTCGCGGCCGCCGACACGGTTGCCGTCTCGCTGGCCGGCGCCACGCTCGAAAACGGGCTCAAACTGCGCAAGGCCAACCTGCGCGGCGTCGAGTCCGACGGCATGATGCTCTCCGAACAGGAGCTGGGCTTCGAACAGGCCAGCTCCGGGATCGTCGTCGCCCCGGCACAGTGGACGGTCGGCGCCCCGCTCAACGACTACCTGCCGGTGGCCGAAGCCGTGCTCGATATCGAGGTGACGCCCAACCGGCCCGACTGCCAGTCGGTCTACGGCATCGCCCGTGAGGTGGCTGCGGCGGCCGGCCTGGCGCTGGCGCCGCCGCCGCTCGCAGAGCCGTCCGAGTCGGGCGCCCCGGCCGCGCAGGCGCTCGCTATCGAGATCGCCGACCCCGATCTGTGTATGCGCTACGGCGCCCGCGTCATTCGCGGCGTCACGGTGGGCGACTCGCCGATCTGGCTCAAGGCCCGCCTCACGCACGCCGGTATGCGTCCCATCAACAACGTGGTCGACGTGACCAACTATGTGATGCTCGCCCTGGGCGAGCCGCTGCACGCCTTCGACGCCGCCAAGATCCGCGGCGCCCAGCTGATCGCGCGTCGCGCCCGGGTCGGCGAGCACATCGTCACCCTCGACGGCGTCGACCGTGTCCTGCAGCCCGACAACCTGGTCATCGCCGACAGCGAACGCGCTCTGGTGATCGCCGGCATCTTCGGGGCCATCGACGCCGAAGTCGACGAGGCCACGACCGACCTCGTGCTCGAGGCGGCGACCTTCGATGGGCCCAACGTCATGCGTACCTCCAAAGAGGTCGGCTGGCGCAGCGAGGCGAGCGCGCGCTTCGAAAAGGGCCTCGATCCCTGCTACGTGCCGCCCGGCCTGGCCATGGCGAGCCGCCTGTTCCACGAGCTTTGCGGCGGCGCGGTGGCGCCGGGGGTCGTCGACGTCTGGGGCACGCGGCCCCCGGCGCCGGCCCGCCTGCGCTATCGCCCGAGCGACTCCGACGAGCTTCTCGGCCTCGCCGTGGCGCCGGCCGAGCAGGCCGACATCCTGCGCCGCCTGGAGTGCGAGGTGCAAGGCGGCGAGCTGCCAGGCGACGAGACCGCCTTCCTGGTCACCCCGCCGCCGTTTCGGCGCGACCTCGAGCGGCCCGTCGACCTGATCGAAGAGGTCGGCCGCATCCACGGCCTGGAAAACCTGCCCGAGACCCTGCCCCGGCGCCGCGAGGCGGTGGGGCTGCTCACCCGTGAGCAGCAGGTGCGCAGGGCCATCGCCGATTCGCTGGCAGGCGCCGGCTTAGACGAGGTCGTGGCCTACTCGTTCATCGGCCGCGAAGCGCTCGCCAAGCTCGGTCTGGCGCCCGGTGACCGCCGCGCCGCGCCGGTCGCCCTTATCAACCCCATGAGCGCCGAGCAGGCCGTCATGCGCACCTTGCTGCTGCCCGGGCTGCTCGGCGTCGTGGCCGCCAACCTCGACCGCCAGGCCGATCGGGTCAGCGTCTTCGAGCTCGGTCGCGTCTACCTGCCATCGGCCCGCGGCGACGTGCCGGCGCCGGTGCCCGGTCACAAGGACACCTCGCCGCCGTGGCCGGCCGACGAGCGCGNNAAGTCGGCCGACCTGCTGCTCGGCGACGAGCGCGTGGGTTATCTCGGCTTGCTGCGTTCCGACGTCGGTGAGCGGTTCGGCATCGCGACCCAGGCGGTCTACGTCGCCGAGCTCGCCGTGGCGCCCCTTGCCGCGTGTGGCCTGGGCACGGCGCTGTTCGAAGACCTCGTGACCCTGCCGCCGGCAAACCAGGACCTGGCGGTCGTCGTCTCCGCCGACGTGCCGGTCGCGCAGGTGCTCGAGGTCGTGCGCCGCGCCGGCGGCCGCCTGCTGCGCGAGGCGTCGGTGTTCGACGTCTACGAGGGCGATCAGGTGCCGCCCGGCAAGCGTTCGCTGGCCGTGCGGCTCGTGCTGCGGTCGGCCGAGCGCACGCTCACCGACAAGGACATCAGCGGCGTGCGCCGCAAGGTGCTGGCGGCGCTCGAGCGCGAGCTCGAGGCGACCCTGCGGCAGCTCACCGATCAGACCGACGACGGCTCGCCGACGACCGGCGACTGACCCCGAGATCGTCGCCGGCCTCGCGGCGGCCGCCGAAGGTGCAGCCGGCCGGGGCGAGACCGTCGCCGCGGCCGCCGAGGGCGCCACCAGCCCTGAGCGCGGCGACGCGTCGGCCTGAGTCTCGACAAGCTCGGCCGCCCCGACTGTGACCTTCGTGCCGCACCTCATGCCGGTCGACCGCGGCATCGTCGAGACGATCTACGTGCGCGCCGCGCGGCTGCCGTCGGCCGCCACGCTGCGCGACCTCTACGAAGACGCCTACGCCGGCGAGCGATTCGTCACCGTGAGCGAGGCGCCGCCCGAGCTCAAGGACGTCGTCGGCACGAACGGCTGCCGCATCTTCGTCACCGTCCACGAGCAGGCCCAGCGGCTCGTCGTGGTCGCGGCCATCGACAACCTCATGAAGGGCGCTTCGGGCCAAACCGTGCAGAACCTGAACTGCATAGCTCGCTGGAGAGCATCGACACGGCGGTGCTCAACCTGCTGGCCGACGAGATGATCCCGGTGGTGGCCAGCGTGGGCGCCGCCGCCGACGGCCAGGTCTTCAACATCAACGCCGACTCGGTGGCCGGCGATCTGGCGGCTGCCGTCGGCGCCGAGAAGCTCGTCTTTCAAGGTGGCCGCCGTGCGGCGGGCGCTCGAGGGTGGCGTGGCGAGCGCCCACATAGTCGACGGCCGCGTCGAACACGCCGTGCTGCTCGAAGTGCTGACCGACGCCGGCTGCGGCACCAAGGTCACGTCGTGAACCGCCTTCGGGCCGCCCGGGGCGGCGCGCAGGGCGGTCCCCAGAGCGGTGTGCCGCGTCGCGTATCGCCGCCGTCACCGGTCTTGTATAGTATGCACGACATTCCTGCATCAACGGGGTCCCGCCTCAGGCGTCAGCTCGGCGGGGGACAGGTGGGAAAGATGACCGCATCCGTAGCCCGTTTCAAGCGCAAGGCGATGAACAAGGCGGAACGTCACAGGCTGATCCAGACGGTGATCATGCAGCGCGACGTCGCGACTCAACGGGAGCTGGTGCACGCCCTCGATAGCCTCGGCTGCATCGTCACTCAGGCGACCATCTCGCGCGACATCCGCGAGCTCGACCTGCAGAAGGTGCGCACGCATCTCGGGCGCGCCAAGTACGTGCTCTCGTCGCGCGAGCGCCCAAAAGACCCCGAGCAGGCCGCGGGCCACGTGCTGCGCGACTTCGCGCGCTCCACGGCGATCGCCCAGAACCTGGTCGTGGTGCGCTGCGAGATCGGCACGGCCTCGACCGTCGCCCGCCAGATCGACAACCTGAACCACTCAGACGTGGTCGGCACGCTGGCCGGCGACGACACCTTCCTCATCATCCTCAAAGACGCAGACACGGCGGCCGAGATGCAACGCTACGTCGATCGTCTCCGAGAGGCCTAGCGCGCAGGCACGCTCTCTCTCGCGCACGCCAGCCAGCTCGTCGTGAGCCGTCTTTTCGCGACCTCGAACAGCTTCGAACCTCGAAAGGGAGCACTGTGAACAAGACCGTTGTCTTAGCGTACTCAGGCGGCCTCGACACCACCGCCATGATCCCTTTTCTCAAGGAGCGCCACGGCTACGACGTCGTGGCCATGCTCGTCGACGTCGGCTGCGTGACCGGCATCGAGGCGCTCATGGAACGCGCCAAGGCGGCCGGCGCCATCGACGCCGTGGTCGTCGACGCCAAGGAGGGGTTCGCCCGCAAGATCAGCGCCGGCGGTTCGGCTCCTGAGCGTGTGCGCGAGCAGCTTTCCCGCGCCCAGGAGCTGCTCGCGGGCCCAAGCGGGGTCGCTTGAGGCGGTCAGGGCGCTCTCCAGCACCGGCCCTGCCGCCCGCTCCGGCACCGGCCGACTCCCGGCTGCCCTGCGCCTTCTTCGAACGGCCGGTGCTCGAAGTCGCACGCGACCTGCTCGGCTGCAGCTTCACGTTCAACGGCGTCGGCGGCCGGCTGGTCGAGGTCGAAGCCTACCGGGCCGACGACCCGGCGAGCCACTCCTTCCGTGGCCGCACGGCGCGCAACGCCGTCATGTTCGGCCCCCCCGGGCGTCTGTATGTCTACTTCACCATGGGTCTGCACTTCTGCGTCAACGTGGTCTGCGAGGGCGAAGGACAGGCGGCCGCAGTGTTGCTGCGCGCCCTCGAGCCGACGGTCGGACTCGACGCGATGCGCCGGCGTCGCGACTTCGATGACCCGCGGCGGCTCTGCAGCGGCCCCGCCAAGCTCACGCAGGCGCTCGCCATCACGCGCGACGTCAACGGCCTGCGCGCCTGCGGCGAGGGTGGCCTGCGCGCCTGCTTTCTGGCTCGCGAAGGAGTCGTCGCTCAAGGTTCCGCGGCCTGGGCGCGCCGGGCGCCGCGCGTCGTTGCGACCCCGCGCGTGGGGGTCTCCGCCGGGGTCGCCACGCTGTGGCGCTTCGTCGATGCCGACAGCGCCTTCCTATCGCGGCCGCTGCCGCGTGCCGCTCGACCCTGACCACTTCGTTTGTCGGGCGCACCGCCCGAGTACGACCGTACCGGTTGTATGATGGGGAGCGGCTCTACCGGATCGCGCTCGCGCCGACCTTGCGGTCGCGACCTCACGCATCACCACACGAAAGGACTCACGTGAAGCTAGGAGAGATGTACGAGACCGCGATCCGTAGGGGGATCGAGGCTGATCCTCGCGGTCGCGAGCGCGTCGAGGCGTCGCTTGCGATGGCCAAGCGTCGCTTCGAGCAGCTTCCCGACTACCTCAAGGAGCTCTTCGACCGTGAGGAGTTGACCAACCCCTACGTCGACACGCGCGTCTATGTCGGCGACCGTCAGGTCGAGATCGGCGCGCTCATCGCCGGCATCGACATGAACGTCGGCGAGGTGCTGCTCACCGACCGCCTGCGCGAGAAGGGTCGTCGCATCGACGCCATCTACACGCATCATCCCGAGGGCATGGCGCTCTCCAAGCTCGACCGCGTCATGGAGATGCAGGCCGAGGTCTGGGAGTCGTGGGGCGTGCCGATCAACGTCGGCGAGTCGGTCCTCGACGAGCGCCGGGTCGAGGTGCGGCGGCGCTTCCTGCCGATGAACGTCGATCAGGCCATCGACGCCGCGACACTGCTCGACATCCCGTTCTTTTCGGCCCACACTCCGACCGACAACCTGGTGACGTCCTACCTGGAGCGTTTCCTGAAGGAGCGTGAGCCGCGGCTCGTCGACGACGTGCGCCGGGCGCTGTTCGAGGTCCCCGAATACAAGATCGCGGCCAGCAAGGGCGCGGGGCCCTACATCGTCGAGGAGAAGGCCGGCAAGAGGGCCGGCAAGGTGTGGATCGACATGACCGGCGGCACCGAGGGCCCGGCGGCGATCATGGAGAAGCTCGCCGATCACGGCGTGGGCACCATCGTCGGCATGCACATGAGTCCCGAGCTGCGCAAGAACGCAGAGGACAACCATATCCACGTGATCATCGCCGGCCACATCTCGAGCGACTCGGTAGGCGTCAACCTGCTGATGGACGAGTTCGAGCGAAACGGTGTCGAGATCGTGCCGACGTCGGGTCTCATCCGCGTGCGGCGCGACGCCGACCGAAAGCTGATCGCGGACTGAGCGGGCCCCCGCCACAAGTCGGGCCCGCCGCCGTGCGGCCCGCGGTCGAGTCGCGTCGGCCCGCGGTCGAGTTGCTCGCGCCCGCCGGGGGGCCGCCTGCTCTGCAGGCGGCCCTGTCGGCGGGCGCCGACGCTGTCTATCTGGGGCTCGACCGCTGGAGCGCGCGGGCCTTCGCCGGCAACTTCGACCCGATGGCCTTGCTTGCCGCCATCGATCGCGCCCATCTGTTCGGCGCACGCGTCTACCTGGCCTTGAACGTGCTGCTCAAAGACGATGAGCTCGAGCCCGCCCTCGCCGCGCTGGCCGAGCCCTACCGGGCCGGCCTCGACGCACTGATCGTTACCGACCTCGGCCTGGCCGCGCTCGCGCGCGAGGCCTACCCTGGGCTTGAGCTGCACGCCAGCACACAGCTCGACACGCACTCGAGCGCCCAGCTTGCGAGCCTCGCCAACCTGGGCTTCGCGCGCGCCATCCTGGCGCGCGAACTGAGCCTCGATGAGATCGCTACGCTTGAGCCGCACGGGCTCGGCCTCGAAGCCTTCGTCCACGGCGCCTTGTGCTACGGCTACTCGGGGGCCTGCCTGTTGTCGAGCCTGGCCTCTGGGCGCAGCGGCAACCGGGGCCGCTGCAGCCAGGCCTGTCGCATGCGTTACCGGCTCGACGCGACCCCCNNCGACAGCGGCGCGGGCGCAGCCGATGCGTCCTCACTGGGCACGCCCTCATCCGCCACACACTCACCCGGCACGAAGGACGCCGACGGCGAGGGCGCCGAGCCGCAACGGATCCTCTCGACCTCCGATCTGGCTGCCATCGGTGCGTTACCCGCGCTGCTCGCGGCGGGAGTCACCTCGCTCAAGATCGAGGGTCGCATGAAAGACCCGGCCTACGTCGCCGTGACGACAGCCGTCTATCGCGAGGCGCTCGACGCGGCGCTCGCCGATCCCGCCGGGTTCACGGTGTCGCCGGCCTGGCTCGAGCGCCTCGAGCAGAGCTTCTCGCGCGGCTTCACGACGGCGCACCTCGAGGGCCGTCACGCCGCCGTGCGCGGTGGCGGCCGCGGCGGGCACCGGGGCGTCCAGATCGGTCGAGTCGAGGCCGTCGACGAAGCCCACGGCCGCGTCACCGTGCGCGTCGACCGTGAGCTCCACCGCGCCGACGTGCTGCAGATCTACACGGTCGCTGGCGCGACCGAGCCCGCCCGGCTCGAGGCGCTGCTGGCGCCTGTCTCCGCCGGTGCGGGGCAGCGCGCCGACCGCGCGCGCAACGCCGACGGTGGGCAGACTGCCGACCGCGCGCGCAGTGCCGGCGCGGGGCAGACCGCCGACAGCGGGCGCAGCGCCGACGGCGGGCGCATCGTGCTGTGCGTGCGAGAGCGGGTGAGCGTCAAGGACAGGGTGTTTCGCACGAGCTCCGGCCGGGACGAGGCCTTCACCGCCGACGCGGTGGCCGCGCGCGTGCTCGCCCGACCGATCGCTCTCGCGGCCGTCCTGCGCGGCCGCCGGGGCGAGTGCCCGCGCCTGACCGTGACTGGTGATGGGGAAGAGGTGACAGTCGACGGCGGCACGCCGCTTGCGGCCGCGCGGACCGCCGGCCTGACCGCCGACAAGGCGCGCCGCGCGATCGCGGCACTCGGCGGCACGCCCTACGAACTGCGCTCCAGCGAGTTCGCCGTCGACGAGGGCCTGTTCCTGGGCGTCGGCGACCTGAAGGAGCTGCGCCGCGCGGCCGTGGCCGCACTCGACGAGCGGCGGCTCGGGAGGTGGCGGCGGGCTGCGCCCGCCGCGCCGACGTCCGCCATCNNGTCCGCCATCGTTCCGGCCACCGTCGCGTCGATGTCGGTCACCGCTCCAGCCAGCGCCGCGCCCGCCACGCCGACTGTCTCCGCGGCTTTGCACATCGTCTTGCGCGTGCGCCCCGGAGAGGAACCCATCGCGTGGGAGGGCGTCGACGCTCTTTGTCTCGACCTGAGGTCGGGCGACGACCTCGGCTCGATCACCGCCGCCGTCGCCCGCGCCCGTCGTCAGGGCGTGGCGCTGCGCGTCCGCGCGCCAGAGGTGCTGTTCGACAGTGACGAGCCGTGGGCGCGCGCCGTCGCGGCGCTGGGCTGGGACGCGGTCTATGCCCGACACGTCGCGGCGCTGTCGTGGGCCGACACCGTGCTGCTCGAGTATCCGCTGCAGGGGTTGAACGCGCAGACGGTCCCGCTCTTCGGAGCTGCCGGCCTCGTGTGCAGCGCGGAGCTGTCGCTCGACGACATCAAACGCCTCGCAACGGACCTGGCGCCGGCGACAGGAGGCCGCGCGAGCGCGCCCGCCGCGCCGCTTGTCGAGGCGCTTGCCTTCGGACGTGAACAGGTGCTCGTGAGCCGCGACACCCTGGGGCTGGCGGAGGGCCTGGCGGCTCCCGGCTCGCTCACGCTGACCGACACTCGCGGCTATGCGTTCCCGGTGCTGGTCGCCCCCGGGGAGACCCGCATCTTCAGCTCGAGGGTGACCAATGTCTGCGGGCGGTTGGACGAGCTCGCCGCGGCGGGCGTGCGGGGCGTGACCGTCGTGCAGGCCGATCTCAGCGGCGACGAGCGCCGTGCCTTTGCTCGCGACGGCCTCGCCGGCCTCGCGGCCTTCAGCGACCGCGGGCGGTTCACGACGGGCCACCTTTTCCGCGGCGTCGCCTGACCGCGCGGCAGACACCCTCGCGCGGCGACAGTCGCTACGGAGAGGTGCTCGGCGCCGGCTGTGCCGCGAAGGTGAGGCGCACGAGCGCGCCGAGCTCGAGGGTCGAGCCCGCGGCCGGTGACTGCGAGACCACCAGCGCGTCGGCGCTGCCAGCCGCCACTTCGGCTCCCAGCCCGGCGGCCGCCAGGGCGGCCTGGGCTCCGGCCAGCGTCAGGCCTTTCGTAGACGGCACCACGACGCTCGCCGCGCTGCCGTGCACGACGATCTTGACGGTCCCCTGACCGGACGTCCCGCCGGCCGGCTGCTGGCTGACCACCGTGCCCTGCGCACCTCCCGGCACGCCGTCGTAGGTCACCGTGGCGGCAAAGCCGGCCGCCTGCAGCGTCTCTTCGGCGGCGCCGAGGAACCGCCCCACGACGTCCGGCACGATGAGCAGAGGACCGCTGCCGATACGCAGCGTGACGTCGGTCCCCTGAAGGATGCTCTCGCCGGTCGAGGGTGACTGGCCCACGACGAGGCCCTGCTGAGCCGGATCGCCGGGCAAGTAGACGATCTGCCAGCCGAGCTTCTTGGCCCGCAGCTGCGCCTGGGCCGCGCCGAGGTCCAGCCCCGTCAGGGCGGGCACGCTCACCCGCAGTGGGCCGTGGAACGTGCACGACTCGGTGGGCCCCTGGGCGTGGAAGAAGAAGCACTTCAAGCGTTCGGGACACCACCTGGTCGCCAGGGCGCCGCTGCGGGCACACAGGATGCGCTTCGTGACCGGCGGCACCTTGAATGACGGGAACGCGTGCTCCGGCACGCCCGCGAGGGCGCCGGCCGCGAAGCGGCTCCAGATCATGGCCGGGAAGGTGCCGCCGGCGACCCTGATGCCGCGCACGATCATCTCGCGCTGCGAGCCCGGATAGCCGACCCATACGACCGCCGCCAGGTCCGGCGTGTAGCCGCAGAACCAGGCGTCCGCGTAGTCGGTGGTCGTGCCGGTCTTGCCGGCGGCCGGCCGGCCGATCGCCGCCGCCTGCCCGGTGCCGCGTTCGATCACCTGCTGCAGGATCGAAGTCTCGAGGCCGGCCTGCCAGGGCAGCAGCGCGCGCGACCGCACTAGGGTGTTGCGCACCAGGACCCGGCCCCGCGCGTCGGTCACCCGGGTGATCGAGATCGGCGCCGGCTCGCCGTCGGCCATCATCGTGCCGCTCAGACGCTCGCCGCCGTCGGCGAGGGTCGCGTAGGCGTTGGCCATCTCGAGCGGGCTGACGCCGGTCGTGAGGCCGCCCAGCGCGATCGACGGATTGTCGCCGACGGGGCTCGTGATCCCCATGTTCGCGGCCGTGGCGGCGATGTTGTCGGGACCCACCATCATCGAGAGGTCGGCGTAGACCGTGTTGTCTGACTCGACGGTCGCGTCGGTCAAGGTGATCTTGCCGGCATAGCCGCCTGAATAGGTGCTCACGTTCCACGTCGAGCCGCCGCCCAGGTCGATGGACTTGGGTTCGGAGATGAAGACACTCGTCGGCGACATGCCCTGGCGGATGGCGGTGGCCAGTGCGAAGGGTTTGAACGCCGAGCCGGGTTGGCGTCGGCCGTCGACCGCCACGTCGAACTGCTGGCGGGCGAAGTTGCGGCCCCCGACGAGGGCCTTGACCTGGCCTGTGTGGGGGTCGATGGCGACCAGCGAGACCGACGGGTCGTCGGGCCGCCCGAGGATCGCGGTGGCGGCTCGGTCGGCGTCGCGCTGGACGCGCGGATCGAGGGTCGTGTAGACGCGCAGGCCACCGCCGAAGGCGGTCGCGGCGCCGAACTGATGGACGAGTTGCGAGATCACGTACTCGACGAAGTAGGGCGCCAGGTGACTCTTGGGCGGGGCGTGGGGGCGCCGCGGCAGCGGCGCGCGCGCCGCTGCCGCGGCGTCGTGCGCCGACACGATGCCCTGTTCGCGCATCGCCTCCAGCACGACCCGTCGACGAGCACGGGCGGCCGACGGATCGCTGAACGGGTCGTCTCTCACCGGGTTCTGGATGACGGCGGCCAGCAGCGCCGCCTGCGGCAGGGTCAGCCGCCGCGCGCTCCTGCCGAAGAACGTGCGGGCTGCCATCTCGATGCCGTAGGCGCCCTGGCCGAAGTAGATCGTGTTCAGGTAATCCGTCAGGATCTTGTCCTTGGACCAGCGTTTCTCGAGCTGATAGGCGAGCACCGCCTCGCGGAGCTTGCGCGACACGGTATCGGCGGTGCGCTCGTCCCGCGGCAGATAGGCGTTCTTGATGAACTGCTGGGTGATGGTCGAGCCGCCCTGCACGGTGTGGCCGGCGGCGAGGTCGCGGCCCAGGGCCCGCAGGATCGAGACGTAGTCGACACCGTCATGTTCGTAGAAGCGGCGGTCCTCGATGGCCACTACGGCCCGCTTCACGACCGGCGCGATCTGGTCGGAGGCGACGATCACCCGGCTCTCGTCGCCGCGCAGCACGGCCAGGACGTGGTGTTGCGGAGAGCCGTCGTAGATGACGGTGTTCTGGGTGATCGGCTGATGAGCCGCGATGTCGAGCTTCGGCAGGCCCTTGGCCACGGTCGACAAGCCGGCTTCCACCGTGACTCCGGCGACCCCCGCTATGACCATGACGACGCCGAGCGTCGCCACCGCGACGATCGTGCGGTAGTCCGCGTGCCTGCCTCTTACCCTGCGACGCCAGCCCGACATATGAGCTTCTGTCGGCTGATTGGCCGCGCGACCGTAGCGTTCGTGCCCGGGCGCCCGCGCGCGAGCGGTCCCCCGGCCCGACTCAGTGCTCGCCCGGCGGGCCGCGGACCCTGTGGTATCATGCCCGGCGCTATGGTAGACCAGCGGCTCATCGACGATCTCGCGGTCGGCACCGTCGAGGTGCTGCCCGAGGGCGGACTGCGGGCCAAGCTCGCTTCAGCCGAGCGCGAGGGCCGGCCGCTGCGCATCAAACTCGGCGTCGATCCCACCGCCCCCGATCTTCACCTCGGGCACACCGTCGTCCTGAACAAGCTGCGCCAGTTCCAGGACGCCGGCCACGTCGCGGTGCTGATCATCGGCGACTACACGGCCCGCATCGGCGACCCGTCGGGGTTGTCCAAGACGCGGCCGCGGCTCGACCCCGCGGTGATCGACGCCAACGCGCGCACCTACCAGGAGCAGGCCTTCCTGATCCTCGACCGCGATCCGGCCCGGCTCGAGATACGGTTCAACGGCGAGTGGCTCGGGCCGCTCACCATGGAGCAGCTCTTCGAGCTGACCGCGACCACGACGGTGGCCCGCATCCTCGAACGCGACGACTTCGAGAAGCGTTTCAACGCCCACCAGCCGATCTCCATGCTGGAGATGCTCTATCCGCTCGCCCAGGGCTACGATTCGGTCGCCGTGCGCTCCGACATCGAGCTCGGCGGCACCGAACAGAAGTTCAACCTCTTCATGGGGCGCGACCTGCAGAGCTACTTCGGCCAGCAGCCCCAGGCCATCATGACGGTCGACATCCTGCCGGGCACTGACGGGGTCGAGCGCATGAGCAAGTCGCTGGGCAACTACATCGGCGTGACCGAAGACCCGCGCGACGTCTACGGCAAGGTCATGAGCATCCCCGACGAGGTGATCATGACCTACTTCCGCCTGCTGACGGCCCATCACGCCGCCGAGATCGCGG
>PKYM01000120.1:7600-7732 GCA_003132645.1 Actinomycetota bacterium | reverse complement strand
AGTCCTGGCCGGCGCGACCATCGACGCGGCCGCGGAGCGCGCGCGGTCGACCGCTACCTACGCCATCTGACAGGCACTAACGAGTCCCCTGGAGAGACCATGACCGACCTGAAACAGACCACCCCCGGGTTC
>PKYM01000120.1:0-7488 GCA_003132645.1 Actinomycetota bacterium | reverse complement strand
AACCTGTTCGTGCACACGCTGCCGCGCTTCGGCCTCGACATCGACCTGGTCGACCCGAGCGACCCCGAGAACTTCCGCCGCGCCCTCAAGCCCAACACGAAGCTGATCTACGCGGAGACGGTGGGTAATCCCAAGCTCGACACGCTCGACCTGGACGCGGTTGCCGCGATCGCGCACGAGGCTGGCATCCCGCTGATCGTCGACAACACGATGCCGACGCCGTATCTGATCAGGCCGATCGACCACGGCGCAGACATCGTCGTGCACTCGGCGACCAAGTTCATCGGCGGGCACGGCACCTCGATCGGCGGCGTGGTCGTCGACTCGGGCAGATTCGACTGGTCGCAGAACGACAAGTTCCCCGGCCTGGTCGAGCCCGACGCGAGCTACCACGGGCTCAAGTTCTACGATGCCCTGGGACCGATCACCTACATCGTCAAGCTGCGCGTCAGCCTGCTGCGCGACATCGGCGCGGCGCTCTCGCCCTTCAACTCGTTCCTCTTCCTGCAGGGGCTGGAGACGCTGTCTCTGCGCATGGAGCGTCACAGCACGAACGCGCTGGCTGTGGCCGAGTTCCTCGAGCAGCACTCGAAAGTCGACTGGGTGGTCTTTCCCGGTCTGCCGTCGCATCCGGCCCACGAGCTCGCTCGAAAATACCACTACCGCGATCTGTACGGCGCCATCGTCGGCTTTGGGGTCAAGGGCGGCCGCGAGAGCGGGCGGCGGTTCGTCGAGAGCACCGAGCTGTTCTCTCATCTCGCCAACATCGGCGACGCCAAGTCGCTCGTCATCCACCCGGCCACGACGACCCACTCGCAGC
Organism: Actinomycetota bacterium; assembly: GCA_003132645.1. Lineage (GTDB taxonomy): Bacteria > Actinomycetota > Thermoleophilia > UBA2241 > UBA2241 > Bog-752. Next base: position 6,668 of record PKYM01000120.1, on the reverse strand, counting down.
TCGACCCCGCCGATCTGCTGGCGACCGGTGTGACCGACGACTTCGTGCGGCTCTCGGTCGGCGTCGAAACGATCGACGACATCATCGCCGACATAGACCAGGCGCTCGCGCGAGCCTAGAGCCGCGCACCGGACCCGGGTGGGGGGGCGCCGCTTGGCGCCCCCCCACCCGGTGCGCGTAGAATCTCTCGCTGATGGATCACACTCGTAGCCACACCAGCGCAGTCACGACCGGCGCGGCAGGCAGCCGCGCGGCGGACACTCACGCGGCGGACACTCACGCGACGGACACTCGCGCGGCGGCCGCCGGCACCTCGCAGATCGGCGACGTGCCGGTGGTCGCCGACCCCGACGCCGGCTCCGTCGGTCTCGTCAAGGCGCGCCACGTCACGGTCGCGCGGCCGCCGCGGGCGCTGGCGCTCGAGGGCGGCCAGTCTCTCGGTCCGATCACCGTCGCCTACGAGACCTACGGCACCCTGAACGAGCGTCGCGACAACGCCGTCCTCGTCTCGCACGCGCTCTCGGGCGACGCTCACGTCGCCGGCCGCCACAAGCCCGACGACAAGCGGCTGGGCTGGTGGGACATGCTGATCGGTCCGGGCAAGGCGCTCGACACAGAGCGCTACTTCGTGATCTGCAGCAACGCGCTGGGCGGCTGCAACGGCACCACCGGCCCGGCGAGCATCGACCCGGCCACAGGCGAACGCTTCGGCACCGACTTTCCCATCATCACCATCGCAGACATGGTCAACGTCCAGGCCTTGCTGCTCGACAAGCTCGGCATCCCCAAGCTGCTCGCCACGATCGGCGGCTCGATGGGTGGCATGAAGGCGTTGCAGTTCGCCGTCGCCCACCCGGAGCGGGCGCACGCCGTGATCGCCATCGCCACGGCCGCCCAGCAACCGACTAAGGCGATCGCCTTCAACGAGGCCGGCCGCCAGGCGATCATGGCCGACCCCGAGTGGCACGGCGGCGCCTACTATGGCCAAAAGACGCCGCGCCGCGGCTTGTCGGTGGCGCGCATGATCGGCCACATCACCTACCTGTCCGACGCCGCCATGCGCGAGAAGTTCGGGCGCCGCCTGCAAGACCTGCACGACTACTCGTTCACGTTCTCGGCCGACTTCGAAGTCGAGAGCTACCTGCGCCACCAGGGGCTCGCCTTCACCGAGCGCTTCGACGCCAACAGCTACCTGTACATCACCCGCGCCATGGACTACTTCGATCTCGCCCGCGGCAAGGCCAGCCTCGCCGAGGCGCTGCGCCCCGCCCAGGCGCGGTTTCTCGTCATGTCGTTTTCCAGCGACGGCCTGCACCCGCCCTACCAGCTCAAGCAGATCGTCAGCGCCTTGCGCGCGACCCACAAGCATGTGAGCTACTACGAGGTGCAGTCCGACTTCGGCCACGACTCGTTCCTGCTGGAGCGCTTCAAGATGGAGGGCGTCATCTCGGCCTTCCTCGCGAGCAGCGCGGCGACCTTCACGCCTCTCGCGGCCTCGGGGGCCGTGGCGGGCGGAGCGGTCTGACGGCGACGATGCGCGACACGACGATGCGCGACTAGAGAGGGCCGATGGACCGCTTCGACTACAAGCTTATCGAGGAGATGGTCCCCGAAGGGGCCACGGTGCTCGACCTCGGCTGCGGCGACGGCGAGCTGCTCGCCGAGCTCGTGCGCGAGAGGCACGTGCAGGGCAGCGGCGTCGACGTCGATCCGGCGGCGGTCGAAGCCTGCGTGGGCCGTGGCCTGTCGGTCTTTCACGGCGATCTGGACGAAGGCCTGGCCGACTACCTCGACGGCTCGATCGAGGTCGTCATCCTGAGCTTCAGTCTGCAGCAGCTCCACCGGCCCCGCATGCTGGTGCGCGAGATGGCCCGCGTCGGCCGGCTCGCCATCGTCAGCTTTCCCAACTTCGCTCACTGGTCGGTGCGCGGTCAGCTGCTCGCCCGGGGCCGTATGCCGGTCTCCGAGGAGCTGCCCTACCAGTGGTACGAGACGCCCAACATCCACCTCTGCACGGTCAACGACTTCCGCGACCTGTGCCGCCGCGAGGGACTGCGCATCGAGCGTGAGGCCTACCTCAACCGCTTCGACCGGCCCACTCGCCGGCTGCGTCGCCCCAACCTCACGGCGCGCATCGCGATCTTCGCCGTGGCCCGCGCGGCGCCGCCTCCGGCGGGCTAGAAGAGCCCTTCGGCGGCCCGCCGGCCACGTGCCGCGCCGGCCACGCGCTGCCAACGCGCCGGCCACGCGCCGCCGGCGTCTTGCGGCGAAGCCGGCAGTGAGCCTTCTGTCACCCCTCGGACGCTGCCGATAGCAACGGGCCGGCCGGGTTTCAATCGACGGAATCTGTGCGTACACTACCTTGTGGCGCATCGAAGGAAAGCAATGGCCGGACGCTCACCTGCGCCGCGATCCGGCCGAGCGCACACCGTAGCCCTCGCACAGGTCGGCATACGGGCACGCTCCAGAACTGAGGAGGAAAAGGTGCCTCAAGGTACAGTCAAGTGGTTTTCGACGCAGAAGGGCTACGGTTTCATCACGCAAGACGAAGGCGGCGACATCTTCGTGCACGTGACCGGTCTCGCTCCCGGCACCACGGGGCTCGAAGAAAACCAGCGAGTCGAATTCGAGCTGAGCGAAGGTCGCAAGGGCCCGCAGGCCACCGACGTCAAGCCGGCGTCCGCCGCCGCACCCGCCCCCGCCGCCGCGGCCGAACCAGAGCCCGAAGCGGAAGCCGAAGCCGAAGTCGAAGCGTCATCCGACGAAGAGGTCTGAGCGTCCCAAGCGCTCTCTAACCCAAACGCCCGGACGGGCGGGGACGGTCGCCTGTCGGCGACCGCCCCCGCCCGTCTTTTCGTTTTGCCGACACGAGCGACGCGCTAACGAGGTACGAGCGACGCGCTAACGAGGCGCCAGCCACCCACGGACGACTCGTTGACGCGGTCCGTGGGCAGACTCCCTACTGAGGCGGGGGATCTCCTCGCCGCGAAAGAGAAGGGGGCTCTCATGGTCGACCACGTTGCCTGGCTGGGGCACGACTCGTTTCGTCTCAGCGGCTCGCAGATCGTCTACATTGATCCGTGGCACATCGCCGAGGGCGCCCCGCCGGCCGACATCGTGCTGGTCACCCACGAGCATTCCGACCACTTCGACAAGGGCGACATCGCCAAGGTTTCGCGGCCTGCGACCGTGGTCGTCGGTCCGGCCGAGGTCACGGGCGAGCTGAAGGGCGACACGCGCACAGTGGCGCCGGGGGATGTCGTGACCGTGGGCGGAGTGACGATTCGCGCCGTGCCGGCCTACAACACCAACAAGTTTCGCGAACCCGGCGTCGTGTTCCACCCGCGAGAAGACGCCAAGGTCGGCTACGTCATCGAGCTCGACGGCACGAGCTACTACCATTCCGGCGACACCGACGTAATCGCCGAGATGAGCGAGATCGACGTCGACGTGGCCATGATCCCCGTGAGCGGCACCTACGTGATGACCGCCGAAGAGGCGGCCGAAGCCTGCGGCAAGCTGCACGCCAAAGTCGTCGTGCCCATGCACTACGACACCATCGTCGGCTCGCTCGACGACGCTCAGCGTTTCTCGGAGCTCTGCCCGCTGCCGGTCGAGATCCTGCCGCGCAGCAAATGAGCGCCAGCCGGCGTGAAGAGCGACCAGGAGGCACCTCCGTGAAGATTGTGCACGCGGCCCCGACCGATCAGGTCTCCGATACGCTCAGCGTCAAACGCCTGACCGACGAGCTCGGGGCCGAGAACCTGCGGGCCAACGTCTTCACCGTGGCCGAAGGCTCGATGACAAAGCACGTCCACCGCGAGCAGGAGGAGCTCTACCTGGTGCTCGACGGCACAGCCGAGATCGCAGTCGACGGCACCGTGTACAAGCTCGGCGAGCGCGATGCGCTGGCTGTGCCGGTCGGCGCCGAGCACCAGCTCAGCAACGTCGGCCTGGGCCCGTTGACCTTCTTCGTCGTGGCGTCGCCGAACGTCACCGGAGACGCCGAGAAGCGCTGATCGCATCAGGCGGAAGCCGAGGGAGCGCCGACCTTCGGGCAAGGGGCGAGGTGCGCCGACCTTCGGGCAAAGGCCGAGGTGCTAGTCCTCGTCCTCCTCGATCACGATCGCGTCTTCGGGGCAGGCATCCTCGGCGCGCCGCACGCAGTCCCAAAGGGTGGGGTGCGGCTCAGGCTCCAGGACGTCGGCGAGACCGTCCGACTCGCGGATGACGAACACCTCTGGGCAGACCGCCTCGCAGGCGGCGGCGCCGTTACATTTGTCGTAGTCGATCCTCACACGCATGCCCATGATCTCAGTCTATGCCATCGTCAACGCCCGGTGGCGCCTACGCACGGTCCCGCGGTCCCGCCGTTTCGAGCCGCCGCCGCTTGGCAATAGGGTAGCGACGATGGCGTTCGCAGCACTCGCGATGCTCGCGGGGTGGCGGCGAAAGGCGCCGGGCGCGACCAGGGAGGGATCATGCTCAAGGAGGGCGACAAGGCGCCGGCTGTGACCGGCACCTCGTACGATGGGCAGACGTTCGATATCGGCGCGCCGGCGCGCCGCATGGTGCTCTACTTCTATCCCGAGGCCAACACCTCGGGCTGAACGGTCGAAGCCGTTGAGTTCAACGGCCTCCTCGACGCGTTCGCCGCGCTCGACGTACAGGTGATCGGGGCAAGCGTCGATCCCATCGCGGCCAACGCCGAGTTCGCACGGGACTACGAGCTGCGCTTCCCGCTGCTCTGCGACACCGACTACACGGTCTCGGCGGCGTTCGGCGTGGCGCGCCCCATGGTGGGCGTGGCCAAGCGGAGCACGTTCCTGATCGATGCCGACGGCACGCTGCGCAAGGTCTGGCGGGGGTTCCACGCCAAGGGGCATGCGGCGCAGGTGCTCGCGGCGGCCCGCGAGATCTGGGCGCCGGTCAGCAAGGCGGGATAACGACAGGGGTCGAGTTGTGGGCGCGACGGCGGTAGCGCCCACAACCGTCGTGCCAAAAGGAAGGACAGCAAGACATGCGCCACGAGCACGATTCGCTGGGCGACAAGGATGTACCGTCGGAGGCCCTGTACGGTATCCAGACCCAGCGCGCCATCGAGAACTTCCCCATCTCGGGACTGCCGCCGCGAGCGGAGTTCGTCGAGGCCATCGTGCTCGTCAAGAAGGCCGCCGCGCAGGTCAACCGCGAGCTGGGGCTGCTGGCCCCCGACAAGGCCGAGGCGATCGTGCGCGCCGCCGACGAGGTCCTGGGCGGCGCTCACCGCGGCCAGTTCCGGGTCGACCCGTTCCAGGCCGGCGCCGGCACCTCGCACAACATGAATGCCAACGAGGTGCTCGCCAACCGCGCCAACGAGCTGCTCGGCGGCGGGCCGCGCGGCGTCTATGCGCCGGTCCATCCCAACGACGACGTTAACCGCGGCCAGTCGTCCAACGACGACATCCCGACGGCGATCCGCATCGCCCTGCAGCAGCCGGCCGACGCGCTCTGCGCGGCGTTGGGCACCCTGCAGCAGGCCCTCGAAGCCAAGGGCGCCGAGTTCGGCCACATCCTGAAGAGCGCTCGCACGCACCTGCAGGACGCCGTGCCTATCCGTCTGGGCCAGGAGTTCGCCGCCTACGCGGTGACGGTGCGCAAGGCGCGTGAGCGTGTGGCCGAGGCGCTCGTGCAGACCCGGGCGCTGCACGTCGGCGGCACCGCCGCCGGCACCGGGCTGAACACCGACCCACGGTACGCCGGCCTGATGGTCGCCCGCCTGTCGGAGCTCGCCGGCCGGCCGTTCCTGGCCGCCGACGACCTGGTCCAGGCGACCCAGAGCCTCGACGACTTCGTCGCCTTCTCAGGCGCCTTGCGCGGCGCCGCGTTGAGCCTGGTCCAGGTGGCCAACGACCTGCGCCTGCTGTCGAGCGGGCCGCGCACCGGCATCGCCGAGATCACCCTGCCCGCGGTGCAGCCGGGCTCCTCGATCATGCCCGGCAAGGTCAACCCGGTGATGGCGGAGATGCTCGACATGGTCTGCTTTCATGTGATCGGCGCGGACGCCGCCGTGGCGCTGGCCGGCCAGGCCGGGCAGTTCGAGATCAACGTCATGACGCCGCTGGTGGCCTTCGAGCTGCTGTTCTCGCTGCAGGTCCTGACCGCCGCCGTGGTGGTCTTCGCCGAGCGCTGCGTATGCGGCATCGAAGCCGACGAGCAGCAGTGCCGCCGCTGGGGCGAACAGAGTCTCGGTCTGGCGACCGCCCTGAACCCGTCGATCGGCTACGAGGCCGCTGCCGAGGTGGCAAAAGAGGCCTACCGGAGCGGCAAGTCGGTGCCGGAGGTCGTGCTCGAGCGCGGCATTCTCAGTGCCGACGAGCTGGCGGAGCGGCTTGACCCGGCCGCCCTTACGCAGCCGCGCCCGCAGCCGCGACCCGGCGGCGAGCAGGAGCGTTAGCTTCTCGGCGAATGGGGCGCCCGTGGCTACCTGCGGCGGGCGCGAGCGGGCAAGCAGAGCGCTAGTGGCTACCTGCGCCGCATGCGCGCATACGAAAGCCACAGCCGCGCGGCCAGCGCGACGGCGATCACCACGAAGACGATCTTGACGATCACGTCGGCCTAAAAGAGCGCCGCGCCGGTCGGTTCGCCGCGGCCGTCGTGGCTTGTCGGCTCAGGCTCGTCGTCACCCG
>PKYM01000133.1:14394-17349 GCA_003132645.1 Actinomycetota bacterium | reverse complement strand
GCTCCGCGAAACCAGAGTAGGGATCCGCAGCCTGAGGCTGCGGATGGTTCTCACGCTGCGAAGCGTCCCTCAACCCCTGGCCCCGCCTCCGCCGACTCTCCGAGAGCGGCCGCGCCCACGAGGCGCCCCTCAGCGAGCCGCGAGAAGTTACCGACCTCCACTCACGTGCGTCTCGCACAGCACGATGCGACCGGCATTTGTGCCAAGCACGAACGCGACAGCGCCGATTCTCGCCAAGGCAGAATCCATGGCACCGACTCCACTCGCGGCCCACCCGAAGTCCGCGATCTCCTTCTCCCACGTCCGCCCGCTGTCGCTTGAACCGTAGAGCGCGCCGCAAGGATCCAGCCGCGCTCGGCGGTCGCAAAGACGACGTCGCCCAACGCGTCGCCGGTAGCCATGCCACGCTCAGTGCACCAACGCTCTTGCCGTAGAGTGGCGTCGCGACGTCGGCGTCACTGGAATGATCGGGGAGCGAAAACCGCGCGTCAGCGCGGGCGAGCAGCGTGCATCCACGGCCGCCTCGGGGTGTCTGTGTCGCCATGCCCGGCCGGGGGTTGGGGGTGCCTCGGAGCGTGAGTCCTGCGCGGTGCCGTGGAGGGAGTCGGCGAAGGTGGGGCCGGGGGGGCGACGTTCTGAGCCGTGAGCGACAGGGGCAGCCGCGTTGTCGTGCCGCCCGGCGGTTGGGAGTCGGCGGAGGCGGGGCCGGGGGCTGAGGGACGCTTCGCAGCGTGAGCGCTGGGCGGCCGCGTTGTCGTGCCGCGCAGCGGATGGACGAGTCGGCGGTGGCGGGGCCGGGGGTTGAGGGACGCTTCGCAGCGTGAGCACTATCCGCAGCCTTGGCTGCGGATCCCCACTCTGGTTTCGCGGAGCGCGTCCCGAGCCCCCGGCCCCGCCGCAGCCGACGGACNNGCCAGGATCGCCGGTGCGATGAGGTCGACCCAGAGCGGCGCCGTGTAGGTCCAGGCCAGCCAGTGCACGCTCGCCTGCTGGCTGTTCTGCACGATGAAGGCCAGCAATCCGAGGGCCAGCAGGCCGCACAGGAACGGCACCGCGCCGCGGCGCAGCATCGTCTTCGACGACGTCGGTTCGTGGGGTCGTCCTCGCTCGTCCTGCACTGGGCTCACCAGTAACGGCGGCGGGCGATCAGCCCTTCGAGGTAGCGCGACTTGATCTGCTCGCTGGCCATGATCTGTTTGACCGGAGGCAGGCGCAGGATGACGCCCAGGACGGCGGCCAGCGCCCGGTGGCTGGCGAGCCCCTGCTCAGAGAAGATCAGGTTCTGGAGCTTGCCGCGCTCGATCGCCATCACGACGGTCCGATGGGCCGAGTCCAGCGGGGTGATGATGCGCTCGGGGCGCACGGTGAGCAGGATCGCGCGCCGCCCGCAGCTCCGGCTGCAGACGCCGCAACCGATGCAGACGGAGCGATCGACCACCGGCGCGACGCCCGGCAGCTCCTGACGCATGGCCTCGACCGGGCACACCTCGGTGCAGCGTCCGCAGCCGCTGCAGGCCTGCTCGTCGAGCACTGGCATGAAGCGCGTCGTGTGCACCGGTCGCAGCACGGCGAACCGTCGGGCCGCGATCATGGTCTCGCAACAGCAGCGGCAGCAGTTGCAGATGAAATTGACTCCCTGGCGCACGTTCTCTGCGAACTGGACGAGGTCGTGCTCGTAGGCCTCGGCCAGAAGGTCGAGACCCTCGACCCGATCGATCGGCCGCACGACGCCCTGGCGGATCAGCGTCTCGGCGGCCGCGTTGAGCGACAGGCACAGTTCGAGGGGCGCCTCGCAGGCCTTGCCGACGTGTTCCATCTTGTGGCGGCAGTAGCACAGGCCGACGCCCAAGTGGCTGGCGTCGCCGATGATGGCGCTGGCGCGCTCGTAGTCGAGCACGTGCAGGTCGTCGTCGAGGTCGAGCGCCGGTTCGTGGACGAGCGCCCGGCCGAGCTGCGTCTCGCCCGGCTCGTAAAGCTCGCGGACGAAGTCGTCTTCGACGTTCATGTAACGGTGGAACAGCTCCGCCAGGGTCTGTTTGTCGAGACGCCCGTCGGTGCGCATCATGGAGAACTCGAAGAAGCCGGCCATGGGCGGCGGCAGGAAGTAGCGGCGCTCGCCCTCGAAGCAGGTGTCGATGAGCAGCGAGCGCTCGACGAGGCGGTCGAGCTCGCGCTCCGCCTGGGGCGTGTCGGTGGCCCAGGCACGGGCAGCGTCGGCGGCTTTGAAGGGCGCCACGGGCAGCCGCGAGACGAGTCGGGCCTCGCGTTCCGTGAAGAGCATCGCCAGGATGTCGTAGAAGAGCTCGCTCGGCGGCGCCCCGACCGGGAACTTGTTCAAGCGGCGGCTGAGCTGCTCGTAACTTGCCTTGGCGGTGTGGTGCGCCACGTAATCCCCTGGTCGCGGGTGGACGCCAAGGATAGCAAACCCCCCGAAACGCAGCCGTTGAGGTTGGCTCGGACGCCTGCGGGGAGGCAGGTCGACACGCGTGGCCCGCGGTGGCTCCGGGCGGTCGCGGGGTATACTGGCGCCCGACCGTGATCGAGCTGCCCGAAGACGACGACGACCTGCTCGCTGAGTGCGATGTCACCACCTTTCGTGCCGGTGGGCCGGGCGGTCAGCACCAGAACACCACCGACAGCGCCGTGCGGCTGCACCACCGGCCGAGCGGCATCGTGGTCGTCTGTCGTAACGAGCGCAGTCAGTACCGCAACAAGGCGATCTGCCTGGCGCGCCTGCGCGACAAGGTGGCGCGGGCCAACGCCGACGACGCGCGTCCGGCGCGGCGCGCCCGACGCGTGACGCGGGTCGAACGCGAGCGGCGCCTGGCAGACAAGGCGCATCGCGCGCGTCGCAAGCAGGAGCGCGCCGCGCCCCCGGCCGACGATGCCTGAGGCCTTGAGGCCACCGGCGACGCTCGACAAGAGAGGATCGCTGCGACGACCACGGTGGGGACA
>PKYM01000133.1:14044-14364 GCA_003132645.1 Actinomycetota bacterium | reverse complement strand
CTGGGTTCAGTCGGCGTGATCGTCGCCACGACGCTGGTCATGCGGCTGGCCGGCGTCGCCGGCTGGGACACTCCCGCCCACCTCTACAAGATCGCCGAGCTGCGTCAGGGCGGTTCGCTGCTCTGGGACAACGAGTGGTACGGCGGCGTCTACCAGATGGTCAGCTACGGCTTCGTCTTCTACTGGCTGGCCCAGTTCGTCAACTATGGCTTTCTGGTCGTGGCCTCGGCCGCTGTGCTGCCGGTGCTGTTCTACGCCTACATGCGCCGCGTCTACGACGTGACCAGTTTCGTGCCGGCCGCGACGCTCGCCGGCGTCCT
>PKYM01000133.1:11633-14006 GCA_003132645.1 Actinomycetota bacterium | reverse complement strand
AGCCTGCGCCGGCTCGTCGTCTACCTGCTGCCCTTCCTCGCCGCCCGGGTCGTGCTGGCGCTGTTCTTCTGGGAGACGGCGACCTACTCCTACCGGCCCATCGAGGTCCTGATCTACGTGACCTTCGGCATCGTCGGCGCGCTGGCGGCGCGCCTGAGCTGCGATCCCGAGCGAAGCGCCAAGGAGACGCTGTTTCTGACCTTCGCCGGCGTCTCGGTGGCGGCCGCCGTGCTGCCTCCCAATCCCATGGGCGGCACCTTCGGGCGCTTCTTCTTCGTCTTCGGCGTGCCCCTGCTGCTCACGCTGCGCCGGGTCGCCCTGCCGCGGGCGCTGATCGTCGTCGTGGTCGCCGGCGCCGCTCTGGGCCAGCTCATCGTGCCGGCCACGCATTTCGTGAGCCACGCCGAGGGGGCCTCGGCCAAGCCCGACTTCTTCGCTCCCGCTCTGGCCTTCGCTGCCACTCACCACAACGCCGACTATCGCTTTCACGTCGTGGCGCTCTCCAACCACTGGGAGGCCTACTACTTCCCGGTCGATGATTTCGCCATCACCAGAGGCTGGTACAGGCAGTCCGACGCGCTGCACAACGACCTGCTCAACCAGAGCAGTTTCAGCGCCGGTCAGTACGTCGCCTGGCTGCACCAGATGGGGGTGAAGTACGTCTTTCTGCCCAACGCGCCGCTCGATCTGTCCGGCGCTCAGGAGACGGCGCTGCTCGTCGGCGACCCGCGCTTCGCGGTCGTCTATCGCGACCCCGACTGGACGATCTTCCGGCTGCGCGGCGCGCGGCCGATCGTCCAGCCAGGGCGCGGCGCCGGCGCCGCCGACGTGCTCGCCCTGGACCACGAGTCGATCGCGCTGCGCGTCTCGGCGCCGGGCTCCTACGTGGTCAAAGTGAGCTACTCGCCCTACTGGCAGGTCGCGAGCGGCATGGGCACGCTGACTCGCAGCCGGCGCGACTTCATCGTGTTGCACGCCCGGATGGCCGGCGAGGTCGACCTGCGCATGGTGGTCACGCCAAAGGCCCTGTGGGACGAGCTCGTCACGCAGCTGCCCTAGAGCCGACAGCCCGTCCCGGCGATCGGCGGCGAGCGTCTCGCTCCGGCAGGCTCGGTCACGGGCGCCCCGCCCCGGCGGGCTCGGTTGCGAGTGCCCCGGCCGTGTAGGTAAAGTACGAGTTCAGGTCGCCTCGCCTGCGTGGGGCGGGAGTTCCGGCCGTCTCCCGACGTCCGATACCTTCCGCGGCATGTCCGTCGCTGGTCGGCCTTAGGCAAAGCGTCCTTGAATGACCGTCGGAGGATCCATGAGTGACGAGTACGTGAGATGGCGCAAGAAGAGCCGCAGCCGCGACCTGACCGGCCTCGGGTGGCTCGAAGCCGAAGTCATGCGCATCGTATGGGACAAAGGCGACGTGAAGGTGCGCGACGTCTATGAGGAGTTGCGTCTGCGCCGGCGGATCGCCTACACGACGGTGATGAGCGTCTTGCGCAACCTGCACGTGAAGGGCCTGCTCGAGCAGGACAAGGAGCCATCCGGCTACATCTACCGCGCCATCGTGTCCGACGTCGACGTCGCCAAGGGTATCCTCGACGACGTCGTCGAGAAGATCATGGGCGGCCGGGTCGAGCCCCTGCAGGCCTATCTCGACTCGTATCGCAAGTAGCCCGCAACTAGCCAGAGGCCGGCCGGCGCGGGGCCGGCGGCCGCTTCGATCAGGGGGCGACCGATGCCCAGCGTGACCGATCTCGTCCAGCGGCTCGTCGATCTGGTGACGGCAGCCGATCCCGTCGTTGCCACGCAGCTCGGCATGGTCGAGCACGCCGACGAGTTGCCGGGCTTTTCGACGGCCGCCCTCGCGGCGCACCTGACCGACGTCAAGGAGGTGCTCGCCCGCCTCGACTCCGCCGCCGCGAGCGCCGCAGGCGACGAGGCGATCGACGCCGTCACCGGCGGCCAGATCGCGCGCCGCGTCGTGCGCGCCTTCGAGACGCGTCGCATCCAGCACACCCAGCCGGCCCTCTACCTCGGCGCGGCCTACGGCGTCCTGTTGCTGATGATCAAGGAGATCGGCACGCCCGCCGAACGGGTCGAAGCCATGGCCGGCCGGCTGCGCGCGCTGCCCGGCGTCCTCGAGGAGGGTCTTGCCAACCTGCGCGGGCCGCTGCCGTTGCCCTTCGTCGCGACGGCATTCGACGACCTGCCAGGTATGCGCGAGCTGGTCGGCGAGGCGGCGCCGCGGGCGGCCGCCGGGTTCGGCTTTCCGGGCGTACTCGACGAGCCGGCCCGTCTGGCCGCCGCGGCGGTCGAGCGGTTCGGCGACGAGCTGCGCCGCCGGTTCCTGCCTGACGCGACGCCCGAAGTCGCGGGCGGCCG
>PKYM01000133.1:0-11591 GCA_003132645.1 Actinomycetota bacterium | reverse complement strand
TGCTGACGAGCTACCGCGAGGCGCTTGCCGCGGCGCGCGACTACGTCGTGGCCCACGACCTCGTCACGCTGGCGCCCGGAGAGCAGCTCGTGGTCGAGGCCACACCGCCCGCCCTGTGCGGCTCCCTGCCGTTCGCGGCCTACGAAGGCGCCGGCCCCTACGACCGTCTGCAGCGCGGTTTCTACTGGGTGACGGTTCCCAGTGCCGATCTGCCCGACGAGCAGCTCGCCCGCGCCCTTGCCGGACACCCTTTCGCCTCGATGCCGACCGTCGGCGTGCACGAAGCCTTCCCCGGCCACCACACGCAGTTCGGCCGCGCCAACCGCGCTTCGACCCTGGCGCGCCGGGTGGCCTTCATCCCCGATGGCGGTACGCTGCTGATCGAAGGCTGGGCCTTCTACTGCGAGGAGATGATGGAGGCGCAGGGCTTTCTCACCGGCCCCGGCGTACGTCTCATGCGGTTGAACGACCAGCTCTGGAGGGCCTGCCGCGTGGTCATCGACATGGAGCTGCACCTCGGCCTCATGAGCTTCGAGGAGGCCGTCGAGTACCTGTCGCGCGAGGCTCACCTCGAGCGCTCCAAGGCCGAACTCGAAGTGCGCTGGTATGTCGGCGTCCCGGGCTATCCGATGGCCTACCTGATCGGCAAGCGCGAGATTATGGCGCTCGCCTCCGACTACGCCCGGCGGCGCTCACCGTCACTGAAGGCCTTCCACGACGAGCTGCTCGAGTGGGGCGCTACGACGCCGGCGCTGATCCGTCGCGGAATGGGACTCGACTCAGACGACTGACGACTGCCGCGGGCTTTTTGCCGGAGGCTCAGGCGCTGCCCGAGAGAAGCTCCGTCAGTCGTAGAAGGCCGGCTGCACCTCGAGGCCGTACTGGATCACGCGGTCGCGGCCGCCCGCCTTGGCCTGGTAGAGGGCCTTGTCGGCGAGCTCGAAGAGCTCGGCGACGGTGGTCGCGTCGCGCGGGCAGGTGGCCACGCCCATGCTGATCGTGATGTTCACGTCACTCGGCAGCCCGAGGCCGGTGTAGCGGGTCTCGGCCAGCGTGCGCCGCAGGCGGTTGGCCATGAAGCTGGCGTTGTCGCCGGGGGTGTTGGGCAGCAGCATGCCGAACTCCTCGCCACCGTGGCGCGAACAGATGTCCGACTTGCGCACGTGCTGCTGCATGACCGACGCCACGACCTGCAGGACCCGGTCGCCGGTGGCGTGCCCGTACGCGTCGTTGAAGTGCTTGAAGTGGTCGATGTCCAGGATCACGAGTGAGAGCGGCTGCTGGTTGCGCAGGCTGCGCGAGAGCTCCTCGTCGGCGCGGTTCATGAAGAAGCGGCGGTTGTAGAGGCGGGTCAGGTGGTCGGTGACCACCTGACGGCGGATGCTGTCGTACTTGCGGGCGTTCGACAGGGCGCCGTGCACGTGGCCCTGCAGCGTCGAGAGCACGTTGGTGGCGATCTCGTCGAAGTGCTCGCTCGTGGTCGAAGTGGCCAGCAGCGCCATCTCGCCCAGCGGGTCGACCTCGAAGGGCACGATGAGCTGGCTCTTCATGGTCTGGGGAAACAGGGTGCAGGTGTGGTTGGCCGAACGCACGACCTTGTGGTCGTCGATCGCCGAGCGCACCGGGCAGTCGGTCGTGTACAGGCAGCAGTCGGCGTCGATCGAGGGAGCCTGCACGCCGAGCGCCCCCTCGACGTCGAAGGCTCGCGTGTTGGGCTCCAGCGAGATGAGCGCCACGAAGTCGGCCCGCAGGAAGGTCTTGGCGCGCGCCAGGATCCGCTCGACCGTCTCGCGGTAGGGCAGGGCGGCGTTGATCTCCTGGCCGATGTCGCCGACCTCGACGAGCTGGCGGTTGAACGCCTGCAGGCGGATGAGGTCGCTTTCGGCACGCTCCGTGCGCACCTCGTGGGTCCGCACCTCGGTGAAGGTGCGGATGATGGTGTTGATCAGGAAGTCGAGCTCGACTATCTCATCGCGGTGGCGCGGGTCGTCGTGTTCGTAACGGCTGCCCAGCCGCCGCCGCGAGCGGCGGATCAGAGAGTTGACCGGCCGGTAGACCCAGATGTCGAGCACCGCCACGACGAGCGCGAAAGCCCCCGTCAGGGCCACGCCCAGCTGAAGGATCTGAGCGCGGTCGAGCAGGCGCGAGAAGATCGCGACCAGCACGAGGAAGATCACGACGATCATGCCGGTGGTCTTGACCTCGATGCTCACGTGGGAACGGCTCTCGTTCGGGTCGCTCGTGGGAGTCTCCTTCGCGGGTTCAGCGGCCTTGTCGGACGCTCGTTGGAACGCCGCCGTCGGCTACCGAACGTTATCGGCAGTTCACGGGCGGGGATGAGTCGAAACGTGCGCGCCGAGGGCGCCGGTCTGACCGCCCCGCGACGCCAGGGGGTGACTCAGAGGTAGCCCTCGATGACGGAGAGCACCTGGGCGATGCGGAAGGGCTTGGTGATATAGCCGTCGATGCCTACGTCGGTGGCCCGTTCCATGTCGGTGGCCATCGCCTTGGCTGAGAGGCCGATGATGGGTATGCCCCTCGTCGAGTCGTCGGCTTTGAGCTCGGCGATCGCTTCGTAGCCGCTCATCACCGGCATCATCATGTCGAGGATGATGAGATCGGGGTGGTGGTCGCGGACGAGGTCGACGGCCTCGCGCCCGTTGGCCGCCTTGTAGACATCGTAGCCCTGAGTCTCGAGAGACATCGCGACGATGCTCAGGATATCGGGGTCGTCATCAGCGACGACGATCGACTTCGCCATGGATCTCCCGTCCTAACTGATCTTGCCGGCAGCCAAGTGGTCGGCCGGCTCGTGTGATATCGGCATGGTAAAGATGAAGCTGGAACCCTTGCCGACCTTGCTTTGTACCCGGATCTGGCCTCCGTGCAGCTCGACCAACTCCTTCGTGATGGCCAAGCCGAGACCTGTGCCGCCCTGCGTGCGGCTGGCCGACGAGTCGACCTGCGTGAAACGCTGGAAGATGCGGTCGATATCTTCCTGGCCGATGCCGATGCCGGTGTCTGTCACCCAGATCTCGATGAAGCCGTCCTGGCTACGCGCTTCGACGCTCACGTTGCCGTTCTCGTGAGTGTACTTGATTGCGTTGGTCAGGAGGTTGAGCAACACCTGGTTGAACTTGGCGGGATCGGCGATGACGGGCGCCACGTCGGTGGGCAGGTAGGTCGAGATCTTGATGCGCTTGTCGGCCGCCCGCGGTTTGACGACGGGCAGCACGCCAAGCAGCGCCGAGCGCAGGTCGACGGCCTCGAGGTTGAGCTCCAGTCGACCGGCTTCGATCTTGGTCAGGTCGAGCACGTCGTTGATCAGGTTCAGCAGTGCCTCACCGTTCTTCAGGATGCTGCTCACGAAGTTGGTCTGGCGCTCGTTCAACTCGCCGGTCACCCCCGAGAGGAGCATGTCGCTGTAGCCGATCACCGAGGTCAGCGGTGTGCGCAGCTCGTGGCTCATCGTGGCCATGAAGTCGCTCTTGAGCTGATCCAGGTGGGTGAGCTCCTCGTTCTTCTGGGCGAGCTCCTCGTTGTACTGGATGTTGCGCAGCGCGACGGCGAGCTGGCTCGACAGCGAGGCGAGCGCCGTGAGCTTGGTGTCGCGTACGGGCTCGCCCGGGCGACTCAGGAAACACAGCAGACCGAGGTGTCGGTCCTTGGCCGTCAGCGGCACCAGGACGATGTCGCGAAAGCCGTCCTTTTCGATGAGCTTCAGGACGTGGGCGGACTGCGTGCCGTCGTCGACCGTCGCCACGTGGGGCGGGCCGACGGGGTGGATCCGGATGAGCCCGACCTCCTTCAGCCGCTCGATGAGCTCGACGGTGACGGGCCCCTGGCAGGCGACGAGCCGGTCTTCGATCGTGCTGTCGTTGCGGACCAGCACGAAGCCGCTGGCGATCCGCATGAGACCGCAGAGCTTGGCGAGCGAGTCGGGCATCAGACCTTCGACGTCGGTGTGGGCCATGAACACGTGACTCGACTCTTCGATCGCCCGCAGCTGTTCGTTGACGGCCTTCATGCGGTCGAGCTGGCCTTCGGCGCGCAGTTTCGCGACACGAAGCTGCGCGTTGCTCTTGGTCAAAGCCTGGGCGATGAAGCCGGTGAGCAGCGCGATCAGCAGGAACGCGGTCACCCGGATGCCGACCGTCTGGGCGGACCAGTTGGCGGGCATGACCGGGGGCTTGATCGTCGAGTCGTTCATGAACGGCGCCACCGCCCCGGTCTGCAGCACCCAGACGACGATGTAGAGGCTGCTCGACGCGGCGGCGGTGATGTACGAGGCCCAGGGCGGCAGCAGCAGGCTGGCCGAGACGATCGGCCAGATGTAGAAGATCGCCATCGAGCTCAGCACGCCGCCGGTGAAGACGACGGCAACCGTGATCAGCGCCGTGTCGACGATCACCATGGCGACGCTCACCTGGCTCTCGCGACCCCGGTGGCTGAGGTACAGAAACGGCACGTTGGCGCAGACGAACACCACCACGACCACCAGCAGTGGCAGCGACATGAAGCTCTCGCTGAGCAGGTGAAAGGCGATCCCGGCGATGAACAGCGCCACACCGAAGATGATGCGCGCCGTCATGACTTCTCTGAGCTGTCTGCCCGTGGTGTGCCTCCCGCCGGTTCTTCGTTTTCGAGTCGCGTAGTCTAATGTCGACATCCGGGGCCGATGGATTAGAGATCGGCCGCGCGCCGCGGGCGGAAGGAAAGCGCCTCACGGCGCGGAAGCACTAGAATCCCAACGTGTGTGCGCGTTAGGCCGGGCGGCGTCCGGCGTGGCGGGGGAGAATCGAGGAAACGAAGCAGTGTCCATCCCGCGCCTCATCCTGGCCGGAGTCGAACCGGGCCCCGCGCTCGATCTCGTGGCCGCTGCGCTGCTGGCCGGCTTCGGCGAGCAGCGCACCACGCGCGCCATCCTGCTGGGCTTCGACCTGCCCCTCTGGCGTCTCACCTACGACGTCGCCGCGCGGGCGCCGCGGGCGCTCGATCCGGCCCTGTACTCCGCTCCGGTGGCTGACGAGCTGTTCGATCAGTGGAGCGAGCACATGGATCTCGCGCTGGTCATCGCGGTGCGGCCGCTGCTCGATAGCTGGGAGGGCGTCAACGGTTCGCGGGCCGTCGATCTGGCGCGCCGCGTCGACGCGCCGGTCGTGCTGGTGCTCGATGCTCGCGGCAGAGGGGCCAGCGCCGCGGCCGCCGTCTACGGCACGCGGGCCCTGGCGAGCAAGCTCGAGATCGGCGGCGTGGTGCTGGTCGGCGGCGACGACTCGGGCGCCGGCGCGGAGCTCCAGGAAGCCCTGCGGCGCGATGTCGGTCTGCCCCTGCTGGGGCACATCCCGCCGCAGCTCACCGAGCAGTTCCTGCGCCAATACGCCGGCACGAGCCGATCCATGCGCACGCTGGGCAAGCGGGCCCCCGAAGCCGACCTGGCGCAGCTCAGCCGCGAAGCCAGCACCTACCTTCAGCTCGACGAGATCGCCGCGGTATCGGCCCGGCGCGGCTTTCTGCCGGCCGCGCCGCGCCGTCTGTTGCTGGCCGAGACTTCGGCGACCGATCTCGTGGTGGCGGTCGCCTGGGGGTCGCCGCTGCAGCCGGTCATGCTCGAGAACGTCGATGTCCTGCAGGCGATGGGTGTCAACCTTGTGCCGCTGAACATTGCCCGCGACCGCGAGCTGCCCGAACCCTGCGATGGCCTGCTTTTCTGCGGCACGCTCGACGAGCAGGCCATCGACACCTTCTGCGACAACGCCTTGCTGCTCCAGGAGCTGCGCGCCGCCGCCGCCGCGGGCCTGCCCATCCTCGCTCTCGGTGGCGGCGCACTGCTCATGCTCCAGCGCCTGGCGGACAGCCGTGGCCGCAGTCACGACCTGCTCGGCCTCGTGCCGGCCGAGGCGGAGCTGCTCGAGTGGTACGACCGGCCGCGCTACGTGCCCGCCGAAGCCACCCGGGCCAATCCCTACGACTCCGGGCAGGTCGTCATGCACGAGCTGTTCGACCTCGAGTTCCTGGTGCTCGAGCAGGACGTGTCCGCCTACCAGATCGCCATGCCCGACGGCACCAGTCGCACCGAGGGATTCGTCGTCGGGCGCTGCCTGGCGACCACCCTGTTCGCGAGCTTCGCGGCCTCGCCCGGCATGGCCGGGCGCTTCATCGCCGCGATGCGCGCGGCGCGCGGCTCCTGACCGCCACGGGGTAGGCCGGCTCCACACCACGACACCTCGCCCACGACCGCGGTGGTACACTTCCGCGCATGAGTGAGCGCCGCCGCCTCGACCCCGCCGTCTTCGCGCTGCCCGTGGAGCGCATGCGGGAGGGCTACTACTCCGACGCCTACTTCAACCTGTCCAAGCGCGTCCTCGAGACCAGAGGCGAGCATCCGCGGGTGCTGATGCAGGTCTTCCAGAAATACGAGGCGGCCGTGCTGGGCGGCATGGACGAAGCGATCGCCGCCCTGCGTGAGTGCTCGGGCCGCCACGTCGAGCGCGACGGCAGGCGCACCTGGGTCAACGGCTGGGACGAGCTCGAGGTCAGGGCGCTCTACGACGGCGACGACATCGCGCCGTGGGAGACCGTCATGACGATCGAGGGCGACTACTCGCTGTTCGCCCACCTGGAGACGGTGTACCTCGGGGTCCTGACGCGGCGCACGCTGATCTCGACGAACGTGCGCCGGGTCGTCGAGGCGGCCGGCGACAAACCGATCCTCTTCTTTCCGGCGCGCTTCGACCACTATCGGGTCCAGGCCGGCGATGGCTGGGCGGCGCACATCGCCGGCGCCATCGGCGTGTCGACCGACGAGCAGGCGTCGTGGTGGGGCGGCAAGGGCGGCGGCACCGTGCCGCACGGCCTGATCGCGGCCTACGGCGGCGACACGGTCGTCGCCTCGGAGGCGTTCGCCGACGTCCTGCATCCCGACGTCAACGTGGTCGCCCTGGTTGACTTCGATAACGACTGCGTGGCGACCTCGCTCGCCTGCGCCCGCGCTCTCGGCGCGCGCCTGTGGGGCGTGCGCCTCGACACCTCAGAGACCATGGTCGACCGCTCGTTATGGGAGGACATGGGGCAGTTCCGCCCGACCGGCGTCACCCCCGAGCTCGTGCGCAACGTGCGGCGCGCCCTGGACGCCGAAGGCTTCGCGCACGTGCGCATCGTGGTGAGCGGCGGCTTCGACGCCGATCGCATCCGCGAGTTCGAGTGCACCGGCGTGCCGGCCGACGCCTACGGCGTTGGCTCGAGCCTGCTGCGCGGCAAGGTCGACTTTACGGCCGACGTCGTGCGTGTCGACGGCCGGCCGTGCGCCAAGCGGGGGCGCTGCGAGCGGCCCAACCCGCGTCTCGAGCTGGTGGGGTAGAGCGCCGCGTTTTAAGTTACCCGCCGGTGCCGTTCGGGTGCGGCCGGCCGGTGGTCTCATCCATCAGGTTGACGAAATCCTGGGCCATCTTGCCGACGCCCGAGGCGGGGTCGAGGGCCGCCGCTCTCTTCCACTCATCCCTTGCTAAGGTGGACTTCTGCTCGGAGAAGTAGAGGCCAGCCAGGTCGTAGTGGGCGAGCTGGCTGCGCGGGTCGGTCCGCAGGACGGCGTTCAGCAACTCGAAGGCCTGGTCGTCGTTGCCGTCGGCATGGAGCGCCATCGCGAGCTGCACCTTGGCGGTCTCGTTGTCGGGTTCGCTCTTGAGGACTTTCGTGTACAGGCGTCCCGCTTTCTTGGGTCGATCGGTCATGAGGTAGGCGTTGGCGAGGGCCAGGGCGATCTTGGAGTCGGAGGGGTTTCGGGCGTAACGTGCCGCGAGGAGCTTGACCATCGCACTGTAGTCGGTGGGAGCGCGGACGCCGGAGGTTGCCGACGCGTAGCCGGTGGTCGCAGACTTGGCGCTTGCCTTCTGGGCGGGGTCCGAGCCCTTGGACGACCTCGAGCCGGCGACGACGATCAATGAGGCGACCAGGACCGCCACGACGACACCGGCGACAGCGTACTGCTTACGCAACGCGAGAGCTCCTTTCGTGGCACAGCCCGGGGCACGTTGTTCGTTCCCGTAGGTGTAGTATGCGACTCTCTTTTCGCCGGTCGGACCCGGTCGGACCGCCTGTAACAGTCCTTAACCCGTGCTTAACAAATACGGAGGCTCGCTTGACGGCGCCGCGACGGCCCGTCTAGAGTACTGAACACGGACAAAAACTGTCCGACTGGTACCTGCGTGGGAGTGCGAGTGGGCTTGCAACTGACACGCGGCGGCGAGTACGCCATCCGCGCCATGACCTACCTGACAAAGCGTCCCGTCGGCGAGATCTCCTCGCTTCACGAGGTCGGCGTCGAGCAGGATATCCCCGAGAGCTTCCTCGCCAAGATCTTCCAGAACCTCGTACACGCCGATCTCGTCGTGTCGCAACGCGGCGCCCACGGCGGATTCTCGCTGGCTCGCCCGGCCGCCGCGATCACGGTGCGCGAGGTGGTCGAAGCGATCGACGGCCCGATCG
The DNA here is from genome assembly GCA_003132645.1 of Actinomycetota bacterium. GTDB lineage: Bacteria > Actinomycetota > Thermoleophilia > UBA2241 > UBA2241 > Bog-752. The sequence goes on along the minus strand of PKYM01000133.1, from coordinate 3,107 downwards.
CCCTCAACGGCTGCGTTCTGCGGCCCGGGGACTGTCGCCGCAGCGCCGACTGTCGCATGCACGAGGTGTGGGTGCTCGCCCAGGAACGCATGATGGACGTGCTCGGCGAGGTCACGCTCAACGATCTGGTCGCGGCGCCCTCACCGGCTTCGGTCTGAGGCGCAGCGCCCGGCACGGCGCGGCTGCGGCGGGGCCGGGGGCTCGGGACGCGGCTCGCGCTCCGTGTGTGAGCGTCTCATGGGCGTCTGCGGGTCGTCGGCGGAGGGCGAGACCGGGGGCTCGGGACGCGCTCCGCGAAACCAGAGTAGGGATCCGCAGCCAAGGCTGCGGATGTTGCTCACGCTCCGAAGCGTCCCTCAACCCCCGGCCCCGCCTCCGCCGACTCCCCTCGAGCGCGCCGCGAAGGGCTCACGGCTCCGAAGCGTCCCTCGTCAAGCCGCGGCCCGACTGCGCCGACTCCCCTCGAGCGCCGCGCAAGGCTGACGGCTCTGAAGCGTCCCTCAGTCTCCGCCTCCGCCTCCGCCGACTCCCCCCAACGCGCCGCGCAAGGCTGACGGCTCTAAGCGCCCCTCAACCCCCGGTTCCGCCTTCGCGTCGCAGCCAGGGTAACGGTCGCCCTACGGCCGCCGACCGTCACCGGAGGTCTGCCGCTGCGACGAGCCCGCGAGCGAGACACGCCTCGCCAAACCGGGTAGGGGATTCACGGCCGGGGCCGTGCATCGAATTCGCCCTCTAAGCGCCTCTCAACCCCGGGGCTGCCTCGATGCCGCCGTCAGATGCGCGGTCTCTCGTGCGCTCCTGCCGCTGTCGGTGGCCGCCACCCGCGCGGTCAGCCGCCGTCACCAGTGCGGTCAGCGGCTGCCGTCAGTCCTGTCGTCGTAGCCGCGCGGATGGTCGCGCAGCCACGTCCAGGCATCGCCTACGATGTCATCGAGCGGTCTTTGCGGGTGCCAGCCCAACAGGCGGCGGGCGCGGTCGTTCGAGGCCACCAGCACCGGGGGGTCGCCCGCCCGGCGGCCGGCGTGCTCGACTGGGGTGCTGCGCGCGGTCGCCGCGTCGACCGCTCGCAGCACCTCGAGCACGGAGCTCCCGCTGCCGGTGCCGAGGTTGAAGGCCCCGGCCGTCTGCGGCAGTCCCTCGAGCGCGGCGATGTGGGCCTCGGCCAGGTCGCGCACGTGGACGTAGTCGCGCACGCAGGTGCCGTCGGCGGTCGGGTAGTCGTCGCCGAAGACCTTCAGCGCGGTGCCGTCGCGGGCCGCCTTGAGGGCCAGCGGGACGAGGTGGCTCTCGGGGGCGTGATCCTCGCCCCGAGGCCCGTCGGCGCCGGCGGCGTTGAAGTAGCGCAGCGCGACGGCGGCGAGGCGGCCGCCGCTGGCGGCGGCCGCCTCGAACAGCAGCCGCTCGGCCGCAAGCTTGGTCTCGCCGTAGGGATTGGCCGGAGCCAGCGGGGAATCTTCGTCGATGGGGAGCGTCTCAGGCGCGCCGTAGACCGCCGCCGTGGAGGAGAACACGAGACGCGCCACACCGGCGCTGCGCGCGGCCTCGAGCACGGAACGCGTGCCGCCGACGTTGACGTCGTGGTAACGCTGCGGAAAGGCGACCGACTCGGCGACCTCGGCCAGGGCAGCCATGTGCACGATGGCTTCGCAGCCGCCGGCCGTGAGCGCTTCAGTGAGGCGCTCGGTGTCGCGAATGTCGGCGACCACGAGCTGCGCGGCGGCCGCGACCGCGGCGCGGTGGCCGCGCGAGAGGTCGTCGTAGACGGTCACGTCGTGACCGGCCGCTAGCAGGCCGGCGGCGATCACGCTGCCGATGTAGCCGGCGCCTCCGGTGACGAGTACCTTCATGGCGCCATAGTACCAGTTCGGCGAGCGGTGCCGGATGGTGAGTGTCGGGCGCGACGCGCCCGGCGGCTCAGCCTCAGCTGTAGCCGCTGCCCGACGACGCGCTTGGCGAGTCGCCCGACGAGCTCGTGGCGTTGGTGAGAAACGGCGAGAACTTCTGCCGGGTCTTGAACGAGCCGCAGCTCGGGCACTGGCGGTCTTCATTTTTGAGGAAGCCCTGCACGAAGAGCTCAAAGACGTGGCCGCACTCGAGGCAGACAAGATCGTAGGTGGCCATCGGACTCCCTGGCTCGTCGAAGATATACCCTAGGGGGTAGTATGGCGCGGTCGCGTGCCCCGTCAAACCAGGAGCCGCTCCGGGAGGGGCGAAACACGGACGCGAACAGGCCGGCCGGTCCGGCGAGCCAGGGGGAGACGGCGATAAGGCCCAGGAGACAGGCCATCGGCAGGCCAGGGTCGGCCATCGGGTCGGCCATCAGGCCGGCGATGTGCTCGGCCGCGTTGCGAACGGGTGGGCGCCGTGCTCTCCGGGGCGCTGGGCGATGATCGCCGCCGCCATCCACTCGCTCTCGCCGGCGGCGGTCGCTCTGGCTCTGGTGGCCGGCGCGGTGTCGTTTCTGTCGCCCTGCGTGCTGCCTCTCGTGCCCGCCTACCTGTCGTATGTCTCAGGAGTCGCCGTCGCCGACCTCGACCGGCGACGGCGCGACGTCCTCCGCACGGCGCTGGCATTCGTCTGCGGTTTCAGCGTCGTCTTTGTGGCACTGGGAGCCGCCGCCGGCGGCGTCGGTTCGTTGCTCGAGGACGAGCGGCGGCTGCTGACCATCGTGGGAGGGGTCTTCCTTGTCGTGGCCGGCGTGGCCGTGGCCGATATCGTGCGGCTGCCGGGCTGGCGCCTGTCGCTCTCGCCGCGCACGGGGATCGCCGGCGCCTTCGTCACGGGAGCGGTCGTGTGTCTCGGCTGGACGCCTTGTGTGGGCTACGTGTTGGGCAGCATCCTCGTGCTGGCCGGCTCGGGCGGCGGGGCGGGTTCGGGGGCGCTGCTGCTGGCCCTGTACTCGGCCGGGCTCGGCGTACCTTTCGTTCTCGCGGCTCTCGCCTACGACTGGGTGATGGCCCGCCTGGGTTTTCTGAAGCGTCACTACCGGGCCGTGCAGATCGTCTCGGGCGTCGTGCTGGTCGCGTTCGGCCTGCTGCTCATCACCGGCACGCTGACCGAGCTGACCCGGCGGCTGCCGGAGCTGCGGCTGTTCGACCTGTGAGAGT
>PKYM01000344.1:421-7627 GCA_003132645.1 Actinomycetota bacterium | reverse complement strand
ACTACCAGCTCGTGATCCACTGCGGCGCCTGCACCGCCAACCGCCGCGAGATGCTGAGCCGCATCGTGCGCTGCCGCGAGGCCGGCGTGCCGATCACCAACTACGGCCTGGTGATCGCCTACAGCCTGGGGATCTTCGAACGCGCCCTGCAGCCGTTCCCGGCCGCCCTCGAGGTCATGCGTGAGGGCCGCACGCACGGCGTGCCGCGCCTGGCGCCGGCCACCACGGCGGCGGCGGTCGGGGACGAGCCGGTCGACGACCTGTAGCCTCTGAGGCGCCGCGCGAGCCGCGCGAGCGCCGGCCGGCCTCGGGCCCGTAGGCGCCCCCGTCGGCCTCGCCGCCGCCGCTTCGGTCTCGGCGGCGCCCGCGGCAGTCTCGTCGCCGCCACCGCCGCCTCCATCGGCTAGTCCCCCCGTCTGGGTTCGGGTATACTTCGCACTCCCGTCGGGGTGTGGCTCAGCTTGGTAGAGCGCTCGGTTCGGGACCGAGAGGTCGGCGGTTCAAATCCGCCCACCCCGACCACCTCCCGCCGCCGACGGCGACCCACGATCCTCCGCCTGCGCGCGACGCCGGTCCGGCGCGNNTCCGGCGCGACTCACGTAGTCCGGCGCGACTCACGTAGTCCGGCGCGACTCACTCCATGTCGACGCGCGTGACCGCGATGCCGTCGCCGCTCACTTCGAGCAAGACGACGCTGCGCGGCAAGCCGAATCTGGCGATCCCAGCCGCGCCCGGGTTGAGGTGCAGGACGCCGTCCTCCCAGATCTCGGCGAAGCGGTGCGAGTGGCCGGTCACGACGCAGGCGAAGCCTTCGCGCGCCGGCTCGTGCCGGCGCAGGAGGGCTTCGCGCACGTGGCCCACCAGCAGACGGCGTCCCTCAACGGCCACGACCGCCTCTGCCGGCAGGTCTGCCACGCCGAACGAGACATCGACGTTGCCGCGCACCGCCGTCACGGGGGCGATCGCCCGCAGAGCGACGAGCACGTCGAGGCTACCCACGTCGCCGGCGTGCACGATGCCCGCCACACCGGCGAACAGCTCCGGCAGCGCCGGATCGAAGCGCCCGTGGGTATCTGAGATGACGCCTATGCGAACCGGATCCACATCACGCTCCTTGCCTTGGCCGGCCGCCATGCTACCAGTCTCTCCCGGCTGGTAGAATCGTGCCGTGGACGGTCTGAGCGGCAAGACGGTGGTGGTGACCGGCGGCAGCAGCGGCATCGGCGCCGCGGCGGTGGCGCGCTTTCGTCACGAAGGCTGCACCGTCACCGATCTCTCACGGCACCCGTCGCCCGGCGGCGTGGCCTGCGACGTCGGTGACCGCGCTCAAGTCGAGGCTGCCTTCGCCCAGATCGGCTGTCCCGACGTGGTCATAAACAACGCCGGCGTGAGTTTTCGCCACCGCGCCCTCGACATCACCCCCGACGAGTGGCAGCAGGTCCTGCGCACCAACCTCACCGGGGTGTTCAACGTCGCCCAGGTGGCGGGCCGGCTCATGCTCGACGGCGACGGCGAAGTCAACAGCGGCGACGGCAGTGGTGGCACCGGCGGAGTGATCATCAACGTGGCTTCCACCAACGCCCTCGTCGGCCACCCGTTCTATGCCGACTACAACGCCACCAAGGCGGCCGTGCTCGCCCTGACGCGCTCGCTGGCCCTCGAATGGGCGCCCGCGGTGCGCGTCACCGCAGTTTGTCCGGGCTACGTCATGACGCCCATGCAGGAGGCCGAGTACACGCCCGAGATGATCGCCCAGGTGAACGCCAAGATCCCCCTCGGCCGCCACGCCCGACCCGAAGAGCTCGCCGCCCTGCTGGCCTTCATGGCCTGCGACGAGGCGGCCTACATGACCGGTTCGGCGGTCGTCATCGACGGCGGCGAGACCGCCGGCGGACTGGCCAGCCGCTAAGAAGTCGGCGCGACGGCGGCGCGGCCCACGGGTGCCGACTGGAGTCCCCCCTGCAAGCAGGCATGTTTGCGCCTTGTCAGCCTGGGCCATACCTGCTATTGTCACTATCGTAGACACGAAGAGCCGGTGCAGTTCCCCGCCGCGATCCGCGGTGTTCGGGAGCCTCTTCCAGCCACAGACAGAGAAACCTGAGTGCCGCCGGCAGCTTTCTCGCACAGAAAGGAAGCTGTCATCCCCATTCGACCGTCGCCGCTCCGTTCGGCATACCCACTCACGGGCTGTCGAGCGTCGAGACCAGCGGCCGAGACGCGCAGAGGCGCGCCCGCGGCCCCGCCGGCGGTCACCAACTCAGGAGACTACCCCAGCCAATGACACAAATCCTCACTGACCTTACGCCCGACCTTATGCCCGAACTCAAGCCCGACCTTAAGCCCGACCTCAAGACGTTTGCCGATCTCAACCTCGACCGTGCCATGCTCGACGCAGTCGCGAAGCTCGGCTACGACGAGCCGACCCCCGTTCAAGAGCAGGCCATCCCCCAGATCCTCGCCGGCCGCGACGTGGTCGGTTGTGCCCAGACGGGCACCGGCAAGACGGCGGCCTTCGTGCTGCCGATCCTGCAGCGCCTGGGACGCGGCACCGGAGTACGTGCGCTCGTGGTCACCCCGACGCGTGAGCTCTGCGCCCAGATCGACGAAGTCGCTCGCATCTGCGCCAGGTGCAACGGCCAGCACGTCGTGGCCGTCTACGGCGGCGTGCCCTACGAGCCGCAGGTGCAAAAGGTGCGCCGCGGCGTCGATCTCGTGATCGCCACGCCGGGCCGCCTGCTCGACATGATCCAGCGCGGCGACCTCACGCTCTCCAAGGTCGAGATCATCGTGTTAGACGAGGCCGACCGCATGCTCGACATGGGCTTCTGGCCCGACGTCCAGCGCATCATCCGCAAGCTGCCCGAGAAGCGCCAGAACCTGCTGTTCTCGGCGACCATGTCGCGCGGCGTGCTCGAAGCCGTGCGCGACACGCTGCACGACCCGGCCCGCATCCAGATCGGCGAGGTCGCCATGCCGGTCGACGAAGTCGAGCAGGCTGTCTACCCGGTGACCGCCGAGCAGAAGACCGAGCTGCTGGTCCACTTCCTGCGCGAGCAGAAGCCGACCCGCACGCTGATCTTCACGCGCACCAAGCACAAGGCCGACCGCCTGGCGACGCATCTTACGCGGCACGGCATCAAGGGCACGATCATGCACTCGAACCGCACGCAGTCGCAGCGTGAGCACGCCCTCGAGGGCTTCAAGAACGGCCGCTACTCGGTGCTCATCGCCACCGACATCGTGGCGCGCGGCATCGACGTCGAAGGCATCTCCCACGTCGTCAACTACGACATCCCGGCGAAGCCCGAAGACTACGTACACCGCATCGGGCGCACCGCGCGGGCCGGCGCCAGCGGCGAGGCCATGATCCTGCTCACCGCCGAAGACGTCCACGAGCTCAAGGCCATCGAGCGCCTGATCGGCTCCGAGATCGAGCGCCGCGACCTGCCCGGGTTCACCTACGACCACCGCCACATCCCCGAGTCGAAAGACGTGCCGAAGAGGCCCGGCAAGCTGCTCTATCGCGGCGGCGCCCAGCGCGCCATGCAGCGCGGCTTTCACTTCTCGAAGAAGGGCGCGCACTAACAGCATCTTCGCGCACTCGCGCTAAGAAGAAACGTCGCTTCCGGGCGCCGGCGAGAGACCCTCGTCGGCGCCCGGCGCCGTCTCCGGCCCCGTTCGCGTCAGCGCGGCCTACGACGCGCGCGCGGCACCGTGGCGATCGGCATGCGCCAGCCCATGCCGAAGGCGCGGTCTGTGACCTTGATCCCAGGCGCGGCCTGCTTGCGCTTGAACTCGTTGGCGCTGACGAGGCGCACGATGCGCTCGACGGTCTCCCTGTCGTAACCCTGCGCGACGATCTCGTCGACACCCCGGTACTCCTCGATCGTGAGCTGCAGGATGGCGTCGAGCACGTCGTAGGCAGGCAGGCTGTCCTGGTCTGTCTGATCGGGCCGCAGTTCGGCCGAAGGCGGCTTGTCCAGGATCGCCCTGGGCACGACCTCGCGGCCGCGCTCCTCGTTCAGCCAGCGGGCCACTTCGTAGACCAGCGTCTTGGGAACGTCGGAGATCACCGCAAGCCCGCCCGACATGTCGCCGTAGATCGTGCAGTAGCCGACGGCCAGCTCCGACTTGTTGCCGGTCGTGAGCAGCAGCGAGTCGAACTTGTTCGACAGCGCCATGAGCAGGTTGCCGCGGATGCGCGCCTGGATGTTCTCTTCGGTGACGCCTGCGGCGAGCCCCGTGAACACCGGGCCCAGGGTGGCGTCGAAGACCCCCATGATGTCGGCGATCGGCAGCTTCACCGTGCGCACGCCGAGCCCGTCGGCCAGCGCCTGCGCGTCGGTCAGGCTGCCCGAGCTCGAGTAGGGCGACGGCATGAGCACGCAGAGCACGTTCTCGGGCCCCAGCGCCTCGGCGGCGATCGCCGCCACCAGTGCCGAATCGATGCCCCCCGACAAGCCGAGCAGGACGCTCTGAAAACCACTCTTGGCCACGTAGTCGCGCACGCCCAGCACGAGGGCGCGCCAGACCTCGGAGGCGGGAGTGAAATCGTCGCGGGCGACCGTTGACGGCAGGGTGGCCGCGGCCGGCCGCACCAGGCGGTCGAGGTCGACCAGCAGGACGTCGGGGGCGAAGGCCGCCGCCCGGGCCGCGAGCGCGCCGTCGGCGCCGATCGCGCAGCTGCGTCCGTCGAAGACCAGTTCGTCGGCGCCGCCCACCTGGTTCACGGAGAGGACGGGCAGGCCGTACTTGCGCGCCATGGCACCCAGCATCGCCTCGCGATGCTGCTGTTTGCCGATGGTGAACGGCGAGGCCGAGATGTTCACGATGAACGAGGCGCCCGCCGCCGCCAGGTCCTCGACCGGGTCGACATGATAGCGCTGCCGCTGCCAGAAGTCGCGATCGTTCCAGACGTCTTCGCAGACCGAGACACCGATCCGCCGGCCGGCCCAGGTCAGGATCTGAGGGCCGCTCGCCGGCTCGAAGTAGCGGTCCTCGTCGAAGACGTCGTAGGTCGGCAGAAGAGTCTTGCGAAACACCTGCGCCACGGCGCCACGGGCCAGCAGGGCGGCGGCGTTGTAGAGCGGCCGCCCCACCGGGCTGGTGTTTGCCTGGGCCAGCCCGAGCAGCAACGGCGGCCCCGCCGCCAGCGTGCGGGCGAGCTCGTCGCACACCACCCAGCTACGCGCCACGAACGACTGGCTGAGGAGCAGGTCGCGCGGCGGATAGCCCAGCAAAGCCAGCTCGGAGGCGACCGCAAGGTCGGCGCCGGCACGCTGCGCCATAGCGGCCGCCTCGGCCAGCAGGGCGGCGTTGCCGTCGAGGTCACCCACCGTCGGGTCGATCTGCAGAAGCGCGATTAGCACATATGCGACGCTATCACGCCGAGGCTGCGCGCGCCCATCATCGGCACGCGGTCGCGGCGCCTCGACTCAAGCGGCGACTGGTCCGACAAACCCGCCGTCAGGCAGCGCGGCGATGCCCGCTCTCTGCGCCCTCGCGAAAGCAGGCGAGGTCGCCCGCCAAGGAGATGCGGATACTGGTGACGACGACGGCGTCGTCGGGCTCCTCGGGGTAGGCCAGCGCGACCGTCATGCGCGTCGCGCCCGACGCAGCGTGTTCGAACTGGACAATGTCGTGATCGGCCTCGTCAGCGACCGGCTTGCTATGGCCTGCTTCCCGCCGCCGCTTCGGCGGACGGAGTGTGTTCCATGTACTCGCCGCACCAGTCGCGCTGGCTGATCTTCGGGAACGCCGTGGCAAGCGGGCCCGCCGCTGAGGCAAACACCCTCGGCGGGTAACGACGGCATGTGCCGTCTTCACCACGGCTCTCCAACCCCGGCGCCCCGAAATATACGCACGAGCCGCAGGCTCTCGAAGCCGCACCGCCATGCTCCTGTGTCACAACGCACTCCTTTGCTCATCATCTCGATGACGTGATCGCTCCCGGCTCTTCTACCCAGGTAGTGCGCGTTCCAGCAGCCGGCGGGGACCGTTCAACGGCCGGCGCACGCGGCTCAACGGCCGGCGCAGACCCTGTCAGACAGCGAGTAGTCCGGTCGTGGAAGGTGCTATCACCGCGCGACCTCGCTCAGGACCGGAGGTGATCTGACAAGGCAACCAAGTCGCCCGGGACAGCCGGCTGGAGATACCCGGTGAGGAGGGATTGGTAGCGGCGGGTAGGACTCGAACCTACCGACACGCGGATTATGATTCCGCTGCTCTGACCAGCTGAGCTACGCCGCCACTGAGCTGCGAGGGCTCCCCATGCTAGCAGACTCCGCAGCGAGCCTCAATCCGACCGAGTTTAGCCCACGGAAGTATAATCCATAGCGGCCAGTCTTCTTTTGCATGAGACGCCAATTTGTGCCACTCTGTACAAGCTGAACGCTCAAAGTTCGGCCATCGCTGGTTTGGCTTCAATGTCGAACGTAGATATACTGTGCAAGGCTTCACAAACAATCGTATCCCCACGGGGACACCAAGGACGTGAGACGATGCGCACAGCGCCCACCCAGGCACACAGCCACTCGGCCGCGCGCATGGCCCCTGCCCGCAATCACCACAGCTATACCGCGCACGCCTGCCGCGCGCTGCATCCAAAAGTGCCCTGACCCACTAGACCCCTGGCTGCCGACCCCCCCTCGGCAGCCCCCTTCAGGGCCGGCGGAGCCGGCGACGGCCGGCTCCGCCGCACACCCCCGCAGTACTCACCGCCATTGGCGTGGCTCGAGACATGCCCCCCAATCAAGGGTGACTTCCGGCGGCGCCAAACAACCGAGACGCACCAGCGACACGCAAGGAGTTGAGACCACATGGCATCACGTACCACCACCATGCAATGGCTGTTCTTCATAGGACCGGACGGCATAGTGCGCAGCACCCGCGGCCGCAATCAGACCGTGACCAATGCCGCGCTCGCCTGTCAGGGTCTGGCCGAGAAGCTCGGCTACTAGAGCAGTCGTGAGATCAGGCGCGCGGCGGGCGGGCGCATGCCCGCTCGCCGCGCGCCTTCTTTGAGCGGCGCGGGGCCGCCCCTGCGGGGCGGCCCCGCGCCCCCGTCTCTTGCCACCATTTCCGACCCGCAAATCGGCTGAGCGCGGGGGGTCCCGCCGCTTGGACGCAGGGGTCCCCTCGGTTGAAAGCAGGGGTCCTTTCGAGTACCATGCTGCGAGCTCCCGGGGGAGTGCCCGAGTGGTTAAA
>PKYM01000344.1:0-396 GCA_003132645.1 Actinomycetota bacterium | reverse complement strand
CGAATCCGCGACCGGGCTCCATGATCTCGCTCCGTCTCCGCCGCACCCTTCGCCCCTTTCTCACAACCCCTCGCTTCTCTAGCGAGCCATCCCCTCCCTCGCACACCCACCCCTCGACGAACACTCCCGTTGGCACCCACCACCGTTGCCGCGCCACCTACCGGCAGCTAGGCTCTCAGTCATGAACGCCGACTGCTCTGCCGACACTCAGGACGACCGCTCCGCCGGCCCCGGTGGCGACCGCCTCCGCGAGCGCTCCGCCGACCGTCCTACCGACCGCCTCCGCGTCCTGATCGTCGCCAACATGTACCCGTCGGCGGCGCGCCCCTCCTACGGCGTGTTCGTGGCCGACCAGGTCGCGGCGCTGCGGGCGACCGGCGAGGTCGATCTCGAGGT
>PKYM01000021.1:3591-12262 GCA_003132645.1 Actinomycetota bacterium | reverse complement strand
GGCCACGGACCCCATTATCGCGGCCTATCGTGCCATCTTCCCATCGCTGTTCAAAGATGCGAACGCCATGCCTGCGGACTTGCGCAAACATGTGCGCTATCCGGAAATGTTGCTCAAACTGCAAGCCGCGGTCTACGGGCTCTATCACATGACAGACCCCGTGGTGTTCTACAACCGTGAGGATCTGTGGACCGTCGCTTCTGAAGTTGGCTTGAATCAATCCGGTGAGCAGGCGTCCCAGCCGATGGAGCCGAATTTCGTCCTGATGAAATTGCCCGGTGAATCAGCGATTGAGTTTGTCGAGATTCTCCCATTCACTCCCTCCAACCGCAACAATCTGATCGGCTGGTTTGCGGGGCGCAGCGATGGCGCGCAGTATGGCACGTCGGTAGTTTATGACTTCCCGAAAACGAAGCTGGTGGATGGTCCATTGCAGATCGAAGCTCGCATCGATCAGAACGCGCAATTATCAGGACAACTTACGCTGTGGAATCAGCAAGGCTCCCACGTGCAACGAGGGACTCTGCTGGTGATCCCATGCGGCAAGGCGCTGATGTATGCGGAGCCGATTTACCTGAAGGCCGAACGCAGTCCCATGCCCGAGTTGCGGCTGGTGGTGCTGGCGTTGCAAGACAAGCTCGCCTATGGTTCGACCTTTGAAGCGGCGATGCAAGCCCTTTTTGCCGGTGGACCTTCATCATTGAGCGCTGAACCTGCGCCTGCCGCCGCTGAGGCGGGCAAGAGCGCTGAAGGATCTGGTGGCGCAGCGAAGCCGGGTGCGGATGTAAATTCGCTCATCAACGGCGCAGCGCGAGATCTGGCCGATTACCAACGCCTGACCGCGGAAGGCAAGCTTGGGGAGGCGGGGCAGAAACTGGACCAACTGAAGCAGAAGCTCGAACAGTTGAATGCACACAAAAAATAGTGTGTTCATCATGTAAAGGTCTCATCGGCAAATCGTTGCACCCTCAGCAACTCGTGGGGAATCACTTATGCGGGGGAGGGGAAAAGTGGAATACCGAATATTGACGGTCAACAGGGAGTTTGGAAGCGGCGGCGGACGAATTGCGCAAACCATTGCGGAGCGGCTTGGCTGGAAGCTGCTGGACCGAGATATTATCGACGCCATCGCCTACGCAGCTCACGTGGATAAGGATGTGGTGCTTAACTACGATGAGCATGTGGAGTCGTGGCTGCGCCGCATCAACCGCGGGGCCATGCGGAGTGCGGCTCTGGCCGCCGGCCTGGAACTCGGCGAAGGCTCCGTCTTCAATGCGGATGAGATGGTAAAAATCTCGCAAAAGATTATTGAGGAAGCCCATTCGACGGGAAACTGCGTGATCGTGGGCCGCGGCGCCCAATGTGTCCTTCAGCACAAGCCGGATGCCTTTCATGTATTCGTCTACGCACCGTATAAGGAACGCATCCTGCGCCTGCGCAAGCGGCTCGAGAGGGGCGCGAATGTCGAGCAACGCATCCGCACCGTCGATGCAGAGCGGGCGAAATATCTGCAGCAGTACTATGGCAAATGCTGGAACGATCCGCATCTCTACGACATGATGCTTTCTTCGCATGAGGATGAAGATGAGAGCGCCCGGCTGATTTTGTATGCAATGACCGGCAGTGAGCAAGCGGTATTGGCGAAGTGAAGGGCGCATTGCGATCGGCGCACACAGGCGACTAAGGGGAGAGGATCAAGGATCACCGGATATATACTCCGGCCATGCGCATTCACCTTATTGCTGCCGTCCTTTCTCTCGCTGCCGCATCGGCGCTGACCTCCGCACAAAAAGCCGCTGATTCGAGGCCTCCCACAGCAGCCGAAGCGCAGGCATTTGTCGATGGTGCCAACGCTGAACTGCTGAAGCTCACCACGAACGCTTCGCGCGCGCAGTGGATTGCGGAAACCGACATTACGGACGATACCGAGGCGACTGCGGCGCTGGTGAATGAACGGACCATGGGCCGCACGCTGGAACTGACCAAGGAAAGCCATCGTTTCGATCACCTCGCGCTGTCAACGGAGTTGCGCCGTCAGATCATGCTGATGCAAGTGAATGCGCCCGCCGCACCGAAAGATCCGAAACTTCTGGCCGAGCAAACGCAGATTGCCGCGCAGCTGACCGGCATGTATGGCAAGGGCAAATTTTGCCCTGATACACCGGCCGGTCAGCAACCGGCGCCAGAGGCGAATTGCCTGGGCATCGATGCTATTTCCGGGACGATGGCGAAGTTGCGCGACCCCGAAGAACTGACGAAGCTGTGGGTGGGATGGCATGCCATTGGCGCGCCGATGAAGGACAAGTATGCGCGCTTCATCGAGTTGCAGAATGTGGGCGCGAGGGAACTTGGTTACCACGATACGGGCGAGCTGTGGCGTGCCGGCTACGACATGACGCCGGCGGAGTTCTCTGCTGAACTCGAACGCGCATGGACCCAGTTGGAGCCGCTCTATCGCGAGTTGCATACATACGTGCGCACCCGCTTGATTGTGCAATACGGCAAGGCGGCTGAGCGCAGTGACGAAATGATTCCGGCGCAACTGCTGGGCAACATGTGGGCGCAGGAGTGGGGCAATATCTATGACATTGTCGCGCCCACCGACCCGCAACTGTCGCAATTCAAGCTGGTGGATCTGGAAGGCGAACTGAAGCAGCAAATCGCGGCCAAGGAGCCTGCGGTCACGCCTGCGTTCGCGGCGGGAAAAGATCTGAGTTCCGACAGGGCCCACGCCGCCAGTCTCGCCGCAGGCAAAGAGATGGTGCATTATGGCGAGGACTTCTTCAAATCGCTGGGATTCGCTCCTCTGCCCAAGACGTTCTGGGAGCGTTCGCAGTTTGTGCATCCGCGCGACCGCGAAGTAGTGTGCCACGCGTCGGCATGGGATGTTGATTCGGCCGACGATCTGCGCGTGAAAATGTGCATCGAGGTCAACGCCGACTACTTCACCACCGTCCATCACGAGCTGGGCCACAACTTCTATCAGCGCGCCTACGACCGCCAGCCCTTCCTCTTCCGCAACGGCGCCAACGACGGCTTCCACGAGGCCATCGGCGACTCCATCGCCCTCTCCATCACGCCGGCCTACCTGAAGACTCTTGGTCTGGCTGCAACCGAGCCCCCCGCCGCGGCCGACATTCCCCTGCAGCTGCGCACCGCTGTGGACAAGGTCGCGTTTCTGCCCTTTGCGCTGGCTCTGGACAAGTGGCGCTGGCAGGTCTTCTCCGGTGAAATCAAGCCGGCCGATTACAACAAGGCGTGGTGGGCTCTGCGCGCCAAATACCAGGGCGTGGTCCCGCCTGTCGAGCGCTCTGAAGCCGACTTCGACGCCGGCGCCAAGAACCACATCCCCACCAACGTCCCCTACGCTCGTTACTTTCTGGCCCGCGTCTACCAGTTCCAGTTCTACAAGGCCATGTGCGACGCCAGCGGCTACCAGGGCCCTCTGAACCGTTGCAGCTTCTACGGCTCCAAGGCCGCTGGCGACAAGCTCGGCAAAATGCTCGCGGCCGGCCAGTCCCAGCCCTGGCAGCTGACCCTGAAAGAGATGACCGGCGCCGACCACCTGGATGCGCAGCCCATGCTCGATTACTTCGCCCCGCTCTACGCCTGGCTCAAGGCGCAGAACGCGGCGAATGGAGCGCACTAGGTCTGTGACGCCAGGAAATGTTCCGCGTTCAGACGCAGACTGGCGGCGGGGACGCCGCCAGTACAGTCGGCCAGGAGGCCGGCGCTACCTCTCACGTCAGTAGGTCTCTGACAGCGTCCGCGGCCGCGCGCAGCGTCTCCGGCTCGTCGCCAAAGCCCGCAATCCACATCACTTCCGGCTCCCGCCGGAACCAGGTCAATTGCCGCTTGGCATAGTTCCGATGGCCCTGCTGCGCCGCGGCGATTCCATCCTCCAGGCTCAAGGTTCCCGCCAGCACCGCCAGAGCCTGGCGATAGCCCAGCGAATCCAGCGCCTTCACCGGTCCATAGCGGGCCAGCAAGCCGCGCGTCTCGTCGATCAGTCCGGCGGCAAATATCGCTGCGCAGCGCCGGTTGAGCCGGTCGTAAAGCGCCTGCCGCGGCGGATTCAGCCCGATGCGCAGCAGCCGGAAGCCGGTCAGCGGGTCGCGCGCCAGAACCTCTGAGAGCGGCTTGCGCGCCGCCAGGCAAACCTCGATGGCGCGAATCAGCTTGGGCGTGTCGTTGGCGTGGATGCGCGCTGCCGAAGCCGGGTCCAGCCGCATGTGCACTCGATGCAGCCAGTTCTCCGTATGCTTCTGCCGGCTGCGTTCGAGCCGCGCGCGCAGCTCTGTCTGCCGCTCCGGCCCCGCAAAAAGCCCTTCGGTCAGCGCGCGCAAATAGAGCCCGGTTCCGCCGGTCACGATGGGCAATTTCCCCCGCCCGGCAATCTCCCTGAGCGCTGTCCGCGCCTGCCGGCTGTACTCGCCCGCGGTGAAGGGCTGGTCCGGGTTGGCGACGTCGATCAGGTGGTGCCGGAGCCGCGCCCGTTCCTCGGCAGAGGGCTTGGCCGAGCCCAGATCCATGCCGCGATAAACGGCCACTGAGTCGCAACTGACGATCTCGCCGCCAAACCGCTCGCCCAGCGCCAGCGAGAGCGCCGTTTTCCCGCTGCCCGTAGGTCCCAGCAGCAGCACGGCCAACGGCTCTGCCGCCGGATCCGTCGCCCTCACAGCCGCCACCACCCCGGCGGAAAAATCCAATTGGGATGGGTATGGAAGAGTCCCCAGACCAGAATCGCCGCTGCCACCAGCAGCAGACCGAAGACCTGGTAGCGCCGGTAGATCTCGCGCTGCCGCTCGCGCCGCATCTTCTCGGCCGTTTCCTGAAAGTACGGTTTGATGGGCGTCTGCGCCATGGCGGGTCTCTCGCAACAGTCCAGGGGGCCGGATGCGCCGGCACACCACGCAACAAGTATAGGGGAAGGCTGCTTTTCCCACTGCGCCCGCCGCCGGTTCCACGGGAACGAAAGCGCATAGGGTTTATCATCGAAAATGGTGCGGGGCGGGTGGTTCCGCCTGATTCTTTACCCTTGTTCGGCAGGCCGGTCGAGCCGCCCGGGCAGGAAATTTCTCTGAAAAGAACGGATGGCCATGCGAGCAAAGACTGCGGTTGTGCTGGGCGCCCAATGGGGCGACGAAGGCAAAGGCAAGATCACCGATCTGCTCGCTGACGACATGGACTATGTCGTCCGCTTCCAGGGCGGCAACAATGCGGGACACACGATCGTGCACGGCGGGCGCACGCTCAAGCTCCATCTGATCCCGAGCGGGATCATGTATCCGCACATCACGCCGGTCATCGGCAACGGTGTCGTCATCGACCCGAAGGTCATGCTCGACGAGATCGACCGCCTCGAGGCGCAGGCGCCAGACCTCGTCGGCGAGCCACGAGGCGAGCTGACCGTCGCCGATGAGTTCGAAGCGAAACGGCTCGTGGCGCAGCTCGTCGGCGGCCTCGAGCACGACCGGCAGGCCGTGCAGCGGGCTCCAGCGCCCGTACTGCACCACGCGCAGCGGCGCCTCAGGAGCAAGCTCGCGGGCGGCGCCGCGGGCGCCGGGCAGCGGCAGGGCGCCGACGGGCACCACGGCCAGCTTGGCGAGCGGCACGTCGAGAGCGGTCGCGTAGTAGGAGGCGTGCGCCTGGGTGTCGGCCAGCACCAGGTCGGGCAGACCGAAGGCCACGCGGTCGACCAGGTTCGTCAGGTGTCCGGCGGCGCTGTCGCCGGACACCAGCTCGCGGTCGCCGGCGAACGTGTCGAACAGCGAGACCAGCGGGTCGAACACCAGCATCGCGTGCTGGTAGCGCGCCACCGTCCAGGCCAGCGGCACCAGCAGATGGCCCGGATAGCCGACGATGACGACGTCGAACGAGACGCCTCGGTGGTGACGGGCCAGCAACGAGAGGTGGGCGCGGGCAAGCTCGCCGGCGAGCTTGCCCGCGCCCGCTCTCGTGGCCATCTGCGCCGCGTTCAAGCTCGAGTCGAGCGGGGCAGCGTACTCCAGCACCTCGGCGCCCGCGGCGCGCAGGCCGTCGATCAGCACGCGGTTGCGCGCGTAGCCCGGGTCGTAGGTGCCGAAGTAGGCGATCCGCAGGCTCATGTGCTAGAAGATCGCGGGCGCACGGCGAGCCGCGGCCGTCACAGCGACGGCCGCGTGGGTGCCGGCGAGAGTTCCGGCGCAGGCGTCGTCCGTTCGATCACGGTCGGCCCGCCAGGCGCGGGCAGCACGGCGGGGCGCGTCGCGTTGGCGGCGCGGTTGGCGGCGGTGGAGGCGGTGGCCTCGACCACGCGTTCCACTTCGTAGTCGTCGGGCTTGTCGCGGGCCCGCGCCTGGGTGATGAGCTCGCCCACGAGGCCCAGCGAAAGGAGCTGGATACCGACGATGATGAGCAGCGTGCCGAACACCAGCAACGGCCGCTGACCGATCGGATGCCCGAAGAGCTTGTCGATCGTCAGGTAGAGATCGACCAGCACACCGGCCAGGACCATCATCGTGCCGATGCCGCCGAACAGATGCTGCGGGCGCTGCCGGTAGCGGCCCAGGAACAACACGGTGAGCAGGTCGAGATAGCCTCGTGCATAGCGCCGCCAGCCGTACTTGGACTGGCCGGCGGTACGGCGGCGGTGGGAGACCTTCTCTTCGGCCACGCGAAAGCCGAGATCGCTCGCCAGCACCGGGATGTAGCGATGCAACTCGCCGTACACGGTGACGTGCCGGGTCACCTCGCGACGGTAGGCCTTCAGGCCGCAGTTGAAGTCGTGCAGTGCGACGCCCGTCGACTTGCGCACCGTCCAGTTGAAGAACTTCGAGGGCAGCGTCTTGCTCACCGGGTCCTGACGGCTCTGTTTCCAGCCCGACACGAGGTCGTAGCCCTGGTCGAGCTTGGCGAGCAGCTTGGGGATCTCGGCCGGATCGTCCTGGCGATCGCCGTCCATGGTCACGATCAGGTCGCCGCGCGCCTCGGCGAAGCCGTGCGTGAGCGCCGCCGCCTTGCCGAAGTTGCGCCGCAGCTTGACGAGGCGCACGCAGTCGTGCGCGGCCACCAGCCGCTCGATCACGGCGCTGGAACCGTCGGTCGAGCCGTCGTCGACGAAGACGACCTCGAACGCGCCGAGCGGAGTGAGCGCTTCGACGATCTCCTGGTAGAGCGGTTCGACGCTGCCGGCCTCGTTGAAGACGGGCACGACGATCGAGAGCAGCGAGGTCATGGCGCTACACAGGATACATCTTCTGGGCGCCGGTCGGTCGCCGGGTCGGTCTGAGGGCCGCGTCGCGGGCGGGACGGGTCAGCGTTGCGTGGGCGGCACCCACGGCCGGGCGAACATCCGGTCGAGGCAATCGTGGGGCTCGTCTGCCGCGAGAAGCCTATCGCCGCGCGCCGCGTCGCCGTCGAGGGCGGCGTTCAGATCTTCGTCACGGTGGTCTTCGGCGCGGAGGTTCCCGCCGCGCGGCTCGACTCCCACCAGATCGATCGCCCGCTTGCCGACGACCCCCACGTCGTCGGTGACGGCGCTGTTCAGCAAGGCCGCCAGTTTGGCGCTCCTGACCTTGATGTGTGCCCCGAAGAAATCGATCTCTGCGTCGTCGCCCATCTCACACCGAGTCGCCGTTTGCCGCGGATACTGCGCTTATCGACGTTTTCCTGCGTCAGCTGCACGGCTCCAGGGCCCCTCTAGACGAACGGCCCATGCGTGGGGCTCTGGTGTTCAGCGGGCCTTGCGCGACCCTGGCGCGACGCAAAGCAGCGCGACGGCGAACCCCGCGGCGCTGCGAAGCGTCTCCTTCTGAAAGGCCTTGGGACGCTCCGTGGCGCCGTCCTCGCGGGCGCGACATACCGTCGGTCACCGCATCGGTCACCGCGCGGACCGCCGCGTGCTGCAGCGGACTGCTACAATGGAGCTCGGTTTGCGACCCGATCGCGCCAGGCCACGCGGACCTGGGGGAGGCACCTTGTGACCAAGACATGCCGGGGAGCCCTGCTGTTGGCCCTGGTCATCCCACTGCTTTTGCCGACGGCGGCCGCGGCTGCCGTCCCTTCCAGCGTCACCAAAGGCCTCGACTGGCTGCACACGCGGCAGCGCAGCGACGGTGGCCTCTCGTACACCAGCTCGAGCGGCAACCCCTACGACACACCCTGGACCATGCTAGCCATCGCCGCCGGCAACAACGGACCGGGCCGCTGGAAGATCGACGGCCACAGTACCGTCACGTTCCTGCAGGACACCGCCCTGGACACCGCGGCCAAGAACAGCGGCAATGCGCCCGAGTACTACGCGCTGTGCATCCTCGCCTACCGGGCCGCCGGTCGCACCGACCTGCTCACGACCGCCGGCAGCACGCAGATCGACCTCATCGGCAAGCTCAAATCGTATCAATCGCTCACCGACGGCTACTACTCACCGGTGACGCCGGCCACCACCGACTCGGCCACCGAGACCACTGCCTTTGCGGTGCTCGGCCTCGTCGCGGCGCATCAGAGCGGGCCGCCCTTGAGCGACGCCGTCACCTGGCTCAAGGACAACCCCAATACCGGCTCCGATCTCGGCGCCGGCGGCTTCGGCTCGTCGCCGGCCAGCCAGTCGAGCACGACGATCACCTCGCTGGCCATACAGGCGCTCGTCGCGGCGGAAGGAAAGACAGCCGGGCAGGCCGACCCGGTCGTT
>PKYM01000021.1:0-3569 GCA_003132645.1 Actinomycetota bacterium | reverse complement strand
TCCCGACGAGCTCAGCCACTCGCCCTACACGTTCCTGAGGTCCCTGCGCCACAAGAACGGCTCCACCTACGAGTTCCCCCAGGGCGACATCGGCGACGTCCTGAACGCGACCACGCAAGCGACCATCGCCTTGAGCGGCAAGACATTGCCCATCACCCTCGCCTCCGGTCACGACGTGGCCACCCGATTCGACCCAAGCTTCACCTCGGGTTCGGTCGTGCCCAAGAAAGGCGCCCGCTTCGCCGGGCGCACCGTCGAGGTGCAGGCCTCCTACCACGACAACTCAAACGGCACCGGGATCAGTCCCTCGACCATCACGGTGTCCGTCGACGGCAAATCGAAGACCAAGGCGGCGCACATCTCCGCGTCACATCTCAGCCTGCAATTGACCAAGCTGACAGACGGCTCCCACACGTTCATCATCCGCATTCATGACAGGGCCGGCAACGACGCTCACACGCAGCACAGCTTCACGGTCGCCGTGCCGACCGGCGGCGGCAGCACAGGCGGCGGCACCCATCCCGGCAACAACACGGGCAGCGGCAGTTCCAGCAGCGGTTCGAGCACAAGCTCGGGCAGCGGGACCACGGTCCACTCGACACCGACGCCCAAGGCCACGATCTCTCCGAGCCAGGGCGTGAGTCCCGGCGTGACCCTGACGCCCACGCCGGCGAGTTCGTTCCCGGCCAGCGGCCTGTCACCGTCGCCGAGCGCCTCGGTCACCGGCCAGGTCGCCGGCTCCGGCAGTGGGGGGGGCGGCGGCGGACACACGGCGGCGATCGTGGGCACCGCCCTCGCGGCGCTCGTGCCGCTCGGCTTTGCCGCCTCCTGGATTGTGCGCCGCAACCTCATGGGAGCGATAGCCGGCGCCAGCAGGGGCGAGATCCTGCAGGGCGGCTCGTCGGTCTGGCAGCGTTTCTGGAAATCCGGCGGCTCACCGCCGGCCCACGGCGGGGAGTGACGAGCGTGCATCCAGTCATCGCGGCAACTCTTGCCCACAGCATCGAGCGCTCGATCTACGATGTCTCGAGAGTCCTGCTCTATCCCGTACTCATCGCCGCCCTGTTCTGCCTGGGCTGGGCGATCGTCGAGGTCGGCTGGTTTTTGTACGAGCTCTACCTGCGCGTGCGCTACCGCGACCTCGAGGCGCTCGAGATCCGCACACTCAAGGCGCGTGACGCATTCGCCAAAGGCCAGCCACGGCGCGCCTACAAGTACCTCCAGGAGAGCAACTACTCGACGGTCGTGGCGCGCTTCCTGTTCGATCTCATCCGCAACTATCAGACCGAGCGCATCGCCGAAAAGCCGCTCAAGCTCCTTCAGGAGTACGAGTTCTACACGGTCAAACGCCTCGAGAAGACGCGGATCCTGGTGCGCATCGGACCGATGCTCGGGCTGATGGGCACCCTCATCCCCCTGGCGCCCGCCCTCGCCGGGCTCGCCAGCGGCAACACCGCCATTCTCGCCGCCAACCTCGAGATCGCTTTCTCGGTCACCGTGATCGGCCTGCTCATCGGCGGCCTCGGGTTCATCGTCAGCATCGTGCGTGACCGCTTCTACCAGCAGGACATCTCCGACCTCGAGTACATGCTCGAGCTGCTCGAAGGCGGCGGCGGGCGTCTCCGGCTCGGCCCGCCACGCCGGCAGCGTGCCGACTACGACACCGCCGCCGACGATCTGCCCGATCTGACGATCATGCCCCTGGTCAGCGCCGAGGCGACACCCAACGGCGCCGGCGGCGGCGCGCCGGCGGCAGCACCCGTCGCGGCGCCATTCGCGCCGGTCGCAGCGGTTGCGGCGCCGATCCGCGCTCAAGCCGACCCGCACGACAGCCCGCGCGAGGGCGCCGTCGAGCCAGACGAGGCCGACGAGCCGACCGAGATCATCTCGTGGCGTCCGCTGACGGCCCGCGAGGCCCCGTTGCCCGGCGAGGCCCCATTGCCCGGCGAGGCTCTCAGCGACGAGCCTCCGCCGGCGCCGCTGTTTTCCGACGACGGACCGGCCTAAGGCCGGCTGAGCGACGCCTTGAGCACGACCATCGAGACCCCTCAGCACTCCGAAGCCCCCCTCGACCGCGAGCCGGGCAGCGGGCGGCGGCTGCGCTACATGGGGCGGCGGCGCATCAACCGGACGGACCGCAACGGCGATCCGCTCGACGGCGTCGTCAACCTGTTCGACGTCGCCATCATCCTGGCAGTCGGCTTTCTGCTCGCGGCGCTCACCGGCATCGGGCTCACCGGCATCCTCTCGTCGAAGAACGTGACCATCGTCACCAATCCGGGTCAGCCCGACATGCAGATCGTCACCAAGCAGGGCTCTCAGATCACCAAGCTCAACCTGGCTGCGGGACAGCAGGTCTCCGGCCTCGGCACGCTGATCGGCCAGTTCTACCGGCTGCCCGACGGCACGACGGTCTACGTGCCGTCGAGCAGCGGAACGACAGGCCAGACGCCAAGCGCTTCGGGCACGACCACCCCGGGCGTCGCCGTGACGCCCACGCCGCCCAGCGTCGTGATCACGCCGACTCCCGGCGCGCCCCCCACGGGCGCCCCAGGCACAATCACCCCGGGCGCGTTCACCACGCCGACGCCCGGCGCCAGTGGCGGCACCACCGGTCAGTAGGCATCTCGGGGTCGGCCGGTCGGTCGGTCGGCTACTTCAGCGAACGCAGCAGCGCTACGAGCCGATCGAGCTCTTCGCGGTCGCGAAAGCGCAGCTCGAGACTGCCGCCCCGCTTGGCCGAACGGATCCGCACGGGCACCTCGAGCAGTCCGAAGAGCTCCTCGATGAGGTCGTCGTAGGCCGTGTCGCCGCGGGCGGGCGGGCGGGCCGACGGTCGCGCCTCGCCGCCGACCGCCGCCTGGGCGGCGCGCACCAGGGTCTCGGTCTGGCGCACGGTCAGGCCGCGCGCGACCACGAGCCGCGCCACACGCCGCCGCTCGAGGTGGTCGGCCAGTCCCAGCAACGCGCGCCCGTGCCCTTCCGACAGCTCGCCGCGCTCGATCAGCTCGCGGACCTCGTCGGGCAGATCGAGCAGGCGCAGCACGTTGGTCACCGCGACGCGGCTCTTGCCGACCAGCTCGCCGATGCGTTCGTGAGTGAGGCCGAACTCGTCGGCAAGCGCCGCGAAGGCGAGCGCCTCTTCGATGGCGTTCAGGTCTTCGCGGGCGACGTTTTCGGCCAGGGCGATCTCGAGCGAGGCGGCCTCGCTTGCCGGCCGCACGAGCGCCGGGATGGTCTCGANNACCGGCCAGACGAGCGGCCCGCAGGCGACGTTCTCCGGCGATCAGCTCCCACGGCGCCTCGGCGTCGTCGGGCGCGGGCCGCACGACGATCGGCTGCACCACGCCGAGACTCCTGATCGAGGCGGCCAGCTCGGCCAACTCGTCGGCGGCGAAGGCCCGGCGCGGCTGGCGGCTCGAGGCGGCGATGTCGCTCAGCGGCAGCTCGCGCAGGCGGCCTTCGGCGGCCGCGCCGGGCGAGGCGCCGGCGGACGAGGCGCCAGGCGTGGCGCGCACTCCCACGTCTGCCGACGGGCTGGTGGACGGCGCGCCGCCCTCAGCCGCGCG
>PKYM01000079.1 GCA_003132645.1 Actinomycetota bacterium | reverse complement strand
GAAGACGAAGAGGCCGTCATGCCGGTCGAAGCGGTGAGCGAGATCCTGCAAAAGGAAGAGGTCACCAAGGTGCTCTCGACGCTCACGCATCGCGAGCGCAAGGTGATCGAGTTGCGCTTCGGGCTCAAGGGCGAACACGCGCGCACCCTCGAAGAGGTGGGCCAGAAGTTCGGCGTCACGCGCGAGCGCATCCGTCAGATCGAAGCCAAGACGCTGACCAAGCTCAAGAGCTACCGCGACGCGCAGGCCCTGCACGACTTCATAGACTAGGGCGCCGCCGAACTCAACGTCACAACTCCCTGGCCTCGGCCGTGCCCTCGGGCGGCTCCTCCATCACGTCCTCGAAGAGGTTGACCGGCTTGTCGGTCGCCGTCGGATCGTCGCCACCCCACGAACGGAACTCGTCGTCGGACTCGGATGAATCCCAGAACTCAGGGAACGGCTCATCGGGGTGACGCGCCACGTAGTGTTCGCGAAACTGCTCGGCACCGGCGAACGCGTCGCCGCACCGCGGGCAGATGTATCTGGCCACAACGACTCCTTTCGGGTACCGAAACAGCTCCGAAACGCCGCGCTTTGAAGAGCCTGACCTAGAAGAGTTCGTGCAGGCGACGGCGTGCCCGGCGCTGCACCAGGTACAGGCCGGCGCCGACCAGGGCTACTCGCCCAGAAGTCGGCGAGCGCTTCCGCACTCTGTAAGCCACCTTGACCATCCCGTCCCTTTCTTCGGACCCTTGCTTCCTACATTGCCCGATGAGCGGTTGTGAAACGGTCGTTCGGGCGGCGGCGAAGGTTCTGAGGCGAGCGCGGCCAACGCGCACGGGCGCCTCCGGCTAGCGACGCACCAGCACGTCGAGCAGCTGACCGCTCTCGACGACGCGGTAGTGCGCGGCCAGGAACCGGACCAGGGGATCGTTTGTGTTCGTCAGTGCGGGCCCGCCGCTGCGCGCCGCGATGCCACTCGACAGAAAGACGACGTCCGGCGTCCGGTGCTTGCGGGCGAAGTAGTCGACAGTGACCTGGTCGCTGTGCCCGGACTGAAGCCAGTCGGCGTTGGTGAACATGCGACCGCCGACAAGCACGTAGGCAAGCGGAGAGTTGAAGACCAGCACCCGGTCGTGCGGCCTGACCCACCGTCGGCCTTGAGCCTCGACGGCCGCGATCTCGGCGGCGCGCTGATCGCTCGTCGCGATGCCGGCCAGGGGGCCATGCCAGATGCGGTGGGTCAAAGACCACGACGCGCCGTCCTTGAACGAGCTCGCAAACAGCGCGACGAGCAGGACGAGCACCAGGGCGCCGGCGGCCGGCGCGAAGATCAAACGACCGCCGTCGCGCCTGACGGTCCGGCCCCAGTCCGCCACGAGCACGATAGTGAGCGGCGCCAGACCGACGAAGGCCAGCGCCCGGTACCAGCCGGAGCTGGTGGACAGTGCGACGACCACAAAGCCGACGAGCGCCGGCGGCGCGGCCAGCGCGAGCAGACGCAGGGCGTCGGGCCAGCGGTCGCGTCCGACCTCATCAATGGCTGCGCGCCGGTGAGCGCGCACGGCCCCGTGCACGGCCCAGAAGACGACGGGCACCAGCAGGCCTGCCGAGATCGTCACAAGACAAGCCGTGCCGAAGCGCCCGAAGAACATGATCCGGTCCGCCCTGTTGTGCCAGGCCGGAAGCACCGTGGCCGCCAGCGGTAGCAGGGCCAGCGCGACGGCCCGCACGCGCGGCGAAAACCACGGCACGCAGGCCAGCACGGCGAGGATCCACATCGGTGTGAGCCAGCGACCGGTGAGCACGACGCGCAGATGGGTGAGCAGCACCGAGGCACGGTCCGTCAGCGATCTGTTCGTCCCCCAGACGTCCGACGAGTAGCGCAGGGCGACCGCTATCGTGTGCGGCGAGACGAGGAGCAGAAGCAGGCCGCCGAACAGCGCTCCGGCGCCGACAAGGGTGATCAGGAACACCGGTGCGACCCGGCGCCGCCAGCCGACCACGAGCAAGGTGCAGACCAGCGCCAGCGCCACCGGGACCAGCGAGACATAGGATAGCGCGCCGGCGGCGGCGGCGACGCCGGCCGCCGCCGCGGCCCGCCGATCGCCGTCGCGCACCGCCTGCCAGGCCAGCGCAGTGGCCGCGGCGAAGGCCAGCACGGCCACTGTGTTGTAGCTCACGGCCATGACGTTATAGGGCGGCGCCAGCAGGACGACGGCGACCGCGACCGCCGTGACCCGGCGACCGAACGTCGGCCTGAGCGCCCGGTAGATCACGTAGCCCACGCCCGACGCCAGGACGACGTAGAACAGGCGCGACGCCAGCACCAGCGCGCTCGTGCCGAACAGCGCAGTCCACACCTTGACGAACGGCACGGCCAGCAGGAACCCCAGCCCCTGGGCTGTCATCTCGTCGGCGAACGGGCGCGCGCCCTGCGCGAAATGCAGGGGCAGCGTCACGTAGGACCCGTCGTCGAAGAACGAGATGCCGAGCGTCGCCCGCCAGACGGCCAGCGCCACGACGACGGCGGCGGCCGCCAAAAGGACCAAGTCCCGTCTTCTCCCCGCCGCCTGTGTGTCGGAGGCTGCCTGTGTGTGCGAGGCCGCCGCCGGCGTGCCGGTAGCGGCGGGCTGAGCCGCCGCGTCGTTCGGCGCAGGCTGCCGTCCGCGGCGCGATGCCTTCACGAGCCTACGTCGCGCCCGCGCTCGTCGGTATCGCGGACAAGGTACAGCGGGCGGCGCCTGACCTCGTTGTAGATCCGTCCGACGTACTCGCCGAGAACGCCGACGGTGATCAGTTGCACGCCCGCCAGCAGCAGCACGAGCACGGCCAGCGAGGTCCAGCCCTGGACCACAGAGATGTGGCCCGCGAGACGCAGGATGGTCAGCACGATAGCGGCCGCGAAGGCACTGGCAGACACGACGAACCCCATCACCGTGGCGAGTCGCAGCGGGCGCACCGAGAAGGCCATGATGCCGTCGAGCGCCAGGCGGACCATCTTGGTCAGGGGGTACTTGGTCTGGCCCGCGTGACGGGCGTCACGGACGTAGCTGACTTCGGCCGTGGTGAAGCCGAGCCAGGCCACCATGCCGCGCACGTAGCGATCGTGCTCGGGCATCGCCACCAGGGCATCGGCGGCGCGCCTGCTGAGCAGCCTGAAGTCGCCGGCGTCGACCGGGATGTCGACCTCGGAAAGCCAGCGCATGAGTCGGTAGAAGGCCGACGCCGAGGCCGTCTTGAAACGGCTCTGCTCGTGGCGCTCGCGGCGCACCGCGTAGACGATGTCGGCACCCTCGTGCCAGCGCGCGACCAACTCGCCGATCACTTCGGGGGGGTCCTGGAGATCGGCGTCGATCACGCAGACGGTCTCGCCCACCGTGTGTGCGATGCCCGCCGAGATGGCGATCTGGTGACCGAAGTTGCGCGAGAGGCGTACAAGCCGTACCGCGAGGTCGCGCTCGCGGAGCGCCTCGAGCCGCCGCCAGGAGCCGTCGCGGCTGCCGTCGTCGACGTAGACGATCTCGTAGGGCTCGCCGAGTGCGGTCATCGCCGCGCTGCAGCGCGCGTGGAACTCGTCGATGCCGTCGGCTTCGTCGTAGACCGGCACGACGACCGAGTGCACGACTCTCGTGGGTGGGCTCAACGCCATGGCGACAGGACCCTTCCTCGATCTCTCGAGAGCGTTTTCGCGGCTCAGTGTATAGTAACCGCCAGCCGGGAGGGCGGAGAGTCATTCTTCTCGGCGACCTCCGACCGAGGGCGGCCCAGGGCAGAAAGGGCGCGTGGACGAGAAGCTCCTGCTCAGTTTCGAGAGCCTCGAGGAGACACACTGGTGGTTCGTCGTGCGACGCCGCATAGTCCTCGACGCGACCGCCCGCCCGGTGCCACGACCCGTGCGACGCATCCTCGATGTCGGCTGCGGCACCGGCGGGACCATGCGCGCCCTGCGCGCCCGCTTTCCGGACGCCGAGATCAAAGGCGTCGAGCCGGTCGAAGCCGCCGCGCGGATCGCCGCAGGCAGGGGCTGCGACGTGACGAGCGGCACGTTCGAACACCTGCCCGTCGAAGGCGAGTCGGTCGACATCGTCATGGCCCTCGACGTGCTCGAGCATCTTGCCGACGACGGACTCGGCCTCGCCGAGGCTTTTCGCGCCCTGCGGCCCGGCGGGCGACTGATCGTCACCGTGCCGGCCCTCCCCAGGCAGTGGAGCGTGCACGACGAGCTGAACGGACACTTCCGCCGCTACACGCGCGCGGGGCTCGTCGGCGCCGTACGCGCAGCGGGCTTCCGCGTCGAGCGGGCGACCTACTTCAATACCCTGCTGCTGCCGCTGGCCTTCCTCGAACGCGCGGCGCTTCGGCGGTTCAAGCTGCCACGCTCGCCAGCTGTCTCCCTGCCGCCCCGACCCCTCAATGCCGCCCTTCGTGGCGTGTTTGAGCTCGAACGCCCGATCCTGGCACGCGCAGACCTGCCGATCGGGCTCTCGCTTCTGCTGGTCGCCAGCCGCACAGGGCGGTCGGTCGTCTGATCGCCGCTGGTCCGCCGGCAACGCTTCTCGGCGTCGCCCCCCTCACTTAGGATGGGGCCGCAAGGACACGCCGCGGCAGGCCCGCCGGGCTCGATGTGCGAGGAGACGCAGATG
>PKYM01000338.1:3293-4974 GCA_003132645.1 Actinomycetota bacterium | reverse complement strand
ATCCAACGAAGGCTCGCCGGATCAACCATCGTCTCAACGGCCGCGCGCACGTCGGCCAGCAGTATGGGTAGGCCGGTGTGGTAGAGCAGCGGCTCTTCGTCGCGCACCAAGAACTGGCTGAACTGCAGGTCTGCCTGGGGGACGTACGTGCAGATGCGAAAGATGTCGGGCGCTATCTCGGTGACGGTGGACACAGAGGGCTCCTCTCAGAAGTTCCTGGCCTACTTGCGTCGGCGATACCCGCACATCGTGAAAGCGGAAACATTCGACCCGCCACGGCGGACCCGGTCGGCCTACTCGGCGGCTCGTTCAGGGCCCAGGCCCGAGCATGATGCCTGTGGGCGCAGCTCCTCGGTCACGTGCAGACCGTGAGATCCCTGTCCCCGGTACGGCGCCTTGCTTGAGACCGAGGGGCTGAGGCGCGCTACGCGCCGGCCTCCAGCCCGGGATAGTCTCCGAGCGCTTGGCCATGCCACCATCACGACCACGCTGGACACCTACTCGCACGCTATCCCGGCGATGCAGGAAGAGGCCGCGGCGCTGATCGCGGGGCTGGTGTTCGCGGGCGAGTAGTCACCTCGCAGTCGCTCCCCACTGAACTAGGGGAGGGTGCCTCGTGTTCAGGCTTGCCGGCAGCCCACCGAGGGAACAGGACGGCATGTTAACCCTGCGGCAACAGGTTTAACCAGGGCCGCTCGGAGCCATACGGCACCATGGTTGAACCGCAGGCGGGCTTGCCCGTCAGCTTATGAGGACGTCGGGTCTGCCGCACGGTAGCGCCGGTGTCCAGAGGTGAGACATGAAGAGCACAGTACAGAGACGGTTCGCGTTGCTCGCGGGTCTGTTGCTTCTGTCGTTGCTCGTACTTGCGACAGGCATCCAGGCGGCGCAGGCCGCAGTCGTGGCTGGGGACAGCGGAGGGTCGAGCACCGCGTCCTTCACGACGCCCGCCCAGCCGCAGGGGTTGACGGCTGCTCAGCTTCACCACTACAGCGGCGGAGTGCTGCCGCTGTCGAGCGTTGCGGCGGCGCAGCCCACCTCGTCCTCCTCCGGCACATCGTCCAGGACCGCCTGGATCGCTGCCGGATCGGCCGGGGCCGTGGTCATCGTGGGCTTCGCCGCGTGGGCTCTGATGCGCCGCCGTCGGCAGCCCGGCGAACGCCCGTCGGCGGCCTACTGCGCGCAGCACCCCGAAGACGCGCTGTGCACAGCGGCCTGAACAAGAACAGAGACGGCCGCCGGACATAGGCGGCGTCGAGGTCGGGGCGGGTTCGCCGTGGGGCGAACCCGCCCCTGCATGTGTAGCCCCGCCATGATGCAGACAGCCGGGAGACTGCTGCAGAACTCCGGCAATAGTCAAACCGTGCTGTCTCGTGTGGGACAGTGCCTGGCCATGCCATCGAGTCTCGTCCGGCCATGAAACTACACCCGGGAGGCCTCCGCACAACCGCGGCGTAGCGCTCGTTGTAGGCTGCGCCTACCGGGTCGGGGGCTTCCTTAGGAGAACGCAGGACGGGCAGGCCGCAATTTGCCGTGAGCTACGAGCTCGGTCTTGTCTGTGGCCGCCCCTGCGACTGCACCCGGGTGTGCTGCGAGCACGAATCCGTCGGTGTCGATTCGCCCGCCTGCGCTCCGCCACGGCGACCTCAGGAAAGGAGAGCGCCCAGGCGAGCGATCGGCA
>PKYM01000338.1:0-3247 GCA_003132645.1 Actinomycetota bacterium | reverse complement strand
CACGTGGGCCGTGTCGTGGTGGCCAGCGCCCGCGAGCTGCACGCCATCTCAGACGCCAAGGCCAAGACCGACCGCCGCGATGCCCGTACCCTGGCCAAGCTGCTGGGGGCCGGCCTGCTGCAGGGCAGCTGGCTGCCCGACGAGGCCACGCGCGCCCTGCGCCGGCGCCTCTCGCGCCGGGCTCAGCTTGTACGCCAGCGCGTGCGCCTCAAGAACGAGATCCACGCCGCCCTGTATCGTAACCTCAAGGGCGCCGGGCCAGCGACTGATCTGTTCGGCACCGTGGGACGACGCTGGCTGGCAGAGCTTGCGCTGCCCGGCGACGAGCGCGAGACCGTGGCGGGCTGTCTGCGGGTGCTCGACTTCCTCGGCGACTCTCCATTCTTGGTTGGGCACCGGAGGGGACCTCGTAGAGAGCGACGTGCCAGCCGCGCAGGGCGTGGATCAGCACGCCGTGACTGAACGACAGCAGCCGTCCGTTCAGCGTCGCCGTGGCCAACTGATCGGCCGTCTCGACCATGGTTTAGTCCTCCCAGGGGCTCGCCGGACACCGTAGCGTGCCCCAGGTGAGAGCAAAGAACATGGTAGTTGACCGTTTGAACCCTGCGAGTGGCCGGCCACGAAACATTCCCGCGTGCCCCCCTCTCGATGCGGGGCTATGAGGTGCCGGCCATGACGGCAAGCAAGGAGGCTCAAGCCGACCGATGAAGATCTTCGTCGCCCTCGTAATTCGCTCCCCTCAAGCAGCCACCTCCAGCCCGCCAGTCGCGTTGCCGGGCGTGTAGGAGTGCGCCCCAGCTCCGGCCAGCTGGCCCTTGTCGACGATCAGGTACTCCTCACGGATCGGCGTGCCCGCGAAGAAGCTCTCGAGGATCTCGCGCGTGCCGGCCGCATAGCGCGCCTGGGCTGAGAGCGTCGATCCCGATGTGTGGGGTGTCATGCCGTGGTGGGGCATGGTGCGCCAGGGATGCGACAGGGGCGCCGGCTCGGGGAACCAGACGTCCCCGGCGTACCCTCCAAGCTGTCCGCTCTCAAGCGCACGCACGACGGCGTCGCGATCGCAGATCTTGCCGCGGGCGGTGTTGACCAGGTACGCGCCGCGCTTCATCTTACCGATCAGCTGCTCGTCAAAGAGGCCCTCCGTCTCGGGATGGAGTGGTGCATGGATTGTCACGACGTCGCATGTAGGCACGAGTGACTCGACGCCCTCGTGATACGTGAGGCCTAGCTCGCGCTCGACGTCGCGGTCGAGTCGGTGCTTGTCGGTGTAGTGCAGCTTCACGTCGAAGGGCTTGAGACGGCGCAGCACGGCAAGCCCGATGCGGCCGGCTCCGACCGTCCCCACCGTCATGCCCTCCAGGTCGTAGGACCGCTGTACACAGTCGGCGATGTTCCAGCCGCCCTTCACGACCCACTCATAGGAGGGGATGTAGTTGCGTACCAGCGCGAGGATCATCATCACGGTGTGCTCGGCCACGCTGATGCTGTTCGAGAACGTTATCTCGGCGACGGTCAGACCGTGTTCCATGGCAGCCTGCAGGTCGACGTGGTCCGAGCCGATGCCGGCGGTGATGGCGAGCTTCAGGTTCTTAGCATTGGCGACTCGTTCGGCGGTCAAGTACGCCGGCCAGAAGGGCTGCGAGATGACGACGTCGGCGTCGACCAGCTCGCGCTCGAAGATCGAGTCGGGGCCATCCTTGTCGGAGGTCACGACGAGTGTGTGGCCCTGACCTTCGAGGAACTTCCGCAAGCCGAGCTCGCCGGACACGCTGCCCAGCAACTGCCCGGGCGTGAAGTCGGTGGCTTGCGGTGTGGGAAGCATCTGCCCGTTGGCGTAGTGCTCAAGGACGGGAATGTCTGCGCGCGGGTAGGTGCTGGGATACCCTTCGACAGGGTCCGGATAGAGGACACAGAGGATCTTCGCCATTGTCGCGCTCTCCTTCTCCTTCGTCTGGGACCGCCGCCAGCGACCATCGTGGCCGAGCCGAAGGCTGGAACGGACCATACGAGCGTTGTCACTGTGACAATGATGTTATTATGCCCCGCGCTCAAGATCATGCCCAAGATCAATGCGGCGATACCTCGACCTTGCGGCACCGTCCCATCCGCCCATCGAGGTTGCCACCGGCCATACCGACGCCCTGGGAGAGGCGCGGCAGCCGCAGGAGGTGCGCGAGGCGGTCCTGGCACCAGCCGGCCCGCAGCGGCGACACCTTTGCGGCCGCCGACGACGACGAGGGCGGCGTCGAGGCGTTCGGCAGCCTCAAGCGGCGCTCTGCTTCGTCGCCGGTCCGCGCAACCGCCGACTGACCGACGCGATTCCACGGCGGAAAGGAGCACCACGTCGTGCTCCAAGGGCTCCTGCGGTTCTCGCAAGGGAAAACGTCGTGAAGGTCGGGCCNNGGCGACTACGTTCTGTGGGTCCTGCTCGCCGTGGGGGTCAAGGCGACGACCACCGAGGGCATGGGTTTCGAGGGCCGCGGCGAGGGCGTCTCGGCGACTGCCGTCTGCCTGCTGGAGCGGGCCTAGAGGGTCAGGCGGTCGGCGGCGTCGAGCTCGGCGGCGCCGGAGGCGTCGTGTCTTCGGGCGGCTTGGCCTCGAGCTCCTTGGGCTTCTCTTCGTCGGTGCCGCTTAGCCCCGTCTTGAAGCCACGTATGCTCTGCCCGACCGACTTGCCCAGCCCGGGCAGCCGCGAGGCCCCGAACAGCAGCACGATGATCGCAAAGATGATGAGCAGTTCGGGTGCGCCGATCATAGCGTCTATGGGTGCCATCTCATCTCTTTCTTCGACTCGCACGGTTACCCCGCGCGTCGCTCTGTACCTGACGGGAGCTGCGGCTATCGTGGTCGGGGTGAGCCTCTTGCTAGCGACCGTCGACTGAAGGGAGCGAACATGTCTGAAGAGCCAGTTAGCCCTAACGAGGGCGACCAACCCGCCCCCGTGCAGCAGCCTGTGCAGCAGCCATTGCCGCCCGCCCCTCAGCCTCAGAGACCAAAGCCACAGCCTCGACCCGACCTGAATCGACCAGAACGGCGTGGCCTCTAGATTCCTAGCCTGATCCGCAGCCTCGGCTGCGGGTCGGGCTGTTCCATGTGCCACCGACGGTGCGGGCATCCCGCGGGGAGAGGCCCGGAATCGAGCCTGCGGGCGACGTGGCAGCGGTTACACAGACCGCGGCACGAATGTTTGCTGCTGCGACGCAGGCCAGCGGGCGCATGAGCATCTAGTGCACTGTCTCTAAAACGG
>PKYM01000122.1 GCA_003132645.1 Actinomycetota bacterium | reverse complement strand
CGCGCCGCGAGCTCGGGGTCGTCTAGCTGAGTCTCGCCGGTAGCGGGCGCCGGGGCGGGCATGGAGTCGGACATGTTGGTCATGGATGGTAGTTTACCACGCTAATTAGCATTGTAAACGACCAGAAACGGGGAGCCGCCGCTCGTCGCGCCGGCTCGGGGAGGGGGCGGCGCGATCTTTCGGTCGCGCCGCCCCCTCCCTACTGCAGCCGCCGGACCTAATTCGCGTCCGTGGCGCCTACTGGGGCCGGCATCGGGCGGTCCGGCCCCATCACGCTCTTCCAGACCGCCTCGTTGGCGAGCCTCTCGGGCGTCGCGTCCGGGATCGAGTAGTCCCAGGTCGAAGCGAGCTTGGCCATCGGGGCGCTCGCCGAGTTGGTCGCCGTCAGCGAGGTGCCCGGCGCGATCGTCGCATAGGGCTGCATGTTCGGCACGGCGCCGAAGCACGCCGTGAGCGGCGTCGCCGTGGCGTCGAACTGCGTCAGCGGCGGCACGCCCACGAGCAGCTCGATCGTCCGGATCATCGAGACCGTCG
Source organism: Actinomycetota bacterium (assembly GCA_003132645.1). Lineage (GTDB taxonomy): Bacteria > Actinomycetota > Thermoleophilia > UBA2241 > UBA2241 > Bog-752. The sequence continues at coordinate 3,238 of PKYM01000122.1, read as the reverse complement.
AGTAGAACGTCGAGTTGACGGCGCCCGTCTGCGAGTACGGGCTGATCACCTGGGCGACGGTGCGGTGGCAGTCGACGTGATCGGGACCGTCCTGGGCGTCGTCCTCGACGACGAAGATCGCCGTGTCGCCCCAGAACTTCGAGTGCGAGACGGCATCGACGAGGCGGCCGAGAGCGAGGTCGTTGTCGGCGACCATCGCCGTCGGCGTCGGCTGACCTGTGGCCGTGTTCATCGTGTGGTCGCGCGGCAGGTAGACGAACTGGACGGTGGGCATCGTGCCCGAGGTCTCGAAGCTGTGGAACTCTGTGAGCCACTCATTGACGCGGTTCTGGTCGGTGTACCTAAGATCCCAGCCGGAGTAGTTGAGATCGGTGTGCCCCGCGAGCCCCGGCATCGTCGCCGGCACCAGCGCCGGCAGCGCGCCGATGAAATAACCGTAGTTGCGGTAGCTCACGCCCTTGGCCGCGAGGCTGTCCCAGAGGAAGCACTTCTTCACGTCGGGACCCGGGAACGCAGCCGTCTCGGTGTTGTCCGGGTCGGACGGCACGTTGGCGAAGCCGCCGAAGTCGTACGGCCGGCCCCAGATGCTGTAGTCGAGTGGCCAGTTCTTCTGGTTGTAGGTGTTGGCATACGAGGCGGTCGACCAGCTCCAGCCGTCGGCCGAGACCTCGCCGTCGCAGTAGAAGTTGTCGAGCGTCACGAACTGGCGCGCCAGCGCGTGCTGGTTGGGCGTGACGCTCTCCGGGAACATCGCCAGGCTCGGGTCGCCGTTGCCGCGACCGAGGTCGCCGAGCACCTGGTCATAAGTACGGTTCTCCTTCATCACGTAGATGACGTGCTTGATCGGCGAGGCGCCACCGGGCGTCGACGGGATGACTGCGTTGCCCGCCGGCGCCGGCCGATTGAACAGGTCGTTGGCGGCGACCGCGGCGCTGTAGGCCGTGAGCTGCTTCGCCCCCGGCACGGCGATCTTGGACAGCGTGCCCTGCAGCATGGAGCCGACGTACTGGCCGGGCTGGACCGGCCCGACGCCGAGCCCCTTCATGTTGACGACGAACAGAGTAGCGCCGGCCGGGTCGACGGCGACCGCCGATGGATACCAGGCGGTCGGGATGAGGCCGCCGACCGTGTCGGTCGCGACCTTCGACCCCGCTGCCGCCAGCTTGACGACGGCGACGTCGTTGTCGCCGGCGTTGGCCACGTAGAGAGTCCTGCCATCGGGGCTGACGGCGAGGCCGTTCGGGCTGGCGCCGATCTTGGCGCCGGCGAACGGCCGCTCGTCGATCGTGCGCAGCACCGTCGCGGCGTTGCTGTCGATCACGGTGATCGTGTCGGAGTCGGTATCGGCGACATAGAGCTCGCTGTTCCGCGGGTTGAGCGCCAGCGAGCTCGGATGAGTGCCGACGTTCAGCGTCTTCACCACGGTCGCAGTCGCAGTGTTGACCACGGTCACCGTGGTGCCGCCCCAGCTCGACACGTAGGCGAGCGTGCCCTTGTGGTTGAGCGCGACATCGTAAGGCAGATGGCCGACGGCGACCGACGCGACCACCTTGCGCTTCGTCGGGTTGACGATGATGAGCTGGTCGGAGAGGTTGCCGGCGACGTACAGGCGCGAACCGTCGCGCGAGACAGCTACGCCGGCTGGCCACACCCCGCCCTGCAGGTTGATCTCCTGCCCCTCGACGAGCAGGCCGGCCTTGAAGGTGAAGGTGTGGATGCCGTCGCCTGGTCCGTCGGAGGCGTACGCCTGCGCGCCGTCGGGCGAGAAGGCCACACCGTTGTAGAAGCCGTGCGCGCCGCCGTAGTAGTAGAAGTGCGTCATCATGCGGTTGAGCTCGTTGTTCTTCTCGGCGCGCACGGCGTTGCTCTGCGTGCCGATCGTCTGCTGCACGATTCCGGTCGCGGTGTCGACGAGCATCAGCGAGTGGTTGCTGTAGCCCGCGTTGGTGATCAGCGCGTGCGCGCCGTCCGGGCTCATGGCGATGCCCAACGGGCCCGAGCCGAGCATCGTCTGCGCGCCGGCCGGTGTCACGCGCCAGCCCTGCGGTGTGACCGACGTCCCGTCAGGCTGCGGCCCGGGTACGAGCACGCTCTGCGCGGCCCACGCAACGCCGGTGACGAGCGCCAGCACGACCACGGTGACTCCGAGCAGCTTGCGATGTGCGACGGCCAGCCGCCGGCCCGCCTTCAGGCAACGGGAAACGCGCATTGTGTGACCCCCTCGTCGACCCCTCTTCTCGAGAATGATGAACCGCGAGGGGCTACTATGGCAATGTCGAGGAGTAGCCNNCAGCCCCCAGGTGTCTGTGCTCTGAGCCGAGAAGGTCTTCAGCTCGAACACCGAGAAGGCGCCGTGGCTCGACGCCCAGCCCGGGGTGGCGGCGAGGTAAGCGGTGGCGTCAAAGTGGTCGCCGCTACCGCGTCCCCAGCAAGCCCACGAGGCGAGTCCGCGGACGGCCATGCTCTCGGTCGTGACCTTGCCGTCGCTCGCGCCCTCCGGCTCGAGCACCCAGCTGTCCCAGTGGAGCAGCCCCGGTGTGCCGTGCTCGGGCTCCCCACAGAGGCTTCGGGCGTCGGGCAGTTGCATCCCCAGGTAGGTGTCGTAGGTGTCCGACTCCATGGTCATGCCGACCTTGGCGTCAATCTCGCCGTAGTACTTGTCCTTGAGCTGTCCCCAGCGGATGTAGCGCGCGTAGTCGACCACGGCGGGATTGAACGGGTCGGCGATCTTGCCCTCTTCCGCGCGCGTCTTGGGTCCCCAATCGAAGTTGCACGAGCCGAAGAAACCGTTCCTGGTCTGGTTCAGATCGTAGACCTTGCCGCCGAGCTGAAGTGAGGCGATCTTGCCGGTCGAATCGCCGATCAGCCACTCGTTCGAGTACGCCCCGTTGTTCCCGGTGACAAGAGTATTGACGGCCTGGGCGACGGTGGCCGCGTACTGGGCGGCCTCACGCGCCCTCACAAAGACCGGGGTGCCAGTCGGCGTGTACGTCGTGTCGGCCAGCGTAGTCTCGCAAAGCAGCAACCCGGCGCTGTTCGTGTACCAGTCCTCGCCGCTCCAGATCTGGCCACCGCAAGACTGGTAGGAGAAAGCGTAGCCCTTCGTTGGGTGAACGTAGAACATGACGTTGTACGAGAAGCAGCCGTCGTACCAGTCCCATGTGTCGTGACCCATCACGGGCTTGCCATCGACAGTCGCGTCGCCGGTCGCGATGAAGGCGCTGCAGCCACCCGGCTT
>PKYM01000121.1 GCA_003132645.1 Actinomycetota bacterium | reverse complement strand
GACCGTCGCCGGCGCGGCGGTCGGCGCGGCGGTCGGCGGGGCGGTCGACTCGGCAGTCGTCGACTCGCCTGCTTCGGCGCCGGCCGATGCGCCCGCCCCCGCGATGGTCGACACAGTCTCCGCCGACGTGCCCGCCGACGCCGGGGCTGACGCCGACGAGGTGGTCGACGGCGACGCCTTGACGGCCACCGACGAGCCGGTCGACGGAAGCGACTACACGGTCGGCGACGAGCCGGTCGACGGAAACACGGCGACGGTCGCCGACGAGGTGGTCGACGGCGACCCTGCCGCGGCCGTCGCCGACGGAGAAGGCGACGTGGGCGTCGAGGCGTTCGGCAGCCTCACGCGCGGATCCGCCTCGTCGTCGGCCCGCACGGCCGCCGACTGACGGCGGCATGGTCGACTTCGACGAACGCGTCAGCCTCGTAGCGCACCTCGACGAGCTGCGCCGGCGGATCGTCTATGCGGCCATCGCACTGGCTCTCGGGGTGATCGTGGCCGCCGTCCTCAACCGGTTCGTCTTCGCGCTCATGCTCCACCCGCTCAAGGTGCTGCCCGCGGGAGCGCCCCACAAGATCATCACCTTCGGCCCGGCCGAACCCTTCATGGTCAGCCTCAAGGTGTGGGTCTACGTAGGCGTCATCCTGGCCTCGCCGGTGATCATCTACGAGTTCTGGGCCTTCGTCGGACCGGCCTTCAGCCCCGTCAGCCGACGCATGGTCGTGCTCGTAGTCTTCGTCTGTGTGACGCTCTTTCTGTTCGGCGTCGTGTTCTGTTATCTCATCGTCCTGCCCAAAGGGCTCTCCTGGCTTTTCGGCTTCAACAGCAACTACTTCACCGCGCAGGCGCGAGCCACCGACTACTTCTCCTTCGTGGCCTGGTTTCTGGTCGCCTTCGGAGCGGTCTTCGAGATGCCCGTCGCGATCCTCGCCGCCATTCGCATGCACATCGTCGAGACGAAGTTTCTCCGCAAGCACTGGCGCTACGCCATCGTGATCAACGCGATCATCGCCATGGTGGCGACGCCCAGCCAGGATGCCTTCTCGTTCATCGCCATGTTCATCCCGCTCGAGATCCTCTATGAGCTGTCGCTACTCGTCGGACGGGTCATCGAGCACCGCCGGCCGGTCGCCCAGACGGAGACGGCCCACGACGACGAAGGCCCCACCACGGCTCCTGCCTGATGTCCGCCGGAGCGTGCTCAGAGGCTGAGCGAACACTCGGCCGGCGGCCTGCCGGGTCGGCGCTTCCGGCGCCGCCCGCGGGCGGCGAGCCTCCTCGGACGGGGTTGCTAACGACCGCTTCGGCACGCCGGCAACACGGTAGCGCAGTAAGCCGGTACACTACGATCAGGTGATGAAAGCGTCCCCAGAGACCCCCCCGACCAAGCGCAGCCGCAAGCGGCGGGCAGCGCGGCGGCCGCGCATGCACTGGGGACGACTCATCTTCTGCATCCTGGTCTTCGCCGTGATCGCCGTGGTGGGCCTCGCGAGCGGCACCATCGTGGCCGTCTCGCACAACCTGCCCAACATCGACGCGATGCGGCCCGCGCAGCTCGGCCAGAACACGGTGATCTACGACCGCAGCGGCCGGCGGATCGCTGAGCTCTACGGCGCGGTGAACCGCGTCGTGGTGAAGAGCAACCAGATCCCGGCGGTCATGAAGAACGCCACCGTGGCCATCGAGGACAAACGCTTCTACCAGCACCACGGCGTCGATTTCACGGGCATCGCCCGCGCCTTCGTCGACGACATCAAGGCCGGTCACGTCGTCCAGGGCGCGAGCACGATCACCGAACAGTACGTGAAGAACGCCTACATCGGCGCCGACCCGACCCTCACGCGCAAGCTGCGCGAGGCCGTCCTGGCCTGGGAGCTCGAGGACCGCTGGTCCAAAGACAAGATCCTGACCGAGTACCTGAACACCGTCTACTACGGCGCCGGCTCCTACGGCGTCGAAGCCGCCTCGATGACCTACTTCCACAAGCCGGTCTCCAGGGTGACGCTGCCGCAGGCGGCGCTGCTGGCCGCCCTGCCCAAGTTCCCCAGCGAGTATTCGCCCATCACCGATCCGCAGGTCATCACGCTGCGCCGCGACCTCGTGCTGGACGACATGGCCCAGCAGGGCTACATCACGCCGGCCCAGGACGCCGCCGCCAAGAAGACCAAGCTGCGCGTCTTCGCCCGGCCGATCTCGCCGACCAAGAACCCGGCGGCCTACTTCGTCGACTACGTCACGCGCAAGCTCGTCGACAGGTACGGCGCGCGGGAGACCTTCGAGGGCGGCCTGCGCGTCTACACCTCGATCGACATGCGCATGCAGCTCGCCGCCATAAGCGCCCTCAAGGGTCGGCTGCCGGCCGGGCCCGCGGGCGCCCTCGTGGCGATCGACCCCGCCAACGGCTTCATCCGCGTCATGACCGCCAGCACCGACTTCAAGACCTACAAGTACAGCCTCGCCTGGCAGGCGCCGCGCCAGCCCGGCTCGACCATGAAGCCCTTCGCCCTGATCGCGGCCGTCGAGCAGGGCGCCAACCCGGCCTCGACCTTCTACAACTCGCACCCGCTGCACATCTACCTCGGCCCCGGCGCCAACCCGCCCTACTGGGACGTCTTCACAGCCGAAAAATCGTCGGGCGGGCGCATGAACCTGGTAAGCGCGACCCTGCAGTCAGATAACACCGTCTTCGGCCAGCTCTGCCTCGACCTCGGTCCGGCCGCGATCGTGAGGGTGGCTCATCAGATGGGCATCACGACCAAGCTCGACCCGGTGCCGTCGATCGTGCTGGGCAGCGAAGAGGTCAACGTGCTCGAGATGGCCGACGCCTACGCCACCATGGCCAACGAGGGCGTCCACCACGCCCCGCAGGCGATCGAGAGAGTCCTGTTCCCGAACGGCCGGGTCACCAAGACCAAGGTCAAAGGCAACCGCGTGATCTCGGCCGGAGTGGCCTACACCGTCGACAAGATCCTCGAACAGAACACGAGCTACGCGGGCGGCACCGCCGCCTCGATGCCCAACTACTACACCGGCCGCTCGGCCGGCAAGACCGGCACCACGAGCAACTACGTCGACGCCTGGTTCTGCGGCTTCAACCCCAGGCTGGCGACGGCCGTCTGGATGGGCTATCCGCAGGGCTCCATCCCCATGCCGGGAGTGTTCGGCGCCACCTACTCGCTGCCGATCTGGGGTACGTTCTACAACTCGGTGTTCGGCTCGACCTACATCCCCGACTTCGCCGTGCCGGCCATCATGCCGCTCTGGAAGCCATGGGAAGGCAAGTACTCGAAGATGGCCCCCTCGCCGTCACCGTCGCCGTCGCCGTCGAAGTCGGCCACGCCAAAGCCGGGCAAGACCATCACCGCCAAGCCGAGCACGAAGCCGACAACAAAGCCGAGCACGCCGCCGCCGACCACGCCGCCGCCGACGCCGACGACCAAACCCTAGCCTCGGCCCCAGGCTCGCGCGGCCCTCACCAGCTCTCGTAGCGTTCGCTGCCCTTGCGGTACTCCTTGACCGCGCCCTCCATGCCCTGGGCGTAGGTCAGAATCCTGCAGGCCATCTCGAGGACGCTGGTGATCTGGTAGGCCTCCTCGAGAAGGTGGCCGATGGCAAACGGCCCGTGGCCGCGCAGCATGACCATGTCGTACTCCTTGAGCCAGGTCGGCAGCAGGGCCGCGACCTCGGTCGAGCCGGCGGTGAGCTCGCACGACACGACCGGCACCTTGTGGAGCAGGTAGGAACCCTCGGAGTCGATCGGCACGATCTCGTCGCAGGTGAGCGAGCGGGCGATGGCGTAGGGCGGGTGCGTGTGGACGATCGCCAGCGCCGATGTGCCCTGGTAGATGGCCCGGTGCACGCAGATCTCGGTCGAGGCGAGGGCGACCATGGCGTCGTTTTCTTCGAGGCCGATGTCGATCACGTCGCGCTCCTCGAGGTGGGCCAGCATGGAGCCGCGCCGGGTGATCAGGATACGGTCGCCCATGCGCACGCTCATGTTGCCGCCGTGCGACGAGATCAGGCCGGCCACGAACAGGTCGCGCCCGATGCGCTGGAACTGCTCGAGCATAGCCGAGGAGCTCACGCCGTCGCCGCCCCGGACCCGACGTCGGCCAGGCGCTCCGGCGCCGCCCGGTGTGGGGCCTCGTGAGGCGCCGCGCCGGAGCCGCCGCGGGCGCCCGCGCGGGAACCTTCGGGAGCCGGCCTGCCGGAGCCGCCGGAAGCCGCCGCGGCAGCGTCGGCAACGAGCGCCGAGGGCAGGCCGAGCGAGC
>PKYM01000309.1:1373-2664 GCA_003132645.1 Actinomycetota bacterium | reverse complement strand
GGCGCCGAGCTGCTCGAAGAGATCGACTACGCCCGGTTGGGGTGGCCGGCGACGTCTGTCGCCGGCCACCCCAACCGTCTGCGGCTCGTCTCCTGGGCGCCCGACGGCCGCAGGAGCCTGAGAGTGCTGCTGGCCTGCGGGCGACCTCACCTCTACGAGGGCTGGAGCTCAGCCGAACTGGAGCGCCCCGTCCGCGACCTGGCTGACCGCGGGGTGTCCGCGCTGCTGCTGACGAACGCCGCCGGCAACCTCGATCCGACGCTCGAGTCCGGTCAGGCCGTGGTGGTGACGGAGGTGGTGGATCTTCAGCAGCCGCCGGTCGACGAACCGCCGGTGCTGGCCGTCATGAGCCTCGCCGAGGCCGCTCGGCTGGCCGCCGCGCTGGACCCCCACGTGGGCGCGCGCCCAGGCCGCTATGTCGCCGTGGCCGGCCCGCACTACGAGACGCCGGCCGAGGCCGCGTGGCTGCGCGGCTACGGCGAGGTCGTCGGCATGTCGACCGCCGCCGAGGTGCGTGCCGCGGCCTCCCGCGGGCTGCGCGCCTGCGTTGTGTCTCTGGTCGTCAACCCAGCGGGCGCGGTGCTCGACCACGCCGGGGTGCTGGCCGCCGGCGCGCTGCTCTCTGAGGGGCTCGCCCGCGGTCTTGCGGCGCTGGTCGCGGCCTTCATGATCGAGCGTCCCGCCACACCGTGATCGAGGTGCGCCGACAAGCAACCGAAACCGCAAGCGACGCCTGTCGAGAGGCTGGTCGACAGTCGTGACGTTCGATGTGGTGAACGACATCATCGCCCGCAAGCGCGACGGGGGCGAGCTCGACGAAGCGCGGCTGCGAGCCTTCGTCTCCGGCGTCGTGTCCGGCTCTATCCCCGCCTATCAGGCGAGCGCGCTGCTCATGGCGATCGTTCTGCGCGGCCTCTCGGCGGCCGAGACTCTGGGTCTCGCCCGGGCCATGGTCGACAGCGGCAAGACGCTCGATCTCTCGGTACTGGGCCGGCCGGTCCTCGACAAGCACTCCAGCGGAGGGGTCGGCGACAAGGTCACCCTGGTGCTGGCGCCGCTCGTAGCGTCGTGCGGTGCGCTGTTCGGCAAGATGTCCGGGCGCGGCCTCGGTCACACCGGCGGGACCCTCGACAAGCTCGAATCGATTCCCGGGTTCAAGGTGCAGCTCTCACAGGGCGACTTTCTGCGCCAGATCGAGCGCATCGGCGTGGCCGTGGTGAGCCAGAGCGAGCGTCTCGTGCCGGCCGACCGCATCCTCTACGCGCTGCGCGACGTCACGGCGACGGTAGAC
>PKYM01000309.1:0-1329 GCA_003132645.1 Actinomycetota bacterium | reverse complement strand
TGCCTCTATACCGCGATGGAAGCGCCGCTCGGTCGGGCCGTCGGCAACCGACTCGAGGTCGAGGAAGCCTGGGAGGTGCTGAGCGGTGGCGGGCCCGACGACGTGCGTGAGGTCGTCGTGGAGCTGGCCGCCGCCTTGCTGGCGCTGGCCGACCTCGGGATCGACGAAGACGAGGGGCGAGCGCGCGCGCGGCGAGCGCTCGACTCCGGCCAGGCAGCCGAGTGGTTCGAGCGCTGGGTGGCCGTGCAGGGCGGGCGCTTCGCGCCGGGGGAGTTCCACCGGCTGGCCTGCGTCGAGGTCACGGCGAAGCGGGACGGCTGGGTGAGCGCGGTCGACGCGCTGGCCGTCGGTCACGCCGCACAGCTCTCCGGGGCGGGGCGCCGCCGGGTCGCCGACGAGGTCGACTCGGCGGCGGGGGTCGTCGTGACCGCCAAGCCCGGCCAGGAAGTGGTCGCCGGCGCGCCCCTGGCGCGCGTGTTCGCGCGCCACCGCGACGCCCGCGCCGCCGCCTCGGCGCTCCTGGCGGAGGCCTTCGTGATCGCCGATGAGCCGCCCGCGCTGGGCCCGGTCGTACTGGGCCGGGCGGTCTGATGCGGGTCGTCGGCGGTGCCTGGCGTGGCCGGCGGCTGGCGGCGCCACGCGGCGTCGCCACGCGACCGACCTCCGACGTCGTGCGAGAGGCCATCTTCAACGTGCTCGCTTCGGCTTTGGCGGGCCGCCCGTCACCCGATCGGCACGAGCAGAGCGCTGCCGTCGAGCCGCCTGAGAGGGCCTTGGTCACGGGACCGCTGGAAGGGATGGCCGTGCTCGACCTGTTTGCCGGCAGCGGCGCCCTGGGCATCGAAGCGCTTTCGCGAGGGGCCGCCTCGTGTACGTTCGTGGAGCGCGCGCCGGCCGCCGCCCGGGCACTGCGCGACAATCTTGCCCGGGTTGGGGCGCGCGACGACGCTACTTGCGTGCGTGTGGACGACTACCGCCGGGCCCTCAAGGCTGACGCTGCCGGCGCGAGACTGTATAATCTCGTGCTCGTAGACGCGCCGTACGCGTCGTACCCGACAGTCGAGCCCGAACTGGCGGGCCGACTGCCGGCCGTGCTGGCGGCGGGTGCGGTCGTCGTGGTCGAGACGGCCAGAGGTCAGGTCGTGAACCTGCCGCTCGTCGAAACGAGCGTCAAGCTGTACGGCGACACACGGGTCACTTTCTGCAGCGAGGTCTGAACGTGCCGAGCAACGTCACAGCCATCTGTCCGGGGACCTTCGACCCGGTCACGGTGGGTCATCTCGACATCATCACGCGCGGCGCGCGCACGTTCCGTCGCGTCGTTGTGGG
>PKYM01000034.1 GCA_003132645.1 Actinomycetota bacterium | reverse complement strand
TCGGTACGCCACGTGCACGCCGTGCTTCACCGCGCACTCAAGGACGCGGGGCGTTGGGGCCGGCTGGCGCGCAACCCGGCTGATCTCGCCGACCCGCCACGAGCAACAGCGCACGGCCATGAGCTACGGACTTGGAGCGCCCAGCAACTTGCGGCCTTCCTAAGCTCCCAGCGAGACGATCGCCTCCACGCGCTCTGGCACACCCTGGCCATGACCGGCCTGCGTCGCGGTGAGGCGCTGGGACTGCGCTGGCAGGACGTCGACCTTGAGGCCGGTCGGCTGTGCGTGCGTCGCGCGCTTGTGCCCAGCGGCCAGGAGGTGCTCGTCAGCGAACCAAAGACGGCTCGCGGGCGCCGTGTCGTCGCCTTGGACCCAGGGACCGTCGCCGTTCTAAGAGGCCAGGCCGCCCGCCAGCTCGACGAGCAGCAAGACGCAGGATGGACCGAGACGGATCTTGTCTTTACGAACGAAGACGGTCAGGCGCTCCACCCCTGGGTCGTCAGTCGGCGCTTTCGTCAGGTGGTCAGGCGCGCGATGCTGCCCGTGATCCGACTCCATGACTTGCGGCACACGCACGCCACCCTCGCCCTGAGGGCCGGCATCCACCCCAAGGTCGTCTCCGAGAGGCTGGGCCATGCCACCGTCTCGATCACCCTCGACACCTACTCACACGCCATCCCCGCGATGCAGGAGGAGGCGGCGGTGCTGATCGCGGGGCTGGTGTTCGCAAGCTAGCGTGACGCACACCTATGTGCTTTGCGTCGCGCCGCAGAGAACCCGCCTGACTTCCTCGGGGAGCAGAACACATCAGCCGCCGCACGTCTCGCGGTGTGCGCCACGAGCCGCTCGTCCTCAGCGCCTGGCCTCGGCGTGCAGATTCCACACGGTCTCAGGCGGAGCGGCCGCCGGCCGTGGCAGCGAGGCCGATACCGCAGCGACAAAGAGCGGCAGCGCCGCGATCACGTAGAGCACGGCGCCCGGACCGGCGCTGTCACCGAGCAGGCCGAGAGCGGCCACGATGAGACCGCCGACGCCGCCGCAAAGGCCGACCGTGAGGCCGGTGGCGAGGCCCATGCGAACCGGCAGGTACTCCTGGGCGAGCACCAGCGCGATGCTCATGTTGGCGTTCATGGCCAGCCCGATCACGATCACCAGGGGAATCATGGCACCGTAGGACAGGCTGGGCAGCAGGGCGATGGCCGGTGCCAGCACGAGCTGCGGCACGACCAGCACGAAGCGGCGGCCAAGTCGCTGGGCGGCGAGGCCGCCCAGCAGCGTCCCGACGGCGGCGGCCGCGAGCAGCACGCTCGTCATGAGGTTGCTTTGGCCGGGACTCGTGGCCCGCGCGTGGATGAGAAACAGCGGCACGTAGGCGAGCAGGCCCACGATGACGCCACTGGCGGCGGAGTAGAGCACGAGCAGGCGCACGAAGGCTGGCCACTGCTGACCCTGAGCCGCAGACAGCCGACGCCGCTGCGCGTGTGGCGGTAAGCGCAACCCCAGGCGTCGCACAGCGACAATCACGGTGGCGGCGGCGGCGAACGGCACAAGCGGGATGAGCAGCGTACCTTTAAGCCCCAGGGGCACGAGCGCAGCAGCTACGATCAGGGGGCCCAGGGCGTAGCCGACGCCGCCGCCCAAGGAGAAGATGCTCATGTCGCTGGTGATACGGCTGCCGGCGGCGAGGCGCGCCCAGCGGGCGCCCTCGGGGTGATAGGCGGCCACGCCAACGCTACAGACGGCAACCGCCAGGAGTGTGAGGGGATAGCTTGTCGTAAGCCCCACGTAACCGATCCCCAGACCGGCCACGATGAGGCCCGCGGGCAGAAGCCAGACTGCCTCGCGGCGGTCGCCATGGGCCCCGAAGAGGGGCTGCAAGAGGGCACTGCCGAGGCTCGCCGTGAGGGCAAAGATGCCCACCGCGCCGTAACTGTAGTGGCGCTCCACAACGAGAAAGGGCAGAAGCGCCCACAGAGCGCTCGAACAAATGTCGGCGGCGCCGTGCCCCAAGGTGAGCGTGAGCAGCGCCGAGCCGGCGCGGGGCCGCGCGCTCGCGGTGACGTTCATGGGGCAGGCAGATGAAGCGCCCAGATCCTGGACAGCAGCTCCTTCGGCCACCCGACCCGCGTATTCACCACCTGTCGCCTCACAATGTTATGACCCTACCACCGCGATCAGGGCTCGATCGTCCTGAGCGCCAAGCACAAAACCTCTCCCACCGCGCCCCCATCTCGACGGCCCGCGCTGGTCAGTGTCGACCATCGTCTGGCCGCAGCCCTTCCTCGCCGCCTGCACTTCGCCGTCACTCACACGAGAGCCGGCTCTCCCACTATCATGGAAAGTGTCATAGAAAGTGGACCAACGAATGGGATCACGTCATTGGAGCTCGTGGGATTGTCGCAGGCGGCTGGCAGCATCCACCGTTGCGAAGGTGCTGGCGCGGCTCGAGCAGCAACCACCAGCGAGCTTCGCCCAACGACCGGAGGGGCGATGATGCTCGCTGGTTCCGACGACGCCCGCATCCGCGGCACACTCGCCCGTCGCCCGTCGCCGGTCAGCGATGCGGTCGTCGCCGACGAGCTGGTCGAGCCCTGGTTCTCCTGTCTTTTGAGCCGCGTGCCGGGCTTGCACATCTTCGACTGTCACACCCACTTTGGGTCGGATCCCGACGGCTCCCGCCTGACAGCCGGTGAGCTGCGGCGCGCGCTCGATGTGATCGACGCGCGTGCGGTCGTCTTTCCGCTCGCCACGACGGGCGGTTATCGAGCCGCGAACGACCTGGCGCTTGCCGCCGCTGAGGCCGCAGACGGACAGCTGGTCGCGTTCTGTCGCGTCGATCCGCATACCGATGGCATCGCGGAAGTCGAGCGCTCGCTGACGCATGGCGCGGCCGGTATCAAGCTCCATCCGCGCGCGGAGCGTTTCCTTCTGGGTGACCCGGCGGTGCGCCGGATCTTCGCGCTGGCCAACGAGCGGCGCGTGCCGGTCATCGTGCACGCCGGGAGGGGGATCCCCAGCCTGGGCCGGGACGCGCTCGACCTTGCGGAGCGCTTCCCGGCCGCGCCCCTGATCCTCGCACACGCCGCGGTCGCCGATCTCGCATGGATCTGGTCCCAGGCGGCCGCGAATCCCAACCTCTTCTTCGACACGGCCTGGTGGAACACGGCCGACTTACTGGCCTTGTTCGTGCTTGTGCCCCCGGGGCAGATCCTGTTCGCCTCGGACACACCGTACGGGCGACCGGTCGCGGCCGCCGCGATCGCGCTGCGCGTGGCACTGGCAGTCGGTCTGACTGGCGCGCAGACGGCCGCCGTCTTCGGTGGTCAGCTCATGCGTCTGCTCGCCCACGAAGCGGCGCACGACCTCGGTCCCGCGCAGGTCGGGACGGCGTCGACGCCGGGCCCGCTGCTCGAACGTCTCCACACGCTGCTCGTCGCGGCTGCCGCATGCTCGATGAGGGCTCAGCCGGCGGAGGAGTTTCTCGACCTCGCGCGCCTCGCCTGTCATCTTCCCGGCGAGCATCCTGACGCCGTCGTCAGTGCCTCGATCCTCGATCTGCTCAATCGTCATGAACGCTATCTCGCGACGAGGCCGGCACAAGATGACCCGCGACCAGCGGGGGTCCATCTCATCTTGGTCGCTGCCGCCATCGCCCGACTTCCGGACCCTCCACTGCCGAACTGGGGCACATGCGCGTGAGCCTCCGAAGGCGCGCAATGCTGCCCGAGATCCGACTGCACGACCTTCGCCACACCCACGCCACGCTGGCTTTGCAGGCCGGCATCCACCCGAAGGTCGTCTCCGAGCGCCTCGGCCACGCCACCGTCTCGATCACCCTGGACAATTGCTCGCGCGCCATCCCGGCGATGCAGGAGGAGGCGGCGGTGCGGATCGCGGAGCTGGTGTTCACGGCAAAGTAGTCCCAGCCGAGCTTGCCCACGATTCCCAACGCTCCCTCATCCCATCGACCTGCCTTGGGGGGGGGGTATGCTCGGTTGCACATTGCAACCCAGGAGGAGACATGCTCGTGACCATTGCCGCGCTCACGGCTCATACGGCACGCCGCATCACGGAGCTCGGCGCCCTGCTCGGCCTGATCGGCGGACTTGCCTTGGCCGCCGGGGTGTTCCCCTCCTTCCGTAAGTCCAGCCTGATCGTCGCCGGGCTGCTGCTCGCCGTGGGCTTCGCGCTGATCATCTACGCCCTTCACTTCGGCAAGACCTTCTAGCAGGTCGTGAAGAAGTAGCACCTCGAGCGGCGGGTTCACTAGAGTCCAGCTCTGTCGACCTCCTGGCGCCTCGACCTTGCACCCGCTCCGATGATCCCAGACACCTACTCGCACGCCATCCCGGCGATGCAGGAGGAGGAGGCGGTGAGGATCGCCGCGCTCGTCCTCGCGGCCAAGTAGGTACCGCGCTCGGAACCGCGGAGGGATGCGCCCCGTGAGGGTGGGCGTCGAGTGGACGGCATGCCTGATCCGGAGCCTGTCCTGCGGCCGTGGCCGACCGGTGACTGGCCAAAGGCCCAACGAGCGCCTCGAACGGCTCGCCGCGACCATCACTCGCCAGAAGGACCGCGGCGCGCCCAGCGAGGCCCAGGGCGGCCACGGGCGCGCCTCGACGAGTGCGGTTCAAGCTGAAGGACGAGGTGTGGCCGCGAACGCCACCATGACCCAGCCTGAGAGCCTCATCCTGCGAGCAGTTCGCCAGTATCTCTGATATGGCGCTCTGACTG
>PKYM01000163.1 GCA_003132645.1 Actinomycetota bacterium | reverse complement strand
AGCAAGCCATCGCTTGCGATCATAGGAACTGGCAAACGGGTCGGGAAGACCGCCGTGAGTGGCATGTTCGGACGCCGACTCGGCGGTCGGTTCGGGCTCGACCAGGTGGTGATCGTAGCGATGGGGCGCGGGGGCCCGGCGGCTCCACAAGTGGTCTACGGGGGCGACCGGCTCGGCGNNGGAGGCGGCATGGCCGGAGCCTCGATGAAAGACACTGTCGGCGAGGCGTTACGTCTCGTCGACGACATGCCGGCTACCGTTGTGGTATGGGAGGGCAGTGGTTCTGCCAGCCCGCCGGTGCAGGCGCAAGTGGTGGTCTGTGTGGCTTCGGCCCTGCAGCCGCCAGAGTACATAACGGGGTATCTGGGTACGTATCGAATGCTCATCTCCGACGCTCTCTTCCTCACTATGTGTGAACCACCCTTCTGCGATGTCGCGCGCGTCGATGCGTTGCGTTCCGACGTAGCGTCCGTCAATCCCGAGGTCGACGTCATCCCGACCGTTCTCAGGCCGCGACCGGTTGACTCCGTCGCCGGTCGCCGCGTCGCCTTCTTCACGACCGCGACGCCCGAGAGCGCCGGCCTGCTGACGCGCCACCTCGAAGAAGTGCACGGCGCCCGGGTGACCGCGGTCTCGACCGATCTGGCGCGTCGGCCGGCGCTCGCCGGGGCCGTCGCGGCGGCCGCCGGCAAGGCCGACGTGTTTCTCACCGAGATCAAGGCGGCGGCGATCGACGTCGTCGCCGAAGCCGCCGCCGCGCAGGGCAAGGAGCTCGTCTTTTGCGACAACGAGCTCGTCGCCACCGACGGCCGCGATCTTGCGGCCGTCATCGACGGGCTCACCGACAAGGCCCTGGCGCGCTTCGCGGCCGGCGAGTACGGGCCGCGGCGCAGCCACGATGGCGACGCAGGCGAAGGGAGGCAGCGATGAGCGACAACGACGTCGAGATGGTGGTCGTCACCCGCGACCCCTCGCTGCCCTACTCCAAGGGCCTCATGGCCCAGGCCCTCATGGCCACCGGCCTGCCGCCTGAACGTGCCTACGAGATCGCCTCGGCGGTCGGCGAGCGGCTGCACGACAGCCGCCAGGGCACGATCACCCTCCAGGGGCTCGAAGAGATCGCCACCGCGGCGCTCGGCGAGGCCGACGGCAAGGACACCATCGTGCGCTTTCGCAAGTGGCAGAACCTCACCAGGCTGGCGCAGCCGCTCGTCATTCTCGTCGGCGGCACGACCGGCGTGGGCAAGAGCACCCTGGCCACACAGATCGCCCACCGGCTGGGCATCACCCGCGTGGTCTCCACCGACACCGTGCGCCAGGTCATGCGCGCCTTCTTTGCCCCCGACCTCATGCCCGAGATCCAGTATTCGTCGTTCGAAGCCGGCGCCGGCGTGCGCATCCCGCTGCCCGACTGGAGCGACATCGACGAGGCGGGCTTCATCGAACAGGCCCGCAGCATCGCGGTGGGCGTCAACGCCGTCGTCGACCGGGCCATCACCGAAGGGCAGCGCACCATCATCGAGGGCGTGCACATCGTGCCCGGCTTTCTCGACCGCAGCCGCTGGGGCGACGCCGTGGTGGTCGAGGTCATGGTCGCCATCCGCGAGGCCGAGCGCCACCGCAGCCACTTCTACGTGCGCGAGTGGGAGACCGACGGCATCCGTCCGCTGCGGCGCTACCTTCAGGGCTTCGCCAAGATCCGCAAGGTCCAGGACTATCTGCTCACCCAGGCCGAAAAACAGGGCGTGACCGTCCTCGAGAACACCAACATCGACCAGGCCGTGAAGGCGCTCATGGCAGACGTGCTCGACGCCGTGTCCGAGTACTCCCGGCCGGCGGCCAGACGCAACACAGGAGGATGAGCCAGCGTGCACACTCAAGCCGCGTCGGACGCTGCCGATATCGCTAGCATCCTCCCGTGGTGCGCCTCGCCGACACCATTCGCCGCCTGGCCCACCACTCCGATCGCGCGACCCGGCTACAGCCGGCCGAGCGCCGAAGATCGACAGGAACCCACTAGCAGAGAACCGTCCAGCGGACCGATCACAAATCAGCGGACCGATCACAAATCCGCAGACCTATCAGAGGCCAGAAACCTTTTCGACAGAAAGGAGCCTGCGTTGGGCATCTCATCGTGGCGCAACCCGCTTGAGCGCGGGCCCCGAGACTCGAGAGTTTCTGAATGCGAGACAGTCATGAGGACTATGCAAACCTTGAACGCGAGACAGCCATGAAAATCACTGAAGGAATGAATACCACCCAGGAATCGACAGGGAGTGAGTCTGTGAAGGACACCCCGCAGGACACCGTAGTCGCCCCGATGCCCGCCGCCCAGACCGACGGCGGCGCGCCGCCGTCCGACAAACCGGCCAAGGCCGTGCGCGACAACGGCGAAGGCGACACGCGCGCCGAGCGCGACTCGGCGCCGAGCGCCGGGGAGGGCGCCGGCGTGACCGCCGTCGCGACACAGACCCAGGACGAACGCCCGGTCGCCACGAGCCAGGACGAGCGGCCCGTCGCCACGCAGACCCAGGACGAGCGGCCTGCGGACACGACCCAGGACGAGCGGCCTGTCCCCACGACGCAGGGCGACCAGCAGCCTCGCCAGCAACAGCAGCAGCGCGACGGACAGCGCGGAGGCGGCCGCGATCGCGGTCGTCGCGATCGCGGCCGCCGCGGCGGCACTGGCGGCACTGGTGGCGGTGGCGGCACTGGCGGCGGAGGCGGCGGAGGCAGCACCGAGACCGTCGAGCGCGAGCCGCGCGAGCGTCGTCCCGAGTCGCCGCCGGTCGACAAGGTGGGCATCCTCGACGTGTTGCCCGACGGCTTCGGCTTTCTGCGCACCCAGGGCTTCGTGCAAAGCGACGACGACGTCTACGTCTCGCTGAGCCAGATCCGCCGCTTCGGCCTGCGCCGCGGCGACGAGATCGCCGGCCAGGTGCGCGAGCCCAAAGACAACGAAAAATACAACGCCCTGCTCAAGGTCGACACCGTCAACGGCGTCGATCCCGACACCGCTCGCCAGCGGCCGTTGTTCGAAAAGCTCACGCCGCTGTTTCCCGAAGAGCGCCTGCGCCTCGAGACCCCCGAGCACGACACGGCGGCCCGCATCATGGACCTG
>PKYM01000112.1 GCA_003132645.1 Actinomycetota bacterium | reverse complement strand
TCCGCCGATTAGCAGGCGATTCCGCAGACCGGCAGCCCTGCGAGACTGGTCGGCCGTTCCGCACGGCCGTAGAATCCGCCCCATGCGAGTGTTCCTGCAGCGCGTCGAGCGCGCGAGTGTGGCCGTCGACGGTCGCGAGGTGGCGGCCACGGGCCCGGGCTTTCTCGCGCTCGTCGGCGTGACCCACTCCGACACGGCCAAGACGGCGGCCGGACTCGCCGCCAAGCTCGTTAAGCTGCGCGTCTTCGGCGACGATCGGGGACTGATGAACCGTTCGCTTCCCGACGTGGGCGGCGAGCTGTTAGCCGTGCCCCAGTTCACGCTCTACGCCGACACGCGCCGCGGCAACCGGCCGAGCTTCACCGACGCGGCCCCGCCGGCTCAGGGCGAGGAACTCTTCGAGGCCTTCGTGGCGGGGGTGCGGGCCGCCGGCGTGCCGGTCGTGACCGGCGTGTTCGGCGCCCACATGCACGTGACGCTCGTCAACGACGGGCCGGTGACGATCCTGCTCGAGGCCTAAGGCGAACGTAGCGAGGGGGCGGGGAGGCGCTTTTTCGCGCCTCCCCGCCCCCCGCCCCCGAGCGTCCGGCAATCTGAGCTGCCCCGCGGAGCTTCACTCCGGAGGCGCCACCTCCACGCCGACGACAGGCGCCTCGAGCGGCTGCGGCGGCGGCAGGACCCGCGGCGCTGCGGGCGGCTCTGTGCCGATCGGCACGATCTCCTCCTGGAGCGCAAGACCGGCGCACACGCACGACAGCAGGCCGAGCACGACCGCGGTCGCCCAGACGTGCAGGTTCGCCATGCGGTACCAGACATGGTCGTAGGCGAAGACAAGGCCGACCACGAGCGGCGCCGCCGTGAGGATGCCGCCGATCACGACGAAGCGCAGCGTGAACAGCCCGCCGACGATCATGACGACGCCCATGGCGACGAGCAGCCGCGGCGCGCTCACGACCACACCGATGTGCCAGGCGAGCCCGAGCCGATAGCCGGCGACGCCGTGCACGTAGAATCCCGCGGCGATCGCGGCAACGCCGGCGGCGACGCCGAGGACCGCCCCGAGAATGCGCCAGCTCCGTGCGTTCATACCTGGGCCTCCACTTCTGCTCCGAACGGTGTCAATTCGCCCTCGGGTGTGACCATCGAACCCTCGAGGGCTCCGTCCGCCGTGCCTCTGTAGGCCTGCTTGAAGATCAGGTAGGCGATCGGGCCGCTGATCACGCCGATCAGGCCGCCGACCAGGTAGTCAGCGCCGTTGGTGAACAGCGCGTAGATCGCGATCGCGATCGGGAAACACACGTAGACGGCAAGCAGCCAGGTCGGCATGGGCACCCGGAACGGGCGCGGCATGTCGGGTTCGCGCACGCGCAGCACGATGGCGGCGATGAAGATCGGGATGTAGCTGAACATGAGCAGGAACACGTCGATCACGATTAGCGTCGTGAAGCTTCCTTTGACGAGAACGGCGTCGACCGCGCCCATGATGAGGATGGCGACCCAGGGCGTGCCCCAGCGCTTGTGCGTCTTGCCCATGAAGCGGGGGTACAGGCGGTCGCGCGAGAGCTGGTACGAGGGCCGCGAGCCGCTCGCCAGGTAGCCAGTGTACAGCCCGAGATTGCTGGCGATGGCCGAGGCGAAGACCGCCCACAACAGGATCGAACCGCCGACGAGCTGGCCGGCCTTGACGAAGTCGACCGCCGCACCACCGGCGCTGGCGTCGGAGACCATGTTGACCCAGCCGCCCTTGCCGGCCGCCATGATGCCGGCCATCGTGGTGAGCGCGTAAGTGGCGATCACGACCGGCACGGCGATCATGATCGCCCGCGGGATCAGCCGTTGCGGGTTCTCGACCTCGGCGGCCAGGGTCGACATGGACTCGTAGCCCGAGTACATCCACATCATGATGGCCAGCCCCCCGCTGCTGGCCGCCACGAATCCCATGCCCGGCGGCAGGAGCGGCGAGATGGGACTGCCCGTGCCCTTGGCGAAGCCCCAGACCACGAGCGCCACGAACGGCACCATCACGATGACCTGGATGACGGTGAGCGCCTTGCCGGTGAGATCGAGGCCGCGGATGTTGATGAAGGTGAAGAAGGCCACGAAGCCGATGCCCAGCAGCCAGCGCCAGTTGTCGCTCATGCCCCACTTACTCTGGATGTAGCCCAGCGCCAGCGTGATGTAGACGGCCGAGTCGACGTACAGCGACAGGGTCCACCACCAGCCGGTCTGGAAGCTCCAGAACTCGCCCATGGCGCGCCGCACCCAGCGGTAGAAGCCGCCGCCTTCAGGGATGGCCGAGCCCAGCTCCGAGGCGACCAGCGCCATCGGGATGCTCCAGACGAACGGCAGTAGGCAGATCATGAGGATCGTGAAGCCGGGCCCCGAGCCGGACACCACGTCCTCCATGCCGAACGAGCCCGAGCAGACCAGCGTGAACACGACGATCACCGCGGTGAAGATCCGCATCCGCACGCGTCGCAGCGCGGGGTCGGTGAGCAGTTTTGAAACGTCGGACATGCGTACCCCCAGTGCATCCCGATGGGCGTTCTTCGCCCCTGTCGGGCCCCGGAAGCGACGACATCCAGGCCCCCCTCGTCGCTAGCATACAAAGCGCGGCCCGAGCCGAAAAGAGCAAGTCGGCCACAGCAGGAAGGACGACACAGAGACGGGCGGGCAGCGCGGCGAGCGCCGAGGCTTGCGGCTTGCCCCGATCACGCCGCGCGGGTGGAGTGGCGGCGGGCGTGCAGGCCAGGTCGCGACGGGCGGCTCAGG
>PKYM01000096.1 GCA_003132645.1 Actinomycetota bacterium | reverse complement strand
ATCGAGATCGCCACGCCCAAGTGCGACTCCTTCGGTGAGGCGGCGCGCGACGTCGTCGCGCGCCGCCGCGCCCTCTTTGCCCACGCCCGCGAGCAGGGCTTCATGCTGGGCGCCACCGGGACCCACGCCTTCTCGGCCTGGCAGGACCAGCGCATCATCGACACGCCGCACTACCGCGCCGTCGAAGACAAGCTCAAATACGTGGCCTGGCGCAACAACACCTGGAGCCAGCACATCCACGTCGGCATCCGCGGCATCGAGCGGGCGATCGCCGTGTGCGACGCGATGCGCGCCTTTCTGCCTCACCTGCTCGCGCTGTCGGCCAACTCGCCCTGCATCGAAGGCCTCTGGACCCATCTGCACTCGGCCCGCACGCAGACCTTCGTGCGCATGTTCCCGCGCTGCGGCATCCCCGACATCTTCGGCGGCTGGGAGGCCCAGCGGCGCTATTTCGAGGGGCTCTTTGCGACCGACTGCATCCAGGAGTTCACCCAGGTGTGGTGGAGCGTGCGCCCGCACTACACCTACGGCACGGTCGAGGTGCGCATCTGCGACGTGCAGACCGAACCCTGGCAGACCCTGGCCATCCACTCACTGGCCCTCGGGCTCGTCGCTACGCTGGCCGGCATGGTCGACGAAGGTCGGACCCTGCCGGTGCGCGAGACGCGTCTGATCGAAGAGAATCTCTGGCGCGCCATTCGCTACGGGCTCGACGGCAAGCTCGTCGACTGGGACCACTCGTGCGAGGTGCGGGCGCCCGAGGCGTTGCGCGAGCTCGTGGAGTGGGTGGCGCCGGCCGGAGAGGCGCTCGGCCTGGGCGCCGGTCTCGGCGACGTCGAACGCCTGCTCTCAGAGGGCAACGGCGCCCAGCGTCAGGGCCGCGCGCTCGCCCAGGGAAAGTCCATCCACGACGTGCATGCCGCCGCGGTCGCCCGGGCCAACGCGATCGTCGACGACGACGGGAGGTGACGACGATGTCCGACGAGGTCAAAGCCGGCGACGAGGAGTCGCGTGAGGGTCGCGCGCCGACCGACGAGGAACGCGCCGAGATCTATCGCCAGCAGCTCAAACAGCTCCATGTGGTCGACCTCGTGCGCGACATGATGGTGACGCTGGTGACCGTGGGCTACGAGAAGCTCGGGCTCACCGAGCAGACGAAGGAACTGCGCGACCTGGGCGACGCCCGCGTGGCGATCGAGGCGCTGCGGCGCCTGATCGAAGTCGTCGAAGGGGATGACCCCGAAGACGCCAGCCTGCGCTCGACGCTCGCCCAGATGCAGCTCAACTTCGCTCGCGTGGCGAACACCGAGGTACCCCCGGCGCGCCCGTCGAGAGCGCCTTCCGAGGCAGACTCTCGACCTTCAGTCGAGAGTGATTCAGAGCCTGCGAAAACAGCAGAGCCACCATCCGCGGCCGCGCCCACGAAGGCGCCGGTCACAGAAGCGGCGAGCCCTGCGGCGGCGCCCGGCAAGTCGGCGGCTGCCAAGACTGCCGGCAAGGCGGCGACCAAGAAGGCGGCGACCAAGAAGGCGACCAGGAAACCGCCCGCCAAGAAGCCGGCAGCCAAAACGCCGGCAGCCAAAGCCGCGGAAGCGAGCAAGACGCCGGCCAGCAAGACGCCGGCCAAGTCGTCGGGGAAGGGTGCGGCGGCCCGCAAGCCGGCCCCGCCCAAAGCCGCCGGCGACGATAGGGGCTAGCGGCGGGCCGGCTTCTCGCGCGGTTCGGTCAGGGCGCCGTAGAGCTCGGGCCGGCGGTCAGCGAGACAGGCGTGCGTATCGAGGCGCCCCGCGCGTACTTCGTCGACGATCCGCGAGCGCAACTCGACGACCAGCATCTCGGCGCGCTCCGCGGCATCGGCCAGCAGCTCGCCGGATGGGTCGACCACGCGGCTGTGGCCGGCGAACTCGGTGGCGCCGTTGCTGCCGGCATGGCCGGCGGCGGCGAGGTAGCAGCCGTTCTCGAGGGCCCGCGAGATGGTGGCGGTNNAGCACGCCGCACTGCCAACCGGCGATCTCGCCCGTCCACAGCGTCGCGCCCTGGGTGAACAGCTCCCTCTCGCTGCGGAACAGGTGCGTCTTGGCGTAGCGGCCCGGCGGCTGGTCGGGTCGCAGGATGGCGACCGCGTCGAAGAGCACCCCGTCGCGCAGATCGGGCACGCCGACCACGCAGGAGACCCGAAGGTTGTCGACCGCGGCCTGGAGGCGAGCCAGCGCGGCTCTCGCCTGACCGGCGCGCTTCACCATCGCCTGATCCACGTAGTAGCCGCCCAGGAACAGCTCGGGAAAGACGACGAGGTCGACGCCCGCTTCGCGGGCCTCCTGCAGGCGCGTGAGACCGGCTCGCAGCGAGGCGACCATGTCGGGCTGGGCGTTGACTATCTGTACGACGCCGATACGCATTGGGCACTACCCTTCCAGGGGTCGAGGTCCCCTGCGGGCCTACTTACTTCTTGATACTTCCCAGAAGCGTGGTTCGTCGAGCACGTCGCCCGGCGCGACAGTGATGAACTCGTCGTCGTAGGGCCCCCCGTCGACGAGCTTCTCGAGCAGCCGCAGCGAGCCCGGCAGGACCTCGAGCGGCAAGTCGTAGAAGTCGGAGACGGTGCGCAGGTACGTGTCGTAGGTGGCGAGATCGTAGGTGCCGGTGTCGACCAGCGCCACGCGCCGGTAGTGGGCGAGGATCAGATGGGCGATCCTGCGCGCCTTCTCTTCGCCGTAGCGCGGGATCATCTCCAGATACTCGTGGTAGGGGTCGTCGATGTACTCGATCCAGCCGCGCGTGTAGTAGTAGGTGCCGGGGCAGCCGTTGAACTGGCGCAGGTACTCGTCGCGCGAGCCCAGCAGGATGGCGATGCAGTCGTCGACCGCGGGCAGCACGAGGCGGTGCGGTCCCGCTTCGAGGCCGGCGCAGCCGTTCGAGCAGCGCCCGTAGGCCAGCAGGATGGTGCGCGCGCCGGGAGTCGCCGCGATGCGCTCGTTCAGGGTCGCGCGCAGGCGCTCGGGGTGGTCGTGCAGCTTGCCTTCGCAGAACTCCACTTCGATGTCGCCGGCGACGCGGCTGACCTCGTCGCGCAGAGTCTCGCAGGCAATGATCTTGGGTGGCAGTTCGTTCATGTCCTCATGGTAGCGGGAGAGGCCGGTGCTGGCGACCGTCGAACCGGGGTCGCCGTCGTCGGCCGGCGTTTCAGCCCGGGGTCGCCGCCGTCCGCTGACGCTTCATGGCGTACATGCTGCGGTCGGCGGCGAGCAGCAGCTCCTCGGGGTCGCACCAGCCCGATGTCTGCAGCCCCATGCTGGCAGCCAGCGGAGTCTCGTCGGGCGCCGCGGCGTTGCGCTGCTGGATGGCGTTGTCGATCTTGGCGAGGACCTTACGGGCGCCGAGTGCGTCGGTGCCCGGCATGAGCACCACGAACTCGTCGCCGCCGTAGCGCGCCACGGTGTCGGTTTCGCGACAGCTGTCGGCAAGCAGCCGGGCCAGGTCGCGCAGCACGCGGTCGCCGGCCTGATGGCCGCGCTGGTCGTTCACGGTCTTCAGGTCGTCGACGTCGATGAACACCAGGCTGACGAGGCCGCCGTTGCGATGGATCGCGCGCATGGCCTGATCGAGCGTGAGCTCGAGGTAGTTGCGGTTGTACACGCCGGTGAGACCGTCGGTGCGCGCCAGCACGTCCTTCTCGCGCATGAGGCTCTGGTTTTCGAGGGCCACGGTGGCCTGGCTGGCGAACGTGGCGAGGATCGTCTTGTCGTCCTCCGAGAAGTGTCGCGGCCGCTCGAAGAACACAGACAGGGCGCCGTAGGTGCCCTTGTAGGACTGCAGCGGCGCCGTGAGGAAGGCGCGGTAGCCGCCGGCCGCGACGACCGTGGCATCGACCAGCGGCGCACCCTCGACGTTGTCGACGGCCGCCGGGGCGCCGTCGCGGATGGCGCGGCCCGACACCGACTCGTCGAGCGGCAGTACGAAGACGCGACGAAACTCGGCGCTCAGGTTGTGCACCTCTTCAGCCACGAGAGAGTCGCCCTTGAGCGCGAGGAGGGCCGCTTTGTTCGTACCCATCAGCCGGGCGGCCTCGACGACCACCGTGGTCGGCACCGAGTGGGTGCCGAGGCTGCGGTTGACGGTCTCGACGGCGTCGAGCAGCCGGCGCTCGCGTTCGACGCGGTCGATCTGCTCGCGAAACAGCAGGGCGTGCTCGATGGCCGACGCGAGCTGCGCGGCGGCCGAGCTCACGAAGTAGATGTCGTCGGCCGAATAGGAGCGCGCGGCGCGGGTGGCTACGGCCATCACGCCGAGCAACCTGCCCTGGGCCTTGAGGGGGGTGGCCAGGACGGTGCGCAGCCCTTCGGCGCCGGCCAGCGGCAGCGTCGGCGAGTCGGGCGAGATGTCTTCGACCACCGTCGTCTCCTGCTCGCTGGCGACGAGAGCGACGATGCCTTCCTGGCCGTCCAAGGTCGAGATGGCGCGCGCGTACTCGTCGGAGACGCCGCGGTGCAGGGCCAGCTGGAGCCCGTCGTCTGAGGTCAGGGAGACCCAGCCGGCGTCGACCTGGAGGATCTCGATGGCCTTGTCGAGCCCTGTGTTCAACACGGTGGAGAGATCGAGCGAGGAGTTGACCGCCGAGACGATGGCGTTGAGCGCGACGAGCTCCTGGTTGCGGCGCTCGACCTCGTAAGCGAGCTCGCTGGGCGGGCGGGTGTTGTCGGAGAGCCGGCAGCCCGAGCAGGTGGCGAGGGCGACTTCGCGCGAGGGGCCCAGAACGAACGGGTCGCGCTTGCGACAGTACCAGACGTCGATGCTACTGCCATCGAGGTCGGCTTGGTAGGAGTCGAGGAACTTGCAGTCCATCAGAAACCCTATAGTAGCATAGGGCCTCGCCGAACCCGGCCGACGAGCTCCGGTCGCCGCCTCAAAGACAGGCGGCGCGCGCCGGACTTTTCGCCGCTAAAGGCCGGGCGGCGCCGGTGGTCACAAGGAGGAGCGAAGTGAAAGTACAGAAGGTGCTGGTCGCGGGGGCCGGGCAGATGGGTGCGGGCATCGTCCAGGTGGCCGTCGTGGCCGGCCTGCAGGCGACCATGATCGACGTCGCCGACGAGTTCGTGGCCAAGGGCATGGCCGGCATCGAAAAGCAGCTCGGCCGGGCCGTAGACAAGGGTCGCATCTCAGCCGACAAGCGCGACGCCGCTCTCGGCCGTATCACGACTGGGCTCGACGTGTCGGCGGGCGCCGACGCCGATCTGTTCATCGAAGCTGCGCCCGAGTCGCTCGTTGTCAAGCGCGGCCTGCTCGAGAACGCCGCCGTGGCCCTGCGTCCCGAGGCGATCATCGCCACCAACACTTCGAGCCTGTCGGTGACCACGCTGGCCGGCTTCGTGGCGCGTCCGGAGCGCTTCGTCGGCATCCACTTCTTCAACCCCGTGCCGGCCATGGCGCTGGTCGAGGTCGTGCGCGGCGCGGCGACGGCCGACGACACCGTGGCCGCGGCGCGCGGTTTCTGCGAGGCCGTCGGCAAGACGCCGATCACCGTCAAGGACTCGCCCGGGTTCGTCGTCAACCGCATTCTCTTTCCGATGATCAACGGGGCCGCGCAGGCGCTCGCCGAAGGTGTCGCGAGCGCCGCCGACATCGACACCGGCCTCAAGCTCGGCGCCAACTTCCCGATGGGTCCGCTGGCGCTTGCCGATCTCGTCGGACTCGACACCACCAAGGCCATCCTCGAGACCCTCGAACGCGACCTGGGCGACGCCGGGTACCGGCCGTGCCCGCTGCTCGGCGAGCTCGTGGCGGCCGGCAAGCTCGGCCGCAAGAGCGGCGAAGGGTTCTTTACCTACTGATGAGCGAGCGCACAGGCTACGTCCAGGTCTATACCGGCGACGGCAAGGGCAAGACGACGGCCGGCTTTGGCCTCGCCATGCGCGCCGCCGGGCAGGGTCTGCGCGTTCTCGTCCTGCAGTTCATGAAGGGCGACCCGACCTGGGGCGAGATCGTGTCGGCCGGGCGGCTGGGCATCGACACCGAGCAGGTCGGCCTCGATCACTGGGTGCTCAAGGGCAAGGTCACCGCCGACGACCGCGCCGCGGCGGCGGCCGGCTTTCGGCGGGCCTGCGAGCTCGTGGGTAGTGGCGACTACGACGTGGTCGTGCTCGACGAGCTCATCACGGCGCTGTTCTTCGAGCTCGTCGCGATCGACGACGTGCTTGGGCTGCTGCGCGACAAGCCCAGCCACGTCGAGCTCGTCCTCACCGGGCGGCGGGCGCCCGCCGAGATCGTCGCGGCCGCCGACCTGGTGACCGAGATGCGGCCCCTCAAACACTACTTCGACGCCGGCGTCGGCGCGCGCGAGGGCATCGAGTACTGAGGCTACGCCCGAGCCGATGGCGTAAGATAGCGCCGTGACTCACACGCTCATCTACCCGCACACCTCCCGTCACGACGCCGCCGGTCACCTCGAGATCGGCGGCTGCGACGTGGTCGAACTGGCCGACACCTTCGGCACGCCGCTGTTCGTCTACGACGAGCAGACCCTGCGCGACCAGTGCCGCGCCTACCTCACGGCCTTCGCCGGTCACGGCCGCGAGTTTCGCATCGTCTACGCCAGCAAGGCGTTCTCGTGTCGAGCGATGATCGAACTCGTGGCCCAGGAGGGCCTGGCCCTCGACGTCGCCTCGGGCGGCGAACTGGCGGCCGCTCGCGCGGCCGGCTTTCCGCCCTCGGACATCTTCTTTCACGGCAACAACAAGACCGCCGCCGAGCTGGAGCTGGCGCTCGACTGCGGCATCGGCCACGTGGTCGTCGACTCGTTCTCCGAGATCGCGGCGCTCGACGCCGCCGCGGGCCGCCGCGGCCTGGTCCAGGACGTCCTGGTGCGCATCACGCCCGGCGTGCGGCCGGCCACCCATGCCGCCGTGCAGACCGGTCAGCCCGACTCCAAGTTCGGCTTTGGCCTGAACGAGGGCCAGGCCACCGAAGCGCTGTCCCGCTGCCTCGCGGCGAGCCATCTGCGGCCGGTCGGCATGCACGCCCACATCGGCTCGCAGATCTTCGATCTGTCGTCGTACAGGCGGGAGATCGAGATCCTCATGGGAACGCTCGCCGAGTGGCGTGACGAGCTTTCCTTCGTGTGCCGCCTGTTCAACCTGGGCGGCGGTCT
The DNA here is from genome assembly GCA_003132645.1 of Actinomycetota bacterium. Classification (GTDB taxonomy): domain Bacteria; phylum Actinomycetota; class Thermoleophilia; order UBA2241; family UBA2241; genus Bog-752. The sequence continues at coordinate 2,695 of PKYM01000096.1, read as the reverse complement.
GGGGATCCGTTACACCGCCCGCGACCAGCCCTCGTCGATCGTCGAGTTCGCCGCGGTCGCCGTCGACGCGGTGGTCGCCGAGGCCGCGCGCCACCATATGGCGCCGCCCACCATCCTGGTCGAGCCCGGTCGCTCGATCGCCGGCAAGGCGGCGGTCACTCTCTACCGGGTCGGCACGATCAAGCCGGTGCCCGACGGGCGCACCTACGTGGCCGTCGACGGCGGCATGTCCGACAACATCAGGCCGATGCTCTACGGCTCGCGTTACGAGGCCATGATCGGCAACCGCGCCGACGTGCCGGCCACCTTCAAGACGACGATCGTCGGCAAGCACTGCGAGTCGGGCGACGTGCTGGTACGCGACGTGAAGATCGCGCCGCCTGAGCTGGGCGACGTGCTGGTCACGCCCTGCACCGGCGCCTACGGCTACGCCATGGCCAACAACTACAACGGCCAGCCGCGGCCGGCGGTGGTCATGGTGGCCGGCGGCCGGGCCCGCGTGATCATCGCCCGCGAGACGTGGGATGATGTGCTGCGACTGCAGCGTCCGCTGGCGGCGACGGCCGCTCGCGACTGACAGCCTGGACTGAAAGCTAAGAGGGGGCGCGCGGTGGAAGTGGTCGGCATCGGACTGGTGGGCTACGGGACAGTGGGTTCCGGCGTCGGGCGGCTGCTCAGCGAGGGCGTCGACGAGATCCGGCTGGCGACCGGCAAGGACGTGATCCTGCGCACGGTCTGCGAGCTCTCGCCCGAGCGCCAGGCGCTGGTGCCGCCGGGCGTGCGGCTCACGACCGATTTCGCCGACCTCGTCAACGATCCCGCGATCGACGTGGTGATCGAGCTGATCGGCGGCATCGAGCCGGCCCGCACCATCCAGCTCGCGGCGCTCAAGGCCGGCAAGGCGGTCGTCACCGCCAACAAACAGCTCCTCTCACAACACGGCGCCGAGCTTCTGCAGGCCGCCGAAGACGCCGGCACCTACCTGCGCTTCGAAGCCAGCTCGGTGGGCGCTGTGCCGGTCATCAAGGTGCTGCGCGAGTCGCTCACGGCGGCGCGCGTCACGGGCGTCATGGGCATCGTCAACGGCACGACCAACTACATCCTCTCGGCCATGGCCCAGACCGGCGCCGAGTATGCCCCGACGCTCAAGAAGGCCCAGGAGCTCGGCTACGCCGAAGCCGACCCGACCGAAGACGTCAGCGGCAAGGACGCGGCCGCCAAGATGGCCATCCTCTCGTCGCTGGCCTTTCACAGCCGGGTCACCCTGGCAGACGTCGAACACGAGGGCATCGAGGCCATCACCGATGTCGACGTGACCCGCGGCGCCGAGCTTGGGCTCACGCCCAAACTGCTCGGCGTGGCCAAGCTGATCGACGGGCGCGTCAACGTGCGCGTGTATCCCTGCTTCATCCCCGCCGAGCACCCGCTGGCCGGCGTCTCGGGCGCCTACAACGCCGTGTTCCTCGAAAGCGACAGCTTCGACAAGATCATGTTGTTCGGGCCCGGGGCCGGCGGTACGCCGACCGCCTCGGCCGTGCTCGGCGACGTGATCTCGATCGTCAACACGGCGCCGGGCGGCTACATCCGCAACTGCACCTGCTACAAGCAGCTCGGCTTCTATCCCAGCGCCGAGGTGGTCTCGCGCTTCTACATGCGAGTCCAGGTGGCCGACGAGCCCGGCGTGCTGGCCGCCATCGCCGGTGTGTTCGGCGACGAGGGCGTCAGCATCCACTCCATGCAGCAGATCGGCGAAGAAGATTCGGCCCAGCTCGTGCTCGTCCTGCACCCGGTCCGCGAGGCTGCCTTCTTCAGCGCCCTGGCGCGCATCGAGGCGCTGCCCGTAGTGCGCAGCCGGCCGAGCGTCATCAGGCTCGAGGGCGACGATGGCCGGTAGCGACACGGGCAGGGCGGGCGCGGGCGATGCGGGCACCGGCGGCCTCACTGGCGCCGGCGCGGGCGCCGGCGGCCTGCGCGGCCGGGGTGTGATCGCCCGCTACCGTCAGTACCTGCCGGTGAGCGACAAGACGCCGATCGTCACCCTCGGCGAGGGCGACACGCCGCTGGTGGCCGCGGGCAACCTGGGCGCCGCGCTGGGGGTCGAGCTGTACCTCAAGCTCGAGGGCCTGAACCCGACCTGTTCGTTCAAGGACCGCGGCATGACGATGGCGCTGAGCAAGGTCCTCGAAGAGGAGTACCGGGCGGTGATCTGCGCCTCGACGGGCAACACCAGCGCCTCGGCGGCGGCCTACGCGGCCAAGGCCGGCATCACGGCTATCGTTGTGATCCCCGAGGGCAAGATCGCCATGGGCAAGCTCGCCCAGGCGGTCGCCTACGGCGCCACCGTGATCTCCATCGCGGGCAACTTCGACGTCGCCCTGGATATCGTGCGAGAGGCGTCGGCCAACCTGCCGATCGCCCTCGTCAACTCGGTCAACCCCTACCGTATCGAGGGCCAGAAGACCGGCGCCTTCGAGGTCTGCGACGTACTCGGCGGACCGCCCGAGTACCACTGCATCCCGGTCGGCAACGCGGGCAACATCACGAGTTACTGGAAGGGCTATCGCGAGTACCGCGAGGCCGGCGTGACCGACCGGTTGCCCGTCATGTGCGGTTTTCAGGCGGCCGGCGCCGCGCCGCTCGTGCTGGGCCACAAGGTCGAGGCGCCCGAGACTGTCGCCACGGCCATCCGCATCGG
>PKYM01000223.1:16269-18412 GCA_003132645.1 Actinomycetota bacterium | reverse complement strand
GGCGCCTTCGTCGACCTCGACGGCATCGACGGCCTGATCCATATCTCCGAGCTCTCCTGGACCCACATCAACCATCCGTCCGAGGTGCTCCAGGTCAACCAGGAGGTCAAGGTCAAGGTGCTCGACATCGACCGCGACCGCCAGCGCATCAGTCTGGGTCTCAAGCAGACCCAGGAAGACCCCTGGCAGAGGATCGTCGCCGAGCATCGCATCGGCGACGTCGTCGAGGGCCGCGTCACGAAGATCGTGGCTTTCGGCGCGTTCGTCGAGATCTACGAGGGCATCGAAGGCCTCGTGCACATCTCCGAGCTCGCCAACCGCCACGTCGAGCGGCCCGACGAGGTCGTCTCGGTCAGCCAGCAAGTGCTGGTCAAGGTCATCGAGATCGACTCCGACCGTCGCCGCCTGAGCCTCTCCATCAAGCGTGTCGAGGGCCAGCAGGTCGAGCCCCTGATCAAGCTCGAGCCTGAGGTGTCAGAAGAAGACGAGGCGCTCGTCACCGAGGTGGTCGAAGAGGCCGTCGTCGAAGAGGCCGTTGCCGAGGCCGTCGCTGACGACGCGGCCGCAGAGGTCGTCGCCGACGAGGCCGAGGCCACTGGCGTGACCGCCGACGCCGACGAGGCCGTGGCCGACGAGCCCAAGGACGCACCGACGCTCGGTCTGAGTGACGAGGTGTTCCCGGCCGGCTCCGACGCTGCTGCCGACGAGGCCGAGGCCCCCGCGGCCGACGCCTCCGACGAGGCCGCCGCGCCCGCCGAGGCAGACGAGGCCTCCAAGACGCCCGGCGAGCCTGGTTCCGGGTCCTGAAGTAGGCAGACCGACCCTGCGTGGGGCGGCGGACCGCTGCGGCGGACCGCCGCCCCACGAGTGATCGTGGAGTAATGACCACACATCGCATCCCTCGCCTCGGCGTGACCGGTGGCATCGGCTCAGGCAAATCCACCGCCACGGCGTTCCTCGCCGATCTCGGCGCGGCCGTCGTGTCGGCCGATGAGCTCGTCCACCACCTGCTCGCCGAACAGGCCATCATCAGTCGCGTGGAGCGTCACTTCGGCGGCGATGTCCTCGAGGACGAGCAGATCGACCGCCCGGCGCTCGCCCAGGTCGTCTTCAACGACGCCGGCGAGCTCGTCTGGCTCGAGAGCCTGCTGCACCCGCACGTCAAACGTCTGATCGACTCCTGGGCGCGCAAGCAGGAGGCCCGGCGACCGCGACCGCCTCTGCTGGTGGCCGAGGTGCCGCTGCTCTTCGAGACCGACATGGCCGAAGTGTTCGATTACATCCTGCTCGTCACGGCGCCCGAAGCGGCCCGGCGCAAGCGGCTGTCGGCCAAGGTCACGGCCTCGGAGTTCGCCCGGCGCGCCGCACGCCAGCTACCCGAGGCCGACAAGGCGGAGCGCAGCGACTTCGTGGTCGAGAACGTGGGTGGCCGCGAGGGCCTCAAGGCCTACGTCGGTGAGGTGTACGCGTCCATCCTGGCGGAGAGTGGCCGGCGAGACGCCGCACCGCCTGCTCACTGAGCGCGTGCGCCGCCCGCTGCTGATAGGCGGCCTGATCCTGGTCGTGCTGGCTGCCGCCTGGGGTCTGCTGTCCGTGACCAAGCCGGGCTGGTTCCTGCGCGTGGTCTATCCGCTCTCGCACGCCACGGCGATCCGCGCGGCGGCCCAGAAGAATGCGCTCGACCCCGCTCTCGTGGCCGCGATCATCTACCAGGAAAGTCGCTTTCGCGACAGCGTGAGCTCGCACCAAGGCGCCGTCGGGCTCATGCAGGTCCTGCCCTCGACCGCCCAGGACATCGCCCGCAAGACGGGGGGCACCACGTTCGTCGCCTCAGACCTGGTCGACGCGAGGGTCAACATCCTCTACGGGTGCTACTACCTGCGCCAGCTCCTCGACCACTATCACGGCTCGGTGACGATGGCCGTGGCGGCCTACAACGCCGGCCAGAGCAACGTCGATGCGTGGTTGACGACGACGGGGGGGAAGCTCACTCCACGGGCCATCCCCTTCAGCGAGACGCGCGACTACGTGACCCGTGTGCTCGCGCTGCGAAAGCTCTATCGACGCGCCTATGGGGCGCGGCTGGGCCCGGCGCCCGGCGGTTGACCGTTGCGAACGTACGTTCGCTCTGTTACCATCGCCT
>PKYM01000223.1:0-16213 GCA_003132645.1 Actinomycetota bacterium | reverse complement strand
GCGGCGCAGCTCTGCAACGAGTTCCGCGAGTTCCTGCCCGATAGCGCGGTCGAGTACTTCGTGAGCTACTACGACTACTACCAGCCCGAGGCGTACGTCCCCCAGCAAGACCTCTACATCGAAAAGGACTCCTCCATCAACGACGAGATCGACCGCCTGCGTCACGCAGCCACCAACGCCCTGCTCATGCGGCGCGACACGGTCATCGTGGCCAGCGTGAGCTGCATCTTCGGCCTGGGCTCCCCCGACGACTACCTGCAGAGCGTGGTGCTCCTGCGGGTCGGCGACCACATCGACCGCGACGCCGTGCTGCGCAAGCTGGTCGACATCCAGTACCAGCGCAACGACTATGAACCGGCGCGCGGCAAGTTCCGCGTGCGCGGCGACTCGTTCGAGCTCTGGCCGGCCGACCAGGACACGCTGGTGCGCGTCGAGTTGTGGGGCGACGAGATCGAAGCCATCACGCGCTTCGAGCCGGTCAGCGGCGAGGTCGTCGACAAGCCGCCCTACGTGGCGATCTATCCGGCGACGCACTTCGTCACGAGCCCCCCGGCAGTCGACCGGGCGCTGATCGAGATCAAGCGCGAGCTCGACGAGCGCTGCGCCTGGTTCGAAGACAACGACAAGGTCCTCGAAGCCCATCGCCTGCGGCAGCGCACCCACTACGACATGGAGATGCTGCGCGAGATGGGCTTCTGCAACGGCATCGAGAACTACTCGCGCATCCTGCTGGGCAAGCAGCCCGGGGCCACACCCAACTGTCTGCTCGACTTCTTCCCCGACGACTACCTCGTGTTCATCGACGAGTCGCATATGACCGTGCCGCAGGTCTACGGCATGTACGAAGGCGACCGCTCGCGCAAGCAGACGCTGGTCGACTACGGCTTCCGGCTACCGAGCGCTCTCGACAACCGGCCGTTGCGCTTCGACGAGTTCGTCACCAAGGTGCCGCAGATCATCTTCGTCAGCGCTACCCCCGGCAAGTTCGAGCTGCGCGAGAGCGTCAACATCGCCGAGCAGATCATCCGGCCGACGGGGCTGATCGACCCGGCCGTCGAGGTGCGTCCCACGGCGGGCCAGATCGACGATCTCATGAACGAGGCGCGGCGCCGCATCGAAAACGACGAACGCGTGCTGATCACCACCCTCACGAAGCGCATGTCCGAAGACCTCACCGACTACCTGGTCGAAAACGGCTTCAAGGTGCGCTACCTGCATAGCGAGATCGACACGCTCGATCGTCTGGCGATCGTGCGCGACCTGCGCCTGGGCGAATTCGACATCCTGGTCGGCATCAACCTGTTGCGCGAGGGGCTCGACATGCCCGAGGTCACGCTGGTCGCCATCCTCGACGCCGACAAAGAGGGCTTTCTGCGCGGTCAGACCAGCCTCATCCAGACGATCGGGCGGGCGGCGCGCAACGTGCACGGCACGGTGATCATGTACGCCGACCGCGAAACCGCCGCCATGCGGGCCGCGATCGACGAAACCAACCGTCGCCGCACCCGCCAGACAGCCTACAATGAAGAGCACGGCATCACGCCGCGCAGCATCGTCAAAGGGGTCACCGACATCGCCCAGATGAGCTCGCAGCAGGCGGCGGTCCCCGGCAAGGGCCGGCACCGCGGCCTGAAGGCGGTCGGCGAGCAGGCGGCCATGCCGGTCGCCGACCTCGAGCGGCTTATCGCCAACCTCGAAGCCGAGATGTTCGCGGCGGCCGACCAGCTCAAGTTCGAATACGCGGCCAAGCTGCGCGACGAGATCAGGGAACTGTCGCGCGAGCTGGGTCGGCGGCAGGCGACGGTCGCCTGACGCCGACCGACCGGGTCGATGGCGGCGGGCGTTCACGACAGGGGAGAGGCCATGGTCGAAGTCGAGCAGCAGGCGCGGGCGCTCGCCGAGCGCGCGGTCCAACTCGGGGCGCGGGCCGCGCAACCGCTTTCGGCGCGCGCCGTCGTTACCGACCCGCGCGTCACGCTCAAGTGCCGCGTGCCGCTCTGCGCCGGTTACGGTCGCAACCTCATGTGTCCGCCGTTCGTGCCCACGGCCGCCGAGTTCGCCGCCACACTGAGCCGCTACACGGTGGCCCTCGTCGTGCAGCAGCCCATCGCGCTTTCGGCGACCGATGTCGCGCGGCGCTACGGCGGCAAGAGCCTCGACGAGCTCTCCCTGAGTCCCGACTACCAGAGCGTCCTGGCCGCGAGCCAGAACGCCCTCGACGACATCCTGACCGCGCTCGAAGGCGAGGCTCTGGCTCTGGGCTGCGCCTTCGCGGCCGGCTTCGGGGGCGGTGAGTGTCGCCTCTGCGAGGCTTGCGTCGCGGCCCAGACGGGCACATCGACCTGCGAGCCGTGCCGCAAGCCGTTTCGGGCGCGGCCCTCCATGGAGGCGGTGGGCGTCGACGTCCTGGCGACGGCCGCCGCGGCCGGTCTACCGATCCAGATGCCGGCCACCGACGACCCCGTCTGGACCGGTCTCCTGTTGTTGGACTGACCACCGAAAGACCGACCACCGAAAGGAATCGCTTGAGCGACGCCATCGTCATCACCGGCGCCCGCGAGCATAACCTCAAAGACGTCTCGCTCTCTCTGCCCCGCGACCGCTTCATCGTGATCACCGGGCTCTCGGGCTCGGGCAAGTCCTCGCTCGCCTTCGACACGATCTACGCCGAAGGCCAGCGTCGGTACGTCGAGTCGCTGTCGGCCTACGCCCGCCAGTTCCTGGGCCAGATGGACAAGCCCGACGTCGACAGTATCGAGGGGCTCTCGCCGGCCATCTCGATCGACCAGAAGACGACCTCGCGCAACCCGCGCTCCACGGTCGGCACAGCTACCGAGATCTACGACTATCTGCGCCTGTTGTACGCGCGCGTCGGTCACCCGCACTGCCCCAACTGCGGGCGCCCGATCGAAGGGCAGTCGCTCGAGCAGATTATCGACCAGGTGCTCGAGCTCGAGACCGACGTCAGGTTCAGCGTCATGAGCCCCGTGGTGCGCGGCCGCAAGGGCGAGTATGGGCAGCTTTTTCGCGAGCTGCGCGACGACGGCTTCACCCGCGTGCAGGTCGACGGCCAGGTGCGGGGCTTGGACGAAGAGTTCGAGCTCGACAAGAAGCTCAAGCACGACATCTCGGTTGTCGTCGACCGTCTGGTCATGAAAGACGGCGTGCGGCGCCGCCTGACCGACTCCGTCGAGACCGCCGCGCGCCTGTCCGACGGCCTCATCAACATCGCCCTGGCCGACGGGCCGACGCTCACCTTCTCAGAGAAGTTCGCCTGCCTGCACTGCGGCATCTCCATGCCCGAGATCCAGCCGCGCATCTTCTCGTTCAACAACCCGCACGGCGCCTGCCCGGCCTGTCACGGGCTGGGCTCCACGCAGGAGATCGACCCCGACCTCGTGGTCCCCGACCACACGCTCTCCCTCAACCAGGGGGCGCTGCTGCCGTTCGGCATGGCTACCGGCTGGATGGAGGACATCTTCCAGGCCGTGATCGAGCGCTACGAGGTCGACCCCGACACGCCGTGGCAGGATCTCCGCGAAGACCAGCGCGACCTCTTTCTCAAAGGCACGCCCGATCGTATCGAGATGCGCTATCGCAACTACCAGGGGCGCTGGCGGCACTACAAGGCCCAGTTCCGCGGCATCCTCGCCAATCTGCGGCGGCGCTACGAAGAGACCGAATCCGATCTCATCCGCCAGAAGATCGAAGAGTACATGGCCGAGCGTCCCTGCACCGAATGCCACGGCGCGCGGCTCAAGCCCACGAGCCTCGCCGTCACGGTGGGCGAGCGCAACATCCACCAGTTCACGCTGATGAGCGTGGCCGAGGCCCTGGCCTTCCTCGAGACGATCTCCATGACCGACACCGAGCGCCTGATCGGGGGCCGGGTGATCAAGGAGATCCGCGAGCGGCTGCGCTTCCTGGCCGACGTCGGGGTGGGCTATCTCACGCTCGGACGCGCCTCGGCGTCGCTGTCGGGCGGCGAGGCCCAGCGTATCCGGCTGGCGACCCAGATCGGCTCGGCGCTGGTCGGCGTGCTCTACATCCTCGACGAGCCCAGCATCGGCTTGCACCAGCGCGACAACCGGCGCCTGATCGACACGCTGCTGCGGCTGCGCGACCTGGGCAACACCGTGATCGTCGTCGAACACGACGAAGAGACCATGCGCTCGGCCGACCACCTCATCGACATGGGTCCCGGAGCCGGCGAGCACGGCGGCTGGGTGGTGGCCCAGGGGCCGCCGTCGTTCATCGCCGCCGAACCGGCCTCACTGACCGGACAGTATCTTGCCGGCCGGCGGCGCATCGAGGTACCGCGGCAGAGGCGCCTGGCGCTCCAGTGGCTGACCGTGCGCGATGCCTCTATGCACAACCTCAAGCACATCGACGTGGCCTTTCCGGTCGGCGCCTTCACCTGCGTCGCCGGCGTGTCCGGTTCGGGCAAGTCCACCCTGGTCAACGAGATCCTCTACAAGGGTACGGCGGCGCGCGTCATGCGCGGCTCCAAGGCGCGGCCCGGCGCCCATGCCGGCATCGACGGCCTCGAGCTGCTCGATAAGGTCATCGACATCGACCAGTCGCCCATCGGTCGCACGCCGCGCTCCAACCCCGCGACGTACACGGGCGTCTTCGACCACATCCGCCAGCTCTTCGCCGCCACGCCCGAATCGAAGGTGCGCGGCTACAAGCCGGGGCGCTTCAGCTTCAACGTCAAGGGCGGGCGCTGCGAGGTCTGCAAGGGCGACGGCCAGATCAAGATCGAGATGCATTTCCTGCCCGACGTCTACGTGCCCTGCGAAGCCTGCAAGGGCCAGCGCTACAACCGCGACACGCTCGAGGTCTTCTTCAAGGGCAAGAACATCGCCGAAGTACTCGATATGAGCGTCGACGACGGCTGCGCGTTCTTCGCCAACGTGCCGCGTATCGCGCGCCGGCTCACGACGCTGAACGACGTCGGTCTCGGCTACATCAAGCTCGGTCAGCCGGCGACCACCCTCTCGGGCGGCGAAGCGCAGCGGGTCAAGCTCGCCACCGAGCTTTCCAAGGTCGCCACCGGACGCACGCTCTACATCCTGGACGAGCCCACGACCGGCCTGCACTTCGCCGACATCGAGCACCTGCTCGGCGTTCTGCAGCGCCTGGTCGACCAGGGCAACACGGTGGTGGTGATCGAGCACAACCTCGATGTCATCAAGTGCGCCGACTGGATCATCGACCTTGGCCCCGAGGGCGGCGACGAGGGCGGAGAGGTGATCGCCAGCGGCACCCCCGAAGACCTCCTCGAGGCGGCCGGGCACTCCTACACGGGCGAGTATCTGCATCGGGTCCTCGGCTCCGAGCGTCAGGCGCCGGTGCCGGCGGCCGCGACGACTCCGCCACGCCCGGGCGCCACAAGGTGACTCCCTAGCGAGTTGCGACGAGCGCTACGGCGTGGCGATGAGCACGGTGCAGACCCGGTAGCCGGCTTCGGTGTTGCCGGCGTTGTCCACCGAGTAGTACCTGATCGTGTGGAGCCCGTCGTTGGCGTGGGCGGCCAGGGCCTGGATGAGGACCGACGTGCCCTGTTGCCAGGCGCCGCCGTCGACCTGGTACCAGGTCTGGGCGACGCCCGAGAACGCGTCGTTTCCGGTCAGGTGAACGGTCACATCCGTTGCCTGCGGGCCGCTCGGTGCGCCGTCGGTGGTCGACGGCCGCGACGTGTCGATCAGCACCGTGACCGACTTCTCGGCCTCCAGGAGACCAGCTTCGTTGGTCGACCGATAGTAGACGGTAAACGAGCCGCTGCCGCCGCCTCGTTTCCAGGCGGTGCTGAAGGCGACGGTGGCGCCGTTCTGCCAGTGGGAGTCGTCGCCCAGGCTGTACTGCGTCGTCGTGCCCGCGACATCGTGCGCCGTCAGTTCGAGCATGAACGGCACGGTATGCCACGAATCGTTTGCGTTGGTGACGGTCACGGGCGCCGTGGTGTCGATCTTCACGGTGCAGCTCTGGTAAGGCTCGATGTTGCCGGCGGCGTCGGTCGAGCGATACTCCACGGTGTGGATGCCGTTGTTGCCGCCGTCTGCCGGGCCGGGGATGACGACCGAGGTGCCCGTCGTCCATGAGGCTCCGCCGTCAAGGCTGTACTCGGTCTTCGTGACGCCGCTGCCTCCCGCGTCGTTCCGGGTGAAGCTGAGCGCTACGGCGCTCGTGTGCCAGGCGCCGTCAGCGCCCGAGACCGTGGTCGTCGGTGCCGTCGCGTCGATCTTCACGACGCAGCTCTTGGCCGTCTCAGTGTGACCGGCCGCGTCGGTCGAGCGGAACTGCACGGTGTGCGTGCCGTCGCCGCCACCGCCGGCGGGGGCGGGGATGACGGCCGAGGCGCCGGTCGTCCAGGAGACGCCGCCGTCGAGGCTGTACTCGGTCTTCGTGACGCCGCTGCCCGCCCCGTCGTTGCCGGAGAAGCTGAGCGTCACGGGAGTGTTGTGCCAGGCGCCGTCGGCGCCGGAGACACTGGTGGTGGGCGCGGCGACGTCGATCTTGACCGTGCAGCTCTCGGGCATCTCGACGAAGCCTGCCCCGTTGGTCGAGCGGTAGAGCACGGTGTGCGTGCCATCGGTGCTGCCGTCGGCCGCGGCGGGGATGACGACCGAGGTGCCGGTCGTCCAGGAGCCGGCGCCGTCGAGGCTGTACTCGGTCTTCGTGACACCTGGGCTGGCGCTCGAGAAGTTGAGCGAGACGTCGCTGGCATGCCAGGCGCCGTCGGCGCCGGAAGCGGTCGTGATCGGCGCCGTCGTAACGATGTTGACGGTGGACGATTTGGCGGTCTCACGGTTGCCGATCGTGTCGGTCGAACGGTAGCTCACGGTGTGTGAACCGTTGTTCGAGCCGTCAACCGGCGCCGGGATCGTCACCGTGGTTCCGGTCGTCCAGCTTCCGCTGTCGACCTTGTACTCGGTCGTTGCGACACCGTTCAAGGCGTCGGTGGCCGAGAGGTTCATCGTCACGGCGGTGGCATGCCAGGCACTGTCGGCGCCGGTCTGACTGGTCACCGGCGGCGTGGTGTCGATGCGCACGGCGCGTGTCGTGGTGGGACCTCCCGTGCCGGTGGCATCGACGGCCCGCACGTGGAAGTACCAGATGCCGTCGGCCTTGTTCGAGTAGCTGGTCGCGAGATAGGCGGTGCCGAGCAGCACGCTTGCGGTGCCGTCCGTCTCGTCGGTCGACACCAGGTCGCCGTAGCCGTCACCGTTGAGGTCGCCCAGGGCGATCCAGAACGGACCATTGCCGATGGGCTTGTCGATCTTCGGCTGGAAGGTGCCGTCACCATTGCCGAAGAGGATGCTGAGACTGTTGCCGGTATGGTTGCTCGTCACGAGGTCGACCGCGCCGTCCTGGTTCAAGTCGGCTACGGCGAGCGAGTAGGGGAGTCCGCCGGTCGGGTAGTCGACCTTGGCCTTGAAGGTCCCGTTGCCGTTGTTCAGCAGGATGCTGGCGCTGCTGTCCGTTCCGTTGACGGTCTCGATATCGGGCTTGCCGTCCTTGTTCACGTCGGCGACGATGACGGTCTCGGGGCCGTTGCCGGTGGCGTAGTCGACGTGCGCGTTGAAGCTGCCGTCGCCGTTGCCGGTCAGCACGCTGACGTTGTTGCTGTCGTAGTTGGCCGTGACCAGGTCGATCTTGCCGTCGCTGTTGACGTCGCCGAGGTCGATCGACGTCGGATGGGTCGAGGTGCTGAAGTCCGTCTTGGCGGCGAAGGTGCCGTTGCCGTTGCCCAGCAGCACGCTCACGGTGTTCGCCGTCGAGTTGGCCGCGACGATGTCGAGCTTGTGGTCGTTGTTGACGTCGCCCAGACGCAGGCACTCGGGAGCTGACCCCGTGGGGTAGTCGACGTGCGCGTTGAACGTGCCGTCGCCTTTGTTCAGAAGGACGCTGGCAGTGCTGGCGCCGGAGTTGTCGGTCACGATGTCGACCTTGCTGTCGCCGTTGACGTCTCCGACCGCCAGCGACCAGGGCGTCGTGCCGGTCGCGTAGTTTACGGCGGGCTTGAAGGTGCCGTCGCCGTTGCCCAGCAGGACGCTCACGGTGTTGGAACCGGAGTTCTCCACCACGAGATCCAGCTTGCTGTCGCCGTTCAGATCGACGAGCCGGTCTTCGGCCGGGTTCGTGCCGACCGTGTAGGGCACTCTCGGCAGGAAATCGAGCGACTGACGGTCGGTCGTCGTGTCGGGCACCGAGCCGGCGTTCTGATCGAGCAGGACCGAATACCCGGCGATTGGGGAGTTCGTGGCCGTCGTCGGGTTCCAGCTGAAGGCGGGGCTGTTGTTCGAATACCACGTGGTCTCGGTGGGGTGGGTCGACGAGGCGAGACCGGTCACGGCGCCTGGAACGTCGCCCGGGCCCGCGTAGGCGAACCCGACACCGACGATCAGGCAGACCAGAGCGAGCAAGCCGGCGACGATCAGTATCCTGAGGTGCGCGCCTGGTTTCTTGGTCACGTCGATCCTCCGATGGACGATTCTGCGAGGCGACGGCTTTCCAACGTCCGTCGAGTACGGTCTGTCAGTTGTGAGGCGTTATCGGCGTACGTGGTCACAGCATTAGTGTTGGCAAATGGGGCGACGCTCGGACTAGGACAATCGTCTACTGGCCTCGCCCGCCAGCCGCTCCGCAGGTCTCGGGGGCCGGCCGCGAGCAAGCGAGGTCTGAGAGGTCGTGCCGCGAAGGCGACCTCCCGAGCGAACCTGACCCGAGCTTGTCCGCTGGTGGGATAATCGTGGGTGACATGAGCGAGGAACGACACGACAAGACGATCGCCGCGCTGCGCGAGACGGCCCGCCGGGCGCCGCCGGCGCCCGGCGTCTACCGCTGGCTCGACGACGGCGGCGGCGTGCTCTACGTGGGCAAGGCGAAGGACCTGCGCAAGCGGCTGGCCTCGTATTTTCGGGGCGGCGCGGCGGCGCCCGGCGGCCACATCGCCGAGATGGTCTCCCGGGCGTGGACGATCGAGTACGTCGTGACTGCCTCCGAGACCGAGGCTCTGCTGCTCGAGGACAACTTCATCAAGGAAGCGCGCCCGCCGTTCAACCTGCGCCTGCGCGACGACAAGAGCTACCCCTTCATCGAGATCACTCTCATCGACGAGTGGCCGCGGGTGCGCTTCTTTCGCGGCCGCCACGTGCCGGGCAACCTCTACTTCGGCCCCTTCTCGAACGCTCGCAAGGTGCGTGAGACGCTCGAGCTGATCGGGCGCATCTTCCCCTATCGCAAGTGCAAGGCCGAGCGGCCGGGCCGGCCGAGCGGCTCGCCCTGCCTGCAGTACTTCATCGATCGGTCCCTGGGGCCTTGCGACGATCGTGTCTCGCACGACGACTACCTCGAGGTGATCGACCAGGTGGTGGCCTTCCTGCGCGGGCGGTTGTCCGACGTCGGTCGCGAGATTGAACGGGACATGCGCGTCGCCGCGGCGGCGCGCGAGTTTGAGAAGGCGGCCCTGCTGCGCGACCGGCTCGAAGCCGTGCGCCACGTCCAGGAGCGCCAGGCGGTCGAACAGGAGGGATCGGGGTCGTTCGACGTGCTTGGTCTGTGGCAGGGCGACCCCGGCGGCAATCTGCAGGTGTTCCGCGTGCGCGACGGGGCGCTGGTCGCGCGCCAGACCTTCTTCGTGGAGAACACCGCTGGGCGCGACGCGGGCGAGCTCGTCGAGGAGTTCGCGCTGGGTTACTACGGCGACGGCGTGAGCATTCCCGGGCAGGTGATCGCGCCGCTCGACGACGGCGCGGCCGAGCTCTCGGCCGTGCTGTCCACGCGGCGCGGGACGCGCGTCGAGGTGCGCCGCGCCCTGCGCGGGCCCAAACGCCGGATGCTCGAGATGGCCCAGAGCAACGCCGCCCAGGCGGCCCACGAGGAAGAGGCGCGTCTGGCCCGGACGCGCGAAGCGCGCGCAGAGGCGCTGGTCCGCCTGCGCGACGCCCTGGGGCTCGCCGACCTGCCACTGCGCATCGAGTGCTACGACATCTCGAACCTGGGAGACCAGCACGCGGTCGGCTCGATGGTGGTCTTCGAGAACGGTCGCCCGCGCAAGGCCCATTACCGCAAGTTCGCGATCCGTTCGGTCGTCGGTCAGGACGATTTCGCGATGATCAACGAGATGGTCGGACGCAGGTTCCGGAGGCTCGCGGCCGCGACGGCGAGCGCCGCGCCGGGCGGCGCGCCCCGTCGCGCCGGAGACGACGGCCACCCCCCGGGGGACACGACCGCGGAGGCGTCTGCGGGGGCCGCCGATGAACCGCTGGAGGGCGCTGACGACGCGGCTACGGACGCCGCTGACGAGCGCTACGACGAGAGCTTCGCCAGCAGGCCGAACCTGATCGTGATCGACGGTGGCAAGGGGCAACTGGCGGCGGCGCTCGAGGCGCTGCGCGAGAGCGCCGCCGAGGTGGCCGCCATCGGCTTGGCCAAACAGCGCGAGGAGGTATTCGTGCCGGGGCGTTCGGCGCCGCTCACGCTGCCGTCCGACGATCCGGCGTCGCTGCTTCTCCAGCGCATACGCGACGAGGCCCACCGCTTTGCAGTAACCTTCCATCGACAGCGGCGTGGCGGCGACCTGCGCCGGGCGTCGATCTTCGACGAGCTGCCCAAGGTGGGACCGGTGCGCCGGCGCGCGATCCTTACCCACTTCGGCAGCCCGGAGCGCTTCATCGCCGCCTCGCGCGACGAGATCGAGCAGGTGCCCGGACTGCCGCGGCGGGTAGCTCGCGAGATCTACGCACATCTGCACAAAGCGGGCTAGGAATGGCCGTGACACGGGTGTCGCGGCCGGCCCGGCCGCGAAGCCGTATCGCCGAAGTGCGCCGGCGACGAAAGAGGCCCCCGACGACTGCGGCGCCGTGCCGCCGGCAAGGCCCCGACGACCGAGAGGTGACAGATGAGCAGGTGGACGACTGCGAGCGACGGGCGGCGCCGCCAGGCGCGCCGCGAGGCCTTCTTTGCCACCCCGTACGGGTTGGGGCGTGTCGTGCTGGCCGCCGGCCAGCCGGTCGAGCTCGAGATTCCTGACCCGTCGCGCCGCCCGGCGGTGGGCGTGCC
Organism: Actinomycetota bacterium; assembly: GCA_003132645.1. Lineage (GTDB taxonomy): Bacteria > Actinomycetota > Thermoleophilia > UBA2241 > UBA2241 > Bog-752. The sequence goes on along the minus strand of PKYM01000223.1, from coordinate 5,146 downwards.
GATCGACGACTCGGGCTGGTGCTCGCTGCTCTCGCGGTACTTTGCCGGGGAGCGAGTCTCGTTCCCGCTCGACCTCGACGCCTACCTCGACCAGCTCGGCTGCACCGACTTCGAGGCCGACGTCTTGCGCGCCCTGGCCCGCGTCCCCTATGGGCGGACGGTCAGCTACCGTGACCTGGCGCGCGACGCCGGACACCCGAACGCCTGGCGAGCCGTGGGCTCAGTGATGGCCCGCAACGAGCTGCCGGTCATCCTGCCCTGTCACCGCGTGACGCGCAGCGACGGCCGGCTGGGCAACTATGGCGACGACCCGTCGTGGAAGCCCCGCCTGCTCGCCCTCGAGGGCGTGTCGGGGAGACGCCTATGACCGCGACCATCCCCTTCGTCATCCTCTCGGGGCTCTCCGGGGCGGGCAAGACCCAGGCCATCGACGCCTTCGAGGACGCCGGCTACTTCTGCGTCGACAACCTGCCGCCGCAGCTCCTCTCGCCGCTGGTCGACCTGTTTCGCGTCGAGGGCAGCAAGGTGCGCCGCGTGGCCGTGGTCTGCGACGTGCGCGGCGGCGAGTACTTCGCCGAGATCGAGCGGGTCCTCGACGAGCTCGGCGCGTCCGGCGTGGACTACTCGCTGGTGTTTCTCGAGGCCTCGGACGACGTCCTCGTGGCCCGCTTCAAGGAGACCCGCCGCCGGCATCCGCTGGCGATCCACGACAGCGTCCTCGACGGCATCAGGCGCGAACGCGAGCTGCTCGACGCGCTGCGCGAACGGGCCAATCACATCATCGACACGAGCGGCATCACGATCCAGGAGCTGAAGCTCTGGTTGAACGAGGAGATCATCCATCGCGGGCAGCGGCAGAGCATTACCTTCAGCTTCGTCTCGTTCGGCTACAAGTACGGCATCCCGATCGACGCCGATCTGTTGTTCGACGTGCGCTTCCTGCCGAACCCGTTCTACGACCTCGAGCTGCGGCCGCTCACCGGGCTCGACCCCGAGGTGCGGGACTACGTGCTGAAGTCGGTCGACGCCGACGAGTTCTTCGCCGCTCTGCTGCCGCTGCTCGACTACCTGTTCCCGCGCTACGTCGCCGAGGGCAAGGCGCATCTCACCGTCGGCATCGGCTGCACCGGCGGACGTCACCGTTCCGTGACGATCGCGAGCTGGCTGGCCGACCACTACGCCGCCGAAGGCTTTCAGGCCACGGTGCGCCATCGTGACCTGAGCCGGGGCTGACTCCGGGTCCGCCATGGCGCCGCGACAGTCTCGACTGACCCGCCTGCAGTGGCTCTATCCGGGCCTCGGCATGAAGCGCCGCTTGCTGGTCGTCTGCGCCGGCGGCGTGCTGGTCGGCGTCGCGGGCTGGTTCGCGATCGGCGTACTGGTCTCCAGCGGGCGGCGTCACGACGTGGGCGGCACCTGGATCACCGGTCACGTGTGGCCGGCCCTGCTGCTCGTCGCGGTCTGTCTGATAGCCGGCCTGGCAGTGCTTCTGCTGGGCTCGCGCAGCCTCTATCTGTTCGCCCGGACGCCCCGCGAGCGGGGCGTGGTCGCTCTGCGCAGCGACGTCCGCCTGGCCCGCGGGCCGCGCATCGTGGCGCTCGGCGGCGGCACCGGCCTGTCGGTGCTGCTTTCCGGCCTCAAGGAGCACAGCAGCAACCTCACCGCCGTGGTGACGGTCGCCGACGACGGTGGCAGCTCAGGCCTGCTGCGCCGCGGCCTGGGGGTGCTGCCGCCGGGCGATATCCGCAGTTGTCTCGTGGCGCTGGCCGACGACGAATCGCTCATGAGCCGCCTGTTCCAGTATCGCTTCCCGCAGGAAGGCGGCCTGCAGGGCCACAGCTTCGGGAACCTCTTCGTGGCCGCCCTCGCCGAGGTGACCGGCGACTTCGAGCGGGCGGTGCAGGAGTCGACCAGCGTGCTCAACGTGCGCGGCCGCGTCCTGCCCGCGACTCTGGAGAGCGTCACGCTGCGCGCCGAACTGCAGGGCGGCGAGCGGGTCGATGGCGAATCGTCGATCACCGCGAGCGCGCGTCTGCCGCTGCGTATCTGGCTCGACCCGGCGGAGCCGCGTGCCGTGCCCGCGGCGCTCGACGCGATCGCCGCCGCCGATCTCGTCGTCCTCGGCCCGGGCAGCGTCTACACGAGCATCGTGCCGAATCTGTTGATCCCCGAGGTGCGCGAGGCCCTCGCGCGCACGGGAGCCCGTGTGGTCTACGTCTGCAACGTCATGACCCAGCCCGGTGAGACCGACGGCTACAGCGCTTCAGACCACGTGAGCGCTCTCTCGCGCCATGGCGCCGTCGGCCTGATCGACGACGTGCTGGTCAACGACACGCCCATCTCCGAGGAGCTCGCCGTGGTCTATCGCGCCGGCGGCGCGGCTCCCGTCGAGGTCGACGACGAGGCGCTCAGGGCGCTGGGCGTGCGCGTCGTGCACGTCGGCCTGGCCCGTGAGGGCGACTTCTTCCGGCACGACTCGGCGCGGCTGGCCGACGCGGTCCTGCGCCTGGCCCGGTGAGGCCGTGAGCTTCGCCCAGGACGTCAAGCGTGAGCTCGCGAGCATCGTGCCGGCCGAGGAACACTGCCGGCGCGCCCAGCTTTCGGGGTTGCTCTTCGCCGCCGGTACCTTCGAGATCGCTTCGGGCGGCCACTACACGGTGCGGGTCAGCTCGCGTCTGCCGGCAGTGGCGCGCTCGGCGCTGCTCCTGCTGCGCACGATGGGCGCGCACGCCGAATTGCGCACCGCCGACACGCCGCCGGCGGGGCTGCGCTATGAGGTCGTTCTGGGCGACGACCCGCGCCATCTGCAGGTCTTGAACGAGGTCGGCGTGCTGTCGGATTCGTTCCAGGTGCGGATCGGCGTGCCGGTCCGGATCGTCGTCCGTCACTGCTGCCGGGTGGCTTTCGTGCGGGGCGCCTTTCTGGGGTGCGGCTCCATCTCGCCGCCGGGATCGGCGGTGCACGCCGAGTTCACCTTCGAGTCCTCGGAGCTCGCCGAGGAGTGCCGCCACCTGCTGGGCCGGCTCGGCCTCGACTTTCACGTCGCGCTGCGCGACCGCAACGCCGCCTGCTACACCAAACGCGGCGAGACCGCCGCCGACCTTCTGGCCGTGCTGGGAGCCTACAGCGCCCGGCTGACCTGGGAGGAGCATCTCGTCTTCGGCGAGGTGCGCGGTCGTGCCAATCGTCTGGCCAACTGCGACCAGGCGAACGCCGGCCGGGCGGCGACGGCGGCGCTGCGCCAGACCGAGACGATCCGGCGGCTCATGGCAGACGAGGGCTGGGCGGTCGTGCCGGCCGCCCTGCGCAGCGCCGCCGCGCTGCGGCTCGAGCACCCCTATCTCAGCCTGCCCGAGCTTGCCGCCAAGGCCCGGCCGCCGCTCACCAAATCGGCCCTGAACCACCGCCTGCGGCGCCTCGAGGCGCTGGCCGCCGAGACCGGGGGCGCACGCGCGAAGACCGGCCATCGACGTTTGGCCAACTGAGCCCCGACGGCATAGTCGAAGGACAAGCACGCGGCCGCGCCCTCGTCGCCGTCACGGCGGCACTCGCCGGCAGCCCTCAGGCGTGCCTGGCGAAATGGCAGCCCGCGTCGTCTGGTACGTCGGGGCCGCCGGGCCGTGGTCGCTCTGGTAAACTTCCCTTAGTAAATCGAAGTGGAGGAACGGCATGACTTTGAAGGTAGGCATCAACGGGTTCGGCAGGATCGGTCGCCTTTACGTGCGCGCGGTCGCCAAGGGAGGCGCCGACCTCGATATCGTGGCCATCAACGACCTCATGGACGGCGCGACCATGCGCCACCTGTTCAAGTATGACTCCGTGCACGGCGTGTGGCCCGGCGAGGTGGAGTTCGCCGACGGCGCGCTCGTCGTCGACGGCAAGCCGATCAAGGTCATGAGCGAGACCGACCCGTCGAAGCTTCCCTGGAAAGCTCTCGGGGTCGACGTCGTGGTCGAGTCGACCGGTCGTTTCACCAAGCGCGACGCCGCTGCCGCGCACCTCGCCGCGGGCGCCAAGAAGGTCGTGATCTCGGCTCCGGCCGGCGACGCCGATGTGACGATCGTGCTCGGCGTGAACGACGCCATGTACGACAAGGCCAAGCACGACGTCATCTCCAACGCGAGCTGCACCACCAACTGCCTGGCCCCCATGGTCAAGGTGCTCGACGACGAGTTCGGCGTCGAGAAGGGTTTCATGAACACCATCCACTCCTACACCAACGATCAGAAGATCCTCGACTTTCCCCACAAGGATCTGCGCCGGGCACGCGCCGGGGCGCTCTCGATCATCCCGACCACGACCGGCGCGGCCCGCGCCGTAGGCCTCGTGCTGCCGCACCTCAAGGGTAAGCTCGACGGCTTCTCGCTGCGTGTGCCGACGCCCGACGGCTCGTGCACCGANNCTGAAGAGGGCGGCCTCAGGTCCGATGAAGGGCATCCTGGAGTTCTGCGAAGACCCGATCGTCTCCCACGACGTCGTGGGCAATCCGGCCTCGTCGATCATCGACGCCGCCCTCACCATGGCCAACGGCCGCCTGGTCAAGGTCGTGTCGTGGTACGACAACGAGTGGGGCTACACCTGCCGCCTGGTCGACCTCACCACGATCGTTCTGTAGGTCGGCCCGACTGCGAGGAGGGCCGCATGGCCAAACGAGCTCTGACCGACTATCCGGTCGACGGGCGCCGCGTCTTCGTGCGCGTCGACTTCAACGTCCCGCTCAAAGACGGGGCGGTCGCCGACGACACGCGCATCCGCGCCGCGCTGCCCACGATCGAGTATCTGCTCGACCACGGCTGCGCGGTGGTGCTCGCCAGCCACCTCGGCCGACCCAAAGGGCAGGTCGTGCCCGGGCTGCGTCTCGACCCGATCGCCGCGCGCCTGTCCGAGTTGCTCGGCCGGCCGGTCGAGAAGGTCGACGACTGCGTCGGTCCCGACGTCGTCGAGGCGGCGCGCGCGCTGGCCCCCGGCGCCGTGCTGCTCCTCGAGAACCTGCGCTTCCACGCCGAGGAGACGGCCAACGACGCGGGTTTCGCCGCCCAGCTTGCAGGCCTTGCCGAGGTCTACGTAAACGACGCCTTCGGCACCGCCCACCGGGCGCACGCCTCGACCGTCGGCGTACCCCGGGACCTGCCCGGCGTGGCCGGTC
>PKYM01000089.1 GCA_003132645.1 Actinomycetota bacterium | reverse complement strand
AGCGCGAGCAGGCCGGCGCCGAGACCGTCCAGGACGACGCCCTTGTCGCCGCTATCCCGCGGGAGCACGCGCAGCGCGGCGATGAAGCCGACGCTGCCGAGCACCAGGTTGATGAGAAACATGGCGCGCCAGCCGGTGCCGGCGATATTCGCGTCGATCAGGAAGCCGGCCAGTATTGGGCCGCCGACCATCGCGAGGCCGAGCGCCGGGCCGAAGAAGCTGAAGGCCTTGGCCATCATCTCGCGCGTGAAGTGTGCGGTCATGATCGCGATGCCCTGTGGGATCAGCAGCGCGCCGAAAGCCCCCTGGAAGAGGCGGGCGGTGATGAGCATCGCCGGACCTGTCGACAGCCCGCAAGCCAGCGAGGCAAGCGTGAAGCCGGCGATGCCGATGAGAAAGAGCCGGCGCTGGCCGTACCGGTCTCCGAGCCGGCCGCCCATCACCAGCAGCACCCCCAGCGCGAGCGCGTAGCTCGAGCCGAGCCATTTGATCAGTGTCTCCCCGCCGCCCAGCTCCCTCACGATCGTCGGCGCAGCGATGTTCGTGACGGTGGCGTCGAGGAGATCCATGACGTCGGCGATGATGGCGACGGCGAGGATCGCCCACATGGTCCGCGTCGTCAGGGTCCCTGTCTTGGGGCGCGATGTATCCATGGTCGTGATCTCCTTCGGATGGTGAAAGCGGGGGGTAGACCCGCCGCAGACTTATGGTCGCGGCGTGTTCAGCACTCCGTTGATGAGGACGTCGAGAGCCCAGTCGTAGCGGCTTTGCTCTCCGGAGAAGAGCTCCGCACCTAGGGCGTGGATGTGGGGGTGTTTTTCGGGAGAGACGGAGCCGAGCGCTTCTTGCGCCCTGCGCAGCGCGACCTTGTCGTCGCCGCGGCGGTTGTCCCGTTCCGCCGCGAAGGCGGAGGTGTGGAGCAGCAGCAGATCGACCGCCCACGCGGCCCGGTCGAGCTCCATTCCGCCTTGCTGCAGGAGGTCAAGCAGGCACTCCGTGAGCTCCACCATGTTGGGGCCCGAGGGGATGGTGGAAAGCGCGACCTGGGCCAGCCCGGGACGGGCATAGAGGGCCTCGGAGTAGGAGCGCAGCGCCGCCTTGAGTCGGGAGCGCCAATCGCCGTCCTGCTGCGGCGGCGTCACGACCTCGCCGAGCACCCGGTCGAGCACCAGGGCGTGCAGCTCGTCGAGGTTGGCCACATAGACGTAGAGCGAGGCGGCGCCGGTGTCGAGGGCCGCCGCCACTTTGCGCAGGCTGAGACCCGCCATGCCCTCGCGAGAGAGGAGATCGAGCGCCGTAGTGACGATCGCCTCTTGGCTTAGAGGACTCTTGGCGGGTCGTGTCCGACGGCTGACGACTTGACGTGATTTGGGCGTTGACATAGGTCCATGATAGCTAACGAACACTGTTTGTCAAGAACATCGTTCGTTGCCGCGAGTCGAGTCAGTCTACGGGCTTGGCTCGCTGACTTCTGTCAGCCACTTCCGCGCGCCGTGGTGCGACTCCTCATGCGATCGCCGCTTTCTGCTGCCGCGAGGGTTCTTCAGACGGCTTTACGACCCAACAGCCGTCGGCTGGCGGTCGCTGTCGCGGTCTGACAGCGCTCCGGCCGCGCAGACCTTGATGCACCGGCGGCATCCCCGGCACCGGTCGCCGTCGCGGACGACTGCGTGCCGATGGAACCAGACGTCGATCTTGCCGAGGACCGCCTCAGGGCAGACGTCGATGCACTCCCAGCAGGCCTCGCAGCGCGAGCGGTCGAGCGTGACGAACGGCGTCGCGTCGCGTCCGGCGCGAGTCACGACTTCACCGCGAAGGAGCTGCGCTGGTCCCACCGGTGTCCGGGAGTAGCATTCACGAGTGCCTCCTTGCTGCGGCGTTCTATCGCCGGCGTCGGGGAGCGGCGCCGAGGGCGTCTCTCAGGGCGTGCAAGACCTGCATCGTGGTCTCGATCGACTGCGGGTCGAGGGCTGCGGTGAGAGCGGACTCACGCCTGTGGGCTTTTGCGTGGAAGGTGACCATCAGGCGGCTGCCGTCCTTCGTGAGCACGACGGGTCGCCTGCGCCCGTCACGGTCGTCGCTCACACGCGAGACGAGTCCGAGCTGCTCCAGGCCGGCGACGAGTCGCGAGACGGCCGCAGGATCGACACCGAGCTCGCGCGCCAGCGCCGAGACGGTGGAGCGACCGTCCGCCAAGGCGAGCTCTCGCAGCGCCTCGAACTGCGCCCCCGAGAGCCCGGTCTCTGCCGTCAGCTGTCTGAGGAGCTCGCGGTACGTCAGGAGCACCTCCCGCAGCAGATGGAGGTAGTGCCCTCCGGACGCGTGTTCAGCGTGTTCAAAGAGCCCCGCGTCGTAGGTATCGTCCTTGCTATCGAGTACGTGATCCATGGCCAATATCATTGACCAGGTCATTGTCTTTGTCAATGGTTTCTTCAGCGCGACGGACTCACGCTCGGAAACCAGGTCGGCTGAGCGCGGCTTGTACGGCCACTTGTGCCGCCAGCACGCGCTCTTCGCGCGATCCACTCAGCAGCAGGTACCGCCGTCGCGTCTCCTCGAGCCGCTCGATGAAGCGGTGATGCATCCACTCGCGCAGGTGCTCGCCGTCGCGGTAGCCGTCCTGCTCGAAAGGGACGTTCCACCGCATGTGGTCGGCGGACTATCATGGGTAGCGGACCGGCGATGGGGTCGGGCCCGGTTCGGCGAAGCCCCCACGTTCTTCTGGGGGATCACCAAACTTCTGCTGGGGGTGTACCGTGCATGTCTCTCGACCGCTCCTCTCCATGGGCCTGGTCTTTGGCCTCGTCCTGTTCGGAGCTTCGTGCGCTACATCGGGAACCGGTGCGAATGATCAGTCGACTACGGCCGGCACGGGGAAGACCATCGTCGTGGCCAAGTCCGGCGGGGCGTATTCGACGATCCAGGCGGGGCTGAACGCCGCCAAGCCGGGCGACACCGTCGACGTCCGGGCGGGGACCTACAACGAGCGGGTGACCTTCCCCAGGTCCGGGACCGCCGGCAAGTACATCACCCTCCGGGGCGAACCGGGGGCGATCATCGACGGCACCGGATTGTTCGACACGCTGACCGGGATCTGCGGGCTCGTGTATATCGAAAACAGATCGTTTGTGAAGGTCGTCGGTCTCAC
>PKYM01000097.1 GCA_003132645.1 Actinomycetota bacterium | reverse complement strand
ACTTCACCGAGCGCGGCTTTGGCCTGCGCGGCGCCGTGGGCTGTTCCGACCGCGGCCATACGGCCGCCTCTCAGCTTCGTCCGGGCGACATCGACTGGGACACGATCTTCGCCGCCGAGGGCGCCCGCTGGTTTCACTGTGGCGGCATCTTCGCCGCCCTGGGTGAGCAGACCGCCGAGGTCGCGACCGAGGCGATGGCGGCTGCCCGGCGTCACGGCACGATCGTCTCGTATGATCTCAACTATCGACCCTCGCTGTGGGCCTCGATCGGCGGCCAGGAGCGCGCCCGCGAGGTCAATCGGGCTGTCGCGCCGCTCGTCGATGTGATGCTCGGCAACGAAGAGGATTTCAGCGCCGCTCTCGGTTTCGAGGTCGCCGGCGTCGACGCCAACCTGTCGGCGCTCGACCCCGAGCGCTTCGGTCACATGATGGCGCAGGTCTGCGCGACCTACCCGAACATTCGTCTCGTGGCCACGACCCTGCGCGCCGTGGTGAGCGCCAGTCGCAACGACTGGAGCGCGGTGTGCTGGGGCGGCGGCAGGCTCTACCGCTCCGTGCAGCGTCCGGCCCTCGAGATCCTCGACCGCGTGGGCGGCGGCGATTCGTTTGCCGCGGGACTGATCTACGGTCTCCTTTCGGGCTTCGACCTCCAACAGGCGCTCGAGTATGGCGCCGCGCACGGGGCGCTGGCCATGACGACGCCTGGCGACACCTCGATGGCGACGCTCGCCGAGGTCGCCGCGCTGGTCCGGGGCGCGTCGGCGAGGGTGCTGCGGTGACCAGCCCGCGCGACGACGATCCTCAGGGCGAGCCGGACGGCCAAGAGGGCCGGCCGCGACGCGGAGCGCAGGGCCCTGAAGCCGCCGGCCACCGGGCGCACGGCGCCTCGATCCGCGACGTCGCCCGGCTTGCCGGGCTCTCTCCGGGGACCGCCTCGCGCGTGCTCAGCGGCTCCTCCTACCCTGTGAGCGACGACGCCCGGCAACGCGTCGAAGAGGCGGCTCGCGCCCTGAACTACGTGACCAACTCCGCCGCTCGGGCGCTGGTCACCGGGCGCAGTGAGATCGTCGGGGCGATCGTCCACGACATCACCGACCCGTTCTTCAGCGGCGTCGTGCGCGGCCTGCAGGACGCGGCCGTGGCCGACGGCCTGGTCGTGCTTGTCGGCAACGACGACCGCGACGCCGGCAAGCTCGAGGGCTATCTCACTATGCTGCTCAGCCAAAAGCCGACCGGCGTGGTGCTGATCGGCGGACAGCTTCGCGACCCGGCGGCGACCCTACCGGTGGCGCAGGCCGTGCAGCGCCTGCGCGACCAGGGCGTGCCGGTCGTGGCCGTGGGCCGCTACGAGCTCGATATCCCGCACGTGACGGTCGACGACGTGGCCGCGGCCGAGTGCGCCGTTTCCCACCTCGTCGCGCTGGGCCACCGGCGCATCGCCTTCCTCGGCGGCCCCCTGAACTCGACCACGGTGCAGGATCGCTACGCCGGTTACAGCGTCGCCCTCACCCACGTCGGCGCGCCAGTAGACGAACGGCTCGTGATCCAGACGCCGCTCACNNTTCACGGCCATCTTCGCGGCCACCGACGAGGTCGCCTTCGGAGCGATCTCGGCGCTGCGCGAGCGCGGTTGTCGCATCCCGCTCGACGTCAGCGTGGTGGGTTTCGACGACGTCGTCATGGCGGCTCACTGCGACCCGCCCCTGACCACCATCCATGTGCCGGCCAGGGCGCTCGGCCTGGCTGCCTGGCACCTGATCAAGCCTGGCGAGGACGGTGACGCGGTGCCGCGCCGGGTCGCGGCCACGGGCGGCGATCATCTGCCGTTCGAGCTGGTGGTGCGCGCCTCGACGGCGCCGCCCAGCGAAGTTTTCAAGCACGAACACGCTATCACCGTGGGCGGCGCCGGCGGGGAGCCGGCTGCGTCGCCGAGCGAATCTCTAACCTGGACCGCCGGTCTCGACAAGCCGAACGGAGAGTGATCATGGGCAACCAAACTGACGGGCAGAAAGTCGCGGAGGGCACGCCCGGCGCGACCGCTACCGCCCTGGGCGACTTTCAGATGTACATCGACGGGGAGTGGGTCGATGCGCGGGCCAAAGGCCTGCTCGAGATCGTCGATCCGGCCACCGAAGAGGTAGTGGCGCGCGTCGCCAACGGCGGCGCCGAGGACGCCGAAGCCGCCGTCGCGGCCGCGCGGCGCGCCTTCGACGAGGGACCCTGGCCGCGCACACCCGCCGCGGAGCGGGCGGCCGTCCTGCATGCCGCCGCCGTTCTCGTCCGCGAACGCGTCGACGAGATGGCCCGCTGGGAGAGCCTGGAGATGGGCAAGCTCTTCAGCGACGGGCAGGGCGATATCAGCCGCGTCGCCGACCTGCTCGACTACGCCGGCGACCTCGCCGAGCGGCTCCTTCACTCCACGACGTACTGCCTACCAGCTTTTCCGACACCGTGGCCAAGCCGTATGCGCGGCGCAAGATGCGCATTCCGTACCGCTCGCTCGTGCCGCGCGACATCGACGGCCTGCTGTTCGCCGGGCGCTGCCTGTCGGCCGAGCCCGACGCCATGGTCCGGCTGCGCCTGATCCCCGTCTGCTTTGCCACCGGTCAGGCCGCCGGTCTCGCGGCCGCGCTCGCCGTGCGCGAGGGAGTGGCGCCGCGCGATCTCGCGGTCGGTCAGATCCAGGAAGGCCTGCGCCGCCAGGGCATGGAGCTCGGCCCGCCGAACCGGCTGCCCGACGACGTGGTTTCGGGAGTCACGGGCGAGCGTGACTAGCCGGCTCCGGGGCCGACGAGACCAGGATTTCTGGGGGCGCCGGCGGCCGTCCGGCGCCGTCAGGTCTTGGCCGGCGAACGCTTGCCGGTGAGCGAGTCCAGTCTGACGCGGACGATCACCGTCTTGGCAAACGTCTCGGGTGCGAACTGCCAGTCCCGACGGCCGGAGTACTTGCCCATGATGGCCTGCAGCCCTCGCTGCCTGCTCTCGTCGTCCGTGGCGACCTCGGCGGAGCCGAAGCCGATGACCGATTCGTAGTGGCTGGTCCAGTCCCCGCAGGCGGCGGGGCCGCTCGTCACCTCGATCAAACGCTCGACCTCGATGCAGACGGTCGGGTCGGCGCTCAGGCAGCGCAGCTTGCGCCCTTCGGAGGCGCAGTGCAGCCAGAGCTCGTCGCCGTCGCGGGCGAAGTTGAGCGGCACGACGTAGGGGCGCCGGCCGTCGATCATGCCGAGGTGGAGCACGAGCGCCTCGTCCAGGATGCGGTGCAGCTCGCCCGCCTCGGTGATCGCCTTGTCGTGTCTGCGCATCTTGTCCGCGAGAGTCACGTTTGCCTCCGATCGCTTGAGTCGCCTGGGGAGTGTGCCGCCTTGCCAGATGTGGTCGCCGCGGCGCCGGGCAGAGTCGCCGCGGCGCCGGGCAGAGCCTCCGCCGCGCCGGGCAGAGTCGCCGCCGCGCCAGACGTGGTTGCCACCGCGTCGGACTCGCGGTAGCGCGCTACGATCTCGGCGGGCGCGCGATCGGCGCGCAGCAGCGCGCACATGGCGCGCATCGACTCGTCGACGTGGGCAAAGAACGCCTTGAAGCCGGCGCAGAGGAAGTTCAGGCCATCCTCGCCGTCGGGCGCCACGACGAAGCGGTCCTTCGGACAGCCGCCGTGGCAGGCAAACAGCACGTCGCAGGCCACGCAGCAGCGCGGCAGCCTGTCGAGCTTGTCCTGGCCGAAGCGGCGCTGTCGCGGCGCGCCGGCGAGCTCGGCCAGGTGGCGCTCGCCGATGTTGCCGAGCAGGTAGCCCGGCTCGACGAAGTGGTCACAGCAGTACACGTCGCCGTTGAACTCCATGGCGAGTGCCGTGCCGCAGGTCGGCGAGTGCACGCACAGCCCGGACGGCTCGCCGTACCAGTTGGCCAGCGCGACGTCGAACATCTGGACATAGACCTCGCCCACGTCGTGGCGCACCCATTCCTCGAAGACGCCGGTGAGAAACCGGCCCCACTGCGCGGCGCTCACCGAGCGCGCGGTGACCGAGTCGCCGCAGGGCACGCCGCCTCTGTCGGGTCGCTCGACGATCGGGATGAACTGGATGAACCGCGCGCCACACTCGTCGCGCAGGAAGCGGTAGACCTCAGCGGGGTGATCGGCGTTGGCGGCGTGGACCGCCGTCAAGGCGTTCCATTCGACGCCCTGCTCGCGCAAGTGAGAGAGGCCCCGCATGACCCTGTCGAAGGTCGGCCTGCCGCGCTTGTCGCGACGGTAGGCGTCGTGGCACTCGCGCGGCCCGTCGATGCTCAGACCGACGAGGAAGCCGTTCTCCCTGAAGAAGCGCGCCCAGTCGCCGTCGATCTTCGTGCCGTTGGTCTGGATGGTGTGGGCCACGGCCAGGCCGGGCCGCGCGGAGCGCCGCGCCAGAGCGACCGCCCGACGGAAGAACTCGAGGCCCATGAGCAGGGGCTCGCCGCCTTGCCAGGAGATCGTCGCCTCGGGCCCCTGGTGTGCCTCGACCAACTGGCGCACGTAGCGCTCCAGGACCTCGTCGCTCATCCGCGCCCGGACACCGGGATACAGCGCTTCCTTGCCCAGGTAGAAGCAGTAGGCGCAATCGAGGTTGCAGGTCGAGCCTGTGGGCTTGGCCAGCAGGTGAAACGGCGGCGGCTGCGTAGCGGGGTCGGGCGAATCCGACATCGGCGCACGTCCTTCTCGACGGTGAGCTGTCGGTACCTTACCAGAGTGTCGGCGCCTTGCCGGCCCGCCGACCCACGTTGTTCGGGGGTTACCATGGGCCGTGAACGACCACTGCCCACGAGCGGAGGATCGCATGGCACACCCCATCCCACTGCTGGCCGCCTGGCACATCGGACCTCTCATCCTGGATCTGCCCTGGTGGATCCTCGCGGCGCTGCTGGCCTACTGGGCGGTGGTCGTCGTGCTGCTCATCTCCGATAACCGGAAGCCGGCCAGCACCCTGCTGTGGCTGTTCACACTGGTCGTCCTGCCGGGGCTCGGCCTCGTGTTGTTCCTGTTCTTCGGGCGCGACTGGAAGGTGATCACCGCGCGGCGCCACTGGGCCGAGGGCTACATGGCGGCGGTCAGGGCGAAGATGCAGCCCATCTACGACCGCAACGCGGCCGCCGAGGCGACCTTCGAGGAACGCTACGACGGCACCTTCGCGACCGACGTCTCAGCTGCCATCCGCCGCGAGAACGGCTCGTATCCGTTGCCGGCCGACAGCGTCGAGATCTTCACTGAGGGCGCCCAGAAGTTCGCGCGCCTCGAACAGGACCTCGCCGCGGCGACGTCGTTCATCAACATGGAGTACTTCATCTGGGAGCAGGACGAGTTGACCGCGAAGATCTCCGAGATCCTGCTCGAGCGCATGGCGGCGGGCGTCGAGGTCCGCATCCTGTACGACTACATCGGCAGCATCAGCTTCAAGAAGGCGGAGCTCAAGAAGCTCGAGGCGGCCGGCGCCAAGGTGAGCGCCGACGTCAAGGACATCTTCAAGCTGAACTACCGCAACCACCGCAAGATCGCGGTGATCGACGGCGCCATCGGCTATACCGGCGGCATGAACATGGGACAGGAGTACATCGACGGCGGGGTGCGGTTCCCGACCTGGCGCGACACCCACCTGCGTGTTACCGGCCAGGCCGTGGCCGAGCTGCAGAAGCTGTTTTCTCTGCGCTGGTTCGAAGTCGCCCACGAGGACCTGCTGCAGGACCGCTTTCTGCCGGTCGCCGCCAACGGCAGTGGCGCCGGCGGCGTGCTCACGCAGCTCGTGGCGCACACCATAGAGGACCCGTGGGAGGCCGGCCGGCGGGCCCACATGATCGCCATCTCGCAGGCGGAGAAGACGCTACGCATCCAGTCGCCCTACTTCGTGCCCGACCAGGGCACCTACGACGCGCTGATCAACGCCTCGCTGTCCGGCGTCGACCTGAAGTTCATGATGACCGGCTGGGTCGACAAGAAGCTCCCCTTCTGGGCCGCGCAGACCTACTACGAGCCGCTCCTGCGCGCCGGCGGGCGCATCTTCCAGTACACCGGCGGCTTCTTCCATGCCAAGACGATCGCGGTCGACTCGGCGGTCTGCGCCGTCGGCACCATGAACATGGACATCCGCAGCCTGCAGCTCCACAAGGAGGTGATGGAGTGGATCTACGACGCCGGGATCACTGCTCAGCTCGAGGAGATCTTCGACCACGATCTCGAGCAGAGCCGCGAGATCACCCTCGCCGACATCCGCGCCGTCGGGCGGGTCACGGGCTTTCGCAACTCGGTGGCGAGGCTGTTCTCGGCGCAGATCTGACGGCGGGAAAGAGGCGTGGCCGGGGCTGGCCGGCCGTCAACGTGAGTAGCCGGTGAACGCGCCGGGAACCACCCGGTCGATCGCGCGGCCGGTTCTGCGGCAGCTTGCTGGGCGCCAGGCTCCGGGCGTCGAGACCCGGACGCCGAGGCCGGAGCAACGGGCGCCGGCGCCGGCCGCGAGGACACTACTTCTGGAGATTAGCGATGCAACTGCTCTTCCTGCGGCACGGCGTCGCCGAACCACGGGAGACCTGGCGCGACGACGATGGGGAGCGGCCGCTGAGCGTCCAGGGACGCAAGGCCATGGAACGTACGGCGGCGACGTTCGTCGAGCTCGGCCTTGCTCCCGATGTGATCATCACAAGCCCGCTCACTCGCGCCCGCCAGACTGCCGAGATCGCCGCCCGGGGCTTGGGCATGAGCGATCGTGTCGTCTCGGACCCGCGCCTTGAGCCCGGTTTCGACGCCGAGGCGCTGACCGACATCCTGGGCGAGCACAGCGAAAGCGACATCCTCATGCTGGTCGGCCACGAGCCCGATTTCAGCCTCACCGTCGGCAGCCTCATCGGCGGCGGCAGGGTCGTCTGCAAGAAGGGCGGCCTGGCGCGCGTCGACGTGGCCGGCGCCTCTTCGGGTGGCGGCGAGCTGGTCTGGCTCCTACCGCCCAAGGATCTCACCCGGCGCGGCAAGACCGTCTGACAGCCCCGGCCGCGAGGAGGCGCGCCGACGATGGGCGCTTCGCCGAGGCTGACGCCGACCAGTCGGGACGCGACTACGACCTTCTGACGAAGGCCGTGAGGCGGGGCAGGGCCAGAGTCGAGACCGGCCTGCAGAGCGCAAGCCGGCGGGATGAAGGGCGGAAGATGGGGGTCGCTTCCGCTTCATCCCGCCGGCTTGCCGGCCGCTCCTCTCAGGCGGCCGGCCGGAGGGTCATCGTCACTCGGGCGGCAGCTCTCCGTAGGTCAGGTGAGCCACGTCGACCCCGGCCTTGGTGCTCTTGTGCTTCCAGGCGTAGTACCAGATGATGCCGGCCGCCCAGGCACCCACCATGAGCATCACGGCCTTGCCCGTGAAGGCAAAGCCGAGTTCTCGCGTCTTGGCATCGAAGAAGGCGAAGTAGATGAGGGCCAGGACGTAGCCCAAATAGACGACTCCGGCGATTGTGAGCACCGGCACACCGAGCAGCGTCCACCTCCTGTAGGGCGAGGCCGCCCAGATGTGGGCGACCTTCTTGCGGTAGGGCAGCAGGATGGCCGAGATCGCCGTCACGGCAAAGACGGACACGAGCTGCATGCCGGTGGCCACCAGGCCCGACAGGATGCTCGGGAACAGGTACCAGTACGCGATCGACATGAAGGCCGAGATGGCGGCCACGAGGGCGTACATGCCGATGGGCGACGCGAAGCGCGGGCTGATGCTCGTGAACCACTTCGGCCCCATGCGGTCCATGCCCCAGGCGAACATGGCGCGCTGGCACATGATCAGCGCCACGGTCAGCAGCCAGATCACGTTCACCAGGAAGGTGACGGCCGCCACGACGGCGATGACCGGGTTCGCTTTGGACGCGACGTAGACGAGCGACATGTAGCTCGTCGAGTACGGCAGGCTGTAGCCCGCCGCGGGGGTGCCTCCGTAGGCTACCCGGTAGTCCTGGTAGGCCGCCGCCCGCAGGAAGCTGAAGTCGACCAGGTGGCCGAGGGCCAGCACCGCCCAGGCGCAGAGAACGACGGGCGCCAGCACGGCTGCCCATTGCGCCATCATGACGGTCTTGTCGGGGCGCTTCACCTCGCCGCCGACGTAAGCGATGCCGAAGGCCCAGATGACCAGCATGAAGACGCCGGCCGTGGCGCCGAAGGTGTCGCCCCAGCTCCACGTGTGGGGCATGGGCGCTCCGGAAGCTTTACCGGCAGCGGCAATGAAAGCGTGATAGGTGACCGAGTGATACTTGGCGGCCTGGGCGTCCCAGTTGTGGATGAAGCTCGCCTTTGAAGCGAAGGTGAGCACGAGGTTGAGAATGACCACGCCGCCGATGATTATGCCGACCACGTAGAAAGAGAGGTGGTGGAAGAACTTCATGCCAAAGGCCACGATGAGGAAGGCGATGGCGAAGCCGACGATCGAGATGGTCGTGGCGCCGGCCTTGCTGGTCACGTAGTTGGTGAAGCTCGACCAGCCCAGGTACTGGCCCAGAATGGCCAGCGAGGGAGACGCCACCAGGCTGGCGTTGAAGAGGTTCCAGTAGAACTGCGCCACGATCGCGGCGAAGCTCGCGCCCAGGGCGACGGCCGGGGTGATGATCCGCGAGTTGTAGACGTACTCGCCGCCGCTGCGCGGCATGGTGCCGCCCAGGATGCCCCAGACCATCGGGCTGGCCCACACGATGGTGACCAGCGAGATGGCGATGGCGATCAGCAGGTTGGCCCGCGGATAGATCGAGAGGCTGAACCCGATGACGTACCAGATCGCGTAGATGGGCGTGAGGAAGGCAAGGCCGATTCCCAGGACGTCCCAGAACGACAACCCCCTGACAAGGCCACTGGCTTTGCGGGCATAGGCAAGCTCTTCAGGCATCAGTCCCCCTTGGTAAGAGCGTGATAAAGCCGATTCGACCTTCTGCGCGGCACGCGGGTCGCGCTGGCCGTGACGCACTGAACTTGACGGTTCGTCCTGAGGCGCCCCCGACGTCGACTGCTCCGCTGCTTCAGGACCGGCGAAGCTTCCTAGAGCTTAGGCAATAGAGGAGCGGACGGCATCGCCACAAACGAGCGTCTTGTCGCCACTGAACGGGTGCTTTTCGACGCCACAAACGAGCGTTCAGACAGGGCCGGATGGGGGGAGTGGGCGCTCTTGGGAGGGCTGTTGGGGGGGGCGTCGCCTCAGGCGACGAGGCCGTTGCGAATGGCGACGGCGACGGCGTGGGCGCGGTCCGAGACTCCGAGCTTGCGGTAGGTGGTCTCGAGATGGCCTTTGACCGTGTCTGAGCTGATGAAAAGCTGGGCGGCGATCTCCTTGTTGGTCTGTCCGGCGGCCACCAGGCGCAGGATCTCGAGCTCGCGGGCGGTAAGGAGGCTGCACAGCACCTCGCGCTGATCGCCGCGCAGCAGGGCTCGCACGACGACCTCGTCGAACGACTGACCGCCGGCCGCGACCTTGCGAACCGCAGCGAGCAACTCGTCGCGGGTCGCGTTCTTCAGGACGTAGCCCTGCGCTCCGCCGCGCACTGCCCCCAGAACGATGTCGTCGTCGTCGTGCACCGTGAGCACCACGACCCGAGGCGGGTTGTCGAAGTCCCGCAAGGCGGACAGCACCTCGAGCCCGTGCATGTCAGGCAGCGAGAGGTCGAGCAGGACGAGGTCGGGCTCAAGGGCGGCGGCGAGATTGAGAGCCTCCTCGCCGCTGCTGGCCTTGCCCACGACTTCGAGATCGGCGCACTTGGCAAGGATCCGTTCGAGGCCCTCCCGTACGACGGCGTGATCGTCGACGATGACGATCCGCGCCCTCTCGGCGGCGGCGTCTTTCATGCCGTCGACCTCATCCGGTCACGGGTACGACGACCTCGACCCGGGTGCCGCGGCCGGGCCCGGTGTCGATGGCCATGGTGGCCCCGATCAGCATGGCCTGCTCCTCCATCATGACGGTGCCGTAGTGGCCCTCGTCTGTCTGTCGCCTGGCGCAATCGAAGCCGACGCCGTCGTCTTCGACAAGCAGCCGGGCGGTAGCTTGCTCCGTCTCCTTGGCGTCGACCAGCGTGATGGCGATCTGTCGGGCGCTGGCGTGGTGCAGCGCGTTCAGGAGAGCCTCGCGAGCGATCCTGTAGAGTCCCGTCGTGACGACGTCACTCAGGCCGGCGATCTCGTCGATCGAAACGGTGACCGCGGCCTGGCCCTGGCCGACTCTCTCAGCCAGCGAACGCAGCGCCGCCGGCAGCCCCAGGCCCTCGAGTGCCGGTGGGCGCAGCTCCCAGATCACCCGGCGCGCCTCGTCGACACTCTGTCGCAGCACGGCCACCGCCTCGTCGAATTCCGCCTGTCCTTCGGTCACTGTATCGCGCACGTCGTCGAGTCGGAAGACCGCACCCACGATGGACTGCACGATGTCGTCATGGACCACGCGCGCGAGTGCCTGGCGCTCCTGCTCGCGGATCCGTGTGAGTCGGGTCAGCAGAGCTTCGACTCGCTCCTGGCTTTCTGCGAGGTTGCGAAACAGAAGGGCGTTGTGGATGGCGATCGCGGCCTGTTCACCGACCGAGCCGAGCTCGGCAACCTCGAGGGGCAGGTAGCGCCGCCGGTGCCCTGCCGCGTAGATGAGCAGCGAGCCGATCAGCTCGTGTTGGGCGAACAGCGGCACGAGCACCGAGGAGTCGCCGTTGAACATGCCTGCCAGACGTACATCGGGGTGACCGCCGAGGCCGAACTTGCTGGCCGACAGCGCGTCGGCATCGTNNGCCCGTGTCGCCGCGAGCGGCTCCTAGCCGCACGCGAGTGCCGAGGAGCTCCTCGCTTTCGGGGTCTGAGCAGGCCACGGCCAGGTGGTCGCCGCTGCCGCGCTCGAGCTCGAACAGAAGACAGTGCGAACCGGGCGCCACCCGAGCCGCGTTGGCGGCGATCTCGCGATAGGTGAGCTCGAGGTCGAGGCTTTGGGTGATCGCTCGCGAGACGGCGTAGGCGGTCTGCAGTACGGCCGCGGTGCGCTGCGACTCGGCCGCGAGCGAACGGCTCCTGATGGCCAGCCCCATGGTCTCCGAGACGATGGCGACGAACTCCGCCTCGCTCTTGGAGAGCGGTTCCGGAGAGCGGCGGCTGAGGACCAGGATGGAAGTGACATCGGGACCCGCGGACTGCGGCGCGATGACGGCCCGGCCGAAGTCGCGGCGGGTCGCGGCCAACAACGCTTCGTGGAGCGTCGCTGCGTCTGTGATCTGCACCACGCGGGGGTGTCTGATCAGGCCGGCGACCAGGTGATCGGCGAGGGGCAGTGGGGGATAGGGAAAGCCGCGTCGCGTGTCGCCGCAGGACGCGAGGACTTCGGCCGCATGTGCGGGCTTGATGACGAACACGGCCGCCGCCTCCATGCGCAGTGCCTCGGCTATGACCTGGAGTGCTTCCTGCATCGCCGGCTTGGTGTCGCGATCCTGGTTCAGACACGACACGACGCGATGCAGGCGGTGGAGCTGCTCTCCTTCTTCGTCCAGGATGAGGGCGAACTTGCCGTCGGTCGCGTCGTCTGCAACCAGAGAGCCGACGCGATCGGCGAGCGTCTTGTCGCGCGCGTTCAGAGCCACCGCATAGCCCGCCGCGACCACGATCACGATCAGTGCGATGTAGGGAAACCAGTCGTAGGGATAAACCTGCCCCGGCTTGACGAGCTCGTAGATGGGCAGCGCGATCAGCGCCGCGCCGACCACGGGGATGATCAGGTGCTTGGTCGGCGAGAACTGGTCTGGATGGTGCTTCCGATAGAAGACGGGCAGCGCCAGGTTGGCGACGAAGTAGACCGCAACGACCAGGATCGTGCCCAGGGTCGAGGCCTCGGCAAACAGCGTCACCGGGTCGATGTGCTGGCCCACGGACCAGGCGAACACCAGCACGAAGCCGATCCCGGTGAAGGTCAAGAGGGCGTTGACCGGCGTCCGACGCCGGGCATAGACGCGGCCCAACCACGCCGGCAGAAGACCCTCGCGGCCGGCATTGAACAGCAGGCGTGACTGTGAGTTGACCGCGGCGATCAGGCAGGCCAGGGTCGAGGTAACGCCGGCCAGGTAGGCAAAGAAGGCCAGCACGCCGAGCACGTTGTCGGCCACCGTGATGAAGGGGATCGGCGAAGCGCTGAGCGCGGCGACATTCTCGCCGAAGCCCTCGACCGTGGCGTAGGCGAACAAGACGTAGCTCACCATCATCAAGGCCACGCTGACAAACAGGGCGCGGGGAACGTTGCGACGCGGATTCTCGGTCTCCTCGGCCAGGGTGGCGGAGTTCTCCCAACCGATGAACAGGTAGATCGCGAGCGGAAAGCCCAGGCCCAGCCCCTTGAAGCCGTTCGACAGGTAGCGCGGGTCAAAGGGATGCAGCGTGAGGTGGCCGGCGTGATGCACGAGGGCGCTCACGGTGACCACGACCAGCGCGATCATCTCGAAGGCAAAGAAGATGCCCGCCCAGCGGGTCGAGATGTGGATGCCGCGGGCCATCAGGACCGCGGCCAGGCAGACGAAGGCGATCATGAACCACGGCCACGTCGACGTCGAGACGGAGTGCACGTAGTGGTTCAGGAAGATCGCGGTGAAGCCACCCGACATCACAAGGACGGAGATGATGGCGATGATGTAGCCCGTGATGAGGATGACCGCGGTGGCGATCGCGCTGGTCGGGCCGAACGCTTTGCCGATGAACGTGATGAACGAGCCGGTCGAGGGATGCGCCCGCGAGAACTGGGCGAGCGTATTGCTGAGGAAGGCGATCGCCACGCCCGCGGCGATGATGGTGAGCGGCGAGGCTATGCCGGCGGTGAGGGCGAGAAAGCCGAACGCGAAGTAGAAGCTCATCGCCGGAGCGATGTTGGCCATG
>PKYM01000023.1 GCA_003132645.1 Actinomycetota bacterium | reverse complement strand
GCCCCCGACTGTGGGGCCGAGCGCACGAGCTACGGCTGAGGCTGACGGTTCGCGGCGCGGTCGCGCCGCAGCCATCAGCGTCGTCGTGCAGATAGTGTTGCACGGCTGAGGCCACCAGACCGGTTCGTTAGGCCGCGGATCCACCGCCAACGTTCGCCGCCAACGCTCGCCGCCAGCGTGCATCGCGCTCCTGTGGCTCCGCCGTACCCGGCTCGCTCCGGCCTCTGCACCCTCGTTTGCGCCTGATCGTCTCCTGCGAACCTCATAGTGTTGCTGACTATCGTCGATAGCCAGAGAGATGTGGTCCGTCCGCGGATAGGGAGAGGCACGCGATAGTCATGCCGCAGGACTCTGTGAACTTCGCCATCATGCTCGCGACGAGCGCGCTCATGCTCACCGAGGGGCTCGTCGCCTGGCGGCGCCTGCGCTTCGCCGGCGGCCGCGCCTTGGCCGTGGCCCTGTTCGTGGGCGCCGTCGAGGCCTTCTGCTACGCTCTCGTGTTCCACACTCAGGGCCCAGCGATGGTGCGGCTGGCCGCCATCTACTCGGTCACCGGACCGCCCCTGGCGACCTTCTGGTTCATCTTCGCGTGGCGTTTCGCGGGCCTGCGCCGGTTCAGTGGTCGATGGCCGGGAGCCGTGCTGGTCGCGGCGGCCGTTGCCCTCGTGGCTGCGGTGGCCCTGAGGCCCGCGCTCATCTACCCCTCGTCGCGAGGCCTCACGGCGCTGAGCTTCGCGCATGTCAGCGTGCGCGGCACCGGCGCCTTGTTCACGGTCCAGCTCGCCTGGTTCTACGGGCTCATCGTGGCCGGCATGGTCCTGCTGCTCGCCGAAGCGCTGCGCTCCTGGCGTGTCTGTCGCCGGCAGGCGTTCGCGGTGATCGCCGGCGCCGGCGTCATCTTCACCTTCGATGTCGCCTTCATGGCGGGTTACGTGCCGATCCGCGGTTTGCACCTGGGACTCGTGGTGCTCGCCGCCGGCATGCCGCCGCTGATCTGGGCGCTGCCCCGGCTGCGCGCCGCCGATCTGTTCGCCGCCTGGCAGCCGCGCATCCTCGAGGGCATGAGCGACGCGGTGCTCGTTGCCGACGGCGAGGGCCGCATCGTCAGCGCCAACCGTGCCGCGCGGGCGCTGCTGGTCGCCGGTCGGCAGGACGGTCGGCCGGCTCAGCGCCTGGATGAGTGCGACTGGCTCGCCGGGCTCGACGCCTGCGAGCTGAACGATGTCGCCCTGCGCGAGCCCCACTCGCTCGGTGACGGGACTGGGTGCACCGTCACGCTGCAGCGCGAAGGACGCACGCGCCACCTCGATGTCCGCCAATCGGCGCTGCGCGACGGCCACGGCCACGAGCTCAGCCGCGTGCTGGTGTTGCGCGACCTGACCGAGCACGTCGATGCGGCCGCCGCCGCGAACGATTCGGCTCGCCAGCTGAACGTGCTGCTTGATCGTCTCGACGAGGCAAACCAGGATCTGCGCACGCTCGTCGACGCCGGCCGCGAGTTCGGCAGTTCGCTGAAGCCTGAGGACGTGCTGGGCGCCGTCGCGCGCCGCATGCGCGAGATGACCGGCGCGAGCCGATGCTCGCTCTACCGGTTTGAAGGCGAGAGCATGACCGCCTTGGTCACGGCCGACGGCGAGGCGGTCACTGAGGACTGTGCCGAGTTCAGTTTTGCGATCGCCGGCCGTCCGATCGCCTGCCAGGCGGTGGAGACCAAGCTGCCGGTCGGCGTGACCGACACGACGACCGACGCGGGCCTGTCGGACGCCGAGCGGGCCGACGCCTTGCGGCTCGGCTATCGCGCGAGCCTTGATCTGCCGCTGGTCAACGGCGGCAAGGTCGTTGGGCTGCTCGAGCTCGTGGACGCGCAGCCGCGCGAGTTCGACCACGTGGAGCTGCTGCGCGGGCTCGCGCCCATCGCCGCCCAGGCGCTCGTCAACGCGCAGGTCTACGCAGAGCAGCGCCAGACCGCGCGCCGCCTGTCGCTGGTGAGCGACGCCAGCACGCTGTTCTCGTCGAGTCTGGCTGTGGACGACGTGTTGCTGACGATCTGCAGCAGCCTGTCCGACATCACTGGAACGCCGATCTGCAGCGTCTACGTCGTCGAAGAGGATGCCCTGCGCTGCCGCGCCAGCCTCTACGACGGTGAGGTCGACAGGGAGTGGATGGCCCGGCAGTTCAGCCCCGAGCAGTGGCCGTCGACCAAGCTCGCACTCGCCACCGGCAAGCCGGTCGTCGTGCGGAACCTGAGTGACCCACTGCTTTCGGAAGTGCAGCGCGTCTGGATGGAGCAGCGCGGCGAGCGGAGTGTGCTCGTCGTTCCTCTCATCGTCGCCGGCAAGGCGTTCGGCACCGTCGCGCTCATCGATCGGCGGGAACGAGTCTACGGCGCCGAAGAGCTGCGCACAGTCGAATCGGTCTGCGGCGCCGCGGCGCTCGCCATCCGCAACGCCGACATGTTCAGCCGCGAGCAGGGTCATGTGGCGCGGCTGGCGTCGTTGCTCGACGCCAGCCGCGCCACGACCTCGACCATCTCGCTGGACGAAGTGCTGGCCATAGTGGCTGAGAGCAGCTGCTGGGCGGTCGGCGCCCAGGAGTGCGTCATCTGGGAGTATCGCGAGGACGAGAGAGTCCTGGCGGAGCGCTCCTACTTCAGCACTGCACAGACAGCCTATACGCCGGTCGGCCGCGTTCAGCTTGACGAGAGCCCGGTCCTGCGCGCGATCCTCGATGGGGGCGTGGCCGTCGAAGAGACGATCTCCAGCGCCACTCTGCACCCGCTGAGCCGCGCCGTCATGGACGAGTGGCACGAGAAGAGCCGCTTGTCGGCGCCCCTGATGTTCGAAGGCCGGGCAATCGGCATGATGGTGCTGATCGAGACCGAGATCGAGCGCCACTACCGGCCCGACGAGATCGCGCTGGTGCAGGCCCTGGCCGAGCAGGCGGCGGTCGCCGTGGAGAACGCGCGCCACCGCGAGCAACTCGAACGCGCCACGGCGCAGCTCGAGTCGCAGCTCGAGCTGCGGCGCGTGCTGCTCGAGCTGAGCGGCAGCCTGATCGCCGCTCACGATCCCCACGATGTCTTCGCGCGTATCGCCACGCTCGTGAAGCGTGTGGTCGACAACGATTGCCTGGAGATCCGTCTCATCGACGCCGAGACCGAGGAGCTCTACTGCGCCTACGCGAGCGACGCCATACCCGAGTACGTCGAGAACTGGCGCGCCTCGCTCGATGTGGGCGTCAGCGGCTGGGTCGTGC
>PKYM01000320.1 GCA_003132645.1 Actinomycetota bacterium | reverse complement strand
CACCGAAGAAGAGCGCCGGCGCCTGCTCGAGGAGTCTCAGGCCCTCACGGAGAGGCTGCGCGCCCAAAGCGCGGAGCTCGAGGCGCGCACGCCGCCGCCGGCGCAGGGCGACGAGATGCCGGCCCAGGAGCTGGCCGAGCGCGTCGCACTTGCCGAGGCCCTGAATGCGGTCAACCACCTGATGAGCTCGACCCTCGACGGCGAGGCGATCATGCAAAGCACGCTCGATGAAGGCGTGCGCGCGCTCGCGGCCGACGCCGGCGCGATCGAGCTGCGCGAGGAGCCCGACTGGGTAGTGCGCTGCCAGTGCGGCTTGACCACCGCCGACGTCGGGCGCCGCCTGAGCCGCAACGAAGCCCCGAACGCCACACGCGCCACGTCGTACCGCCAGCCCTTTGCCACCGCCGACATGCAGGCCGCCGCCACCGGCGTGGGTCTCGCGAGCGAGCACGCGCTCCGTTCGGTGCTCGCGGTGCCTCTGCTCGCCCACGAAGCGGTGACCGGCTGCCTGCTCTTCTACGGCAAGGGTGTGCGCGTGTTCAGCGACGCGGAGATAGACTTCGGCCGCACGCTGGGCGCTATCGTCTCGCTCGCCGTCGAGAACGCGCGCCTGCGCGAAGAGCTGCGGCGGGCGGCCACGGCAGAGGCGCAGTAGGGCGGGCCCGCATCGCTATTCACTCGACGGAATCGTCGAGCGAGATCGTGACGTCGGCCTGCAGGTCGGCGCCGCGGCACCCATTCTGCCCCATGCCGTCGAAGAGGTTCGCCAGGATGTCGCCGAAATTGCCCATCTGGAAGGTCTGGTCGACCCGCTGGAACATGCGCGGGTCGAAGCTCTGAAAGCCGCCCTGCTCGGGCCCGCCCGTCCGCGAGTCGAAGGCGCCCAGCTGCAGCAGCTCGTCGTACTGCTTGCGCTTCTGGGGGTCGGAGAGGGTTCCGTGGGCCTCGTTGGCCTCCTTGAACTTCTCCTCGGCGGCCTTGTCGCCGGGCTTCTTGTCGGGGTGGTACAGGCGCGCGAGCATGCGAAACGACGTGCGGATCTCGTTAGCCGAGGCGCCGCGAGCCACGCCCAGAGTCTGGTAGAAGTCGGCCATCGACTACCTTGCCACGATCACTCTGGCGGGCCGCAGCAGCCTGCCGTGCAGCAGGTAGCCGGGCTCGAGCACGGCGCTGATCATGCCCTCGGAGTACTCGTCCGACTCCTGGGCCACGACCGCTTCGTGCACGCTGGGGTCGAACGGCAGGCCCGGCGCGGCCGGCACCTCATCGAGGCCGTGGCCCTCGAGTACCGAGCGCAACTGCCCGGCCACGAGCTCCACGCCCTTGATCAGCTGCCCCTCCTCGTGCCGCTCGGCCGGCTCGAGCGCGCGCTGCATGTTGTCAACGACCGGCAGCAGCGATTCGATCACGCCCTCGCCAGCGCGCAGCACGAGCGCCTCGTTGTCGCGCTGGACGCGCTTGCGGTAGTTCTCGAACTCGGCCTTCAGGCGCTGCAGATGGTCGAGGTACTGGTCGCGTTCGGCAGCGACGGTGTGCAGGCGTGCCGCGTGCCTGTCGTCCTCGGTCGCCGCGCCGGTGGCCGACTGATCGCCGGGAGCCACTTCAGCCCGGGGCGCATCGCTCGCGGCCGCTTCTGCCGAAGCGTAGCTCGCGGCTGCCTCTGCCAAGGCATCGCGCAACCTGGCTCTCGTGGCCCACGGCTCGTTGAGAGTCATCGTGCGATCGCTCTGAGTATCTCGCGTGACCGCCGACCTCGGCAGTCTTGCGCGCCGGCTTGACTTCGACGCGCCGGGGCCTCTCGGCAACTCGTAGAGCGGAAGATCATGACCAGGACTCCCGGCTGAAGCGCGCGTAGACGGCTCGCGCCTCCTCGAAGCCGGCCGAGGCCTCCTCGAAGCGGCCCAGGCTGCTGAGCGCGCCGGCGCGGTTCATCGTGCAGCGGGCCACCTCGATCTCCTGGCCGAATCGCGTGTAGACGGCCCGCGCCTCGTCGTAGCCGGCCAGAGCCTCCTGGAAGCGGCCGAGTCTCGCAAGCGCGTTGGCATGGCCCATCGTGCAGCGGGCCACCTCGATCTCCTGGCCGAATCGCGTGTAGAGAGCTTGCGCCTCCTCGTAGCGGGCCGAGGCCTCCTCGAAGCGGCCGAGGCTGGCAAGCGCATTGGCGCGGTTCAACGTGCAGCGGGCTGTCTCGAACTCCTGGCCAAGCTGCGTGTAGACGGCCCGCGCCTCGTCGTAGCCGGCCAGAGCCTCCTGGAAGCGACCCAGGTTGCCAAGCACGACGGCGCGGTTCATCGTGCAGCGGGCCACCTCGATCTTCTGGTCGAGTTGCGTTAGGACCGATTGTGCCTCCTCAAAACCGGCCAGGGCGTCCTGGAGGCGGCCCAGGCTGGCAAGCGCATTGGCGCGGTTCACGGTGCAGCGGGCTGCCTCGATCTTCTGACCGAAACGCACGAAGACCGCGTGTGTCTTGTCGTAGTCGGCCAAGGCTTCCTGAAAACGACCCAGGTTGGCGAGCGCGACGGCGCGGTTCATCGTGCAGAGGGCTACCTCGGCCTCCTGACCGAAGCCCACGAGGATGCTCTGTGCCTCCTCGTAGCCGGTCAGGCCCTCCTGGAAGCGGCCCAGGCTGGCAAGCACGTTGGCGCGGTTCACGGTGCAGCGCGCCGCCTCGATCTTCTGGCCGAAGCGCGTGAAGACGGCCTGAGCCTCCTCGAAACCGGCCAAGGCTTCCTGGAAGCGACCCAGGCCGCGAAGCGAGCTGGCGTGGCCCATCGTGCANNAGCGCACGAAGACGGCTTGCGCTTCCTCGAAACCGGCCAGGGCCTCTTGGAGGCGGCCCAGGCTGCGAAGCGCGTTGGCGTGACCCATCATGCAACGGGCTGCCTCGATCTCCTGGTCGCAGCGCTCGTAGACGGCGCGCGCCTCGTCGAAACCGGCCAGGGCCTCCTCGAAACGGCCCAGGCTGCGAAGCGCGTTGGCGTGGCCCACCATGCAGCGGGCTGCCTCGACCTCGTGGCCGCAGCGCTCGTAGACGGCTCGCGCCTCGTCGAAACTCGACAGGGCCTCCTCAAAGCGGCCCAGGCTGGCAAGCATGCAGGCGCGGCCCATCGTGCAGCGGGCTGCCTCAATCTTCTGGCGGAGGCGCGAAAAGACAGATTGTGCGTCCTGGAAACCGACGAGGGCCTCCTGGAAGCGGCCCAGGCTGGCAAGCATGCAGGCGCGGTTCATCGTGCAGCGAGCCGCCTCGGTTTCCTGGCCGAATTGCGTGTAGAGGGTTTGTGCCTCTTCGTAGGTAACCAAGGCATCCTCGAAGCGACCCAGTGCCGACAGGCCGCTGCCGAGCATCTGGGCTACGGCCGCGAGGCTTGGGTCTTGCGGCCGCTGAGCGATTTCGGCTGCCACCAGGGGGGCGAGCATCGCTATCCCCTCCGCTTGGCCGCTTTCGGTCCCTTTGTCGACGCGTCGGGAGTGGCGGGGTCGCAAGTGAAGCGCGGATGCCAGGTGTCGGCGTGGTTGCGGTCGCCGCGCTCTCCGATTGGTGAGGATGTTCGTGAGCTCAGCGTTGGAGCGGGAGCGGACGTAGTCACGCAACTCTTCGTCGTTCATCCGCGTGAATTCCACGTATCTCCTCTTTCAGCCCCGACGAAAGAGCCGCCGCCCGAGTCGGCTGCATCAGCGGCAGGTGAAGCCACGGCCCGCCACTAAGGGAGGGGGTGCGTCTTGGCAGACTTCAATCGTCTCTCACATAATCGGCAGCAGCCCCGAAAGGTACAGGACTTTCCCGCTGCCTTGATGCCGCGAGCTCGTGTCCCGCCGCCGACCATTCACAGCGCAGTTACTCCAGGCTCCAACTCTCCAAGAACCTTGACAGCAGACGCCGGTCTTCTAGACTAGAATTATTCTAGACTACAGCATCGCGGCTACACGGCCCTTTGGACCAGAAGGAGGTCAGAGGTGAGCGATCGGCAGAGGCTGACGACCGAATCGGGGGCGCCCGTCCCCGACAACCAGCACTCGCAGACGGCCGGTCCCGGCGGTCCGGTGCTCGTCCAGGACATGCACCTGCTCGAGAAACTGGCGCGCTTCAACCGCGAGCGCATCCCCGAGCGCATCGTGCACGCGCGTGGCTCGGGCGCCTTCGGCCACTTCGAAGTGACCCAGGACGTCACGCCCTACACGCGAGCGCGATTCCTCGGCGAGATCGGCAAGACGACTGAGGTCTTCGTGCGCTTCAGCACAGTCGCCGGTGGGCGCGGTTCCGCGGACGCAGTGCGCGACCCTCGCGGCTTCGCCGTCAAGTTCTACACCCAGGAAGGCAACTACGACCTCACCGGCAACGACACGCCGATTTTCTTCATCCGCGACCCGCTGAAGTTCCCCGACTTCATCCACTCGCAGAAGCCCGACCCGCACACCAACCGCCAGGANNGTCTGGGACTTCTTCAGCCTCTCGCCCGAGGCGACTCACATGTTCACCTGGCTGTTCGGCGACCGCGGCATCCCGGCCAGCTACCGCCACATGAACGGCTACGGCTCGCACACCTTCCAGTGGGTCAACGCCGCCGGCGAGCAGTTCTTCGTCAAGTACCATTTCAAGACCGACCAGGGCATCGNNGAGTTCCCGAGCTGGACCCTCAACGTGCAGATCATGCCCACCGCCGAGGCGAAGACCTACCGTCTCAATCCCTTCGACGTGACCAAGGTGTGGCCGCACGCCGACTACCCGCTGCGCGAGGTCGGCAAGCTGACCCTCGCGCGCAACCCGGCGAACTACTTCGCAGACGTGGAACAGGCGGCGTTCGACCCGGCCAACTTCGTGCCCGGGATCGGACCGTCGCCCGACAAGATGCTGCAGGGGCGCCTGTTCGCCTACGGTGACGCGCACCGCTACCGCCTGGGCATCAACCACACCCAGCTACCCGTGAACAGCCCGCACGCCGCCACCGTGGCCAACTACGGCCGCGACGGCTTCATGCGCTTCGACGGCAACGCCGGCCTCAGCAAGAACTACGAGCCCAACAGCTACGACGGGCCGGTGCAGACCGGCGAGCCTCTTCATATGCCTCTGGCGAGCGACGGGACGAGCGGCTCCTACGAGTGGGACGACCGCGGGGGCGACGACTTCGTACAGGCCGGCGCGCTCTACCGCGTCATGGACGAGGCGGCGCGCGCCCGGCTGATCGCCAACATCGCCGGCAGCCTCTCACAGGTGTCGAAGGACGAGATCGTCGAGGGGTCGGTGGCGCACTTTCGCGCTGCCGATGCGGACTACGGTGAGCGGATCGCCAGCGCGGTGGCACGCCTGCGAGAGGGGCTGGTGGTCAGAGACTAGCCGTCGTCGCTACCGTGCGTGGCTGCCGGCAGACGGGGGTGAGTTTACTGGCGGCGCGCGCAGTTGTCACAGCGGCCGCGGACAACGACGTCGATGCC
Source organism: Actinomycetota bacterium (assembly GCA_003132645.1). Lineage (GTDB taxonomy): Bacteria > Actinomycetota > Thermoleophilia > UBA2241 > UBA2241 > Bog-752. The sequence continues at coordinate 18,802 of PKYM01000320.1, read as the reverse complement.
CTCGGCCTCGAAGCCGTGACTGGCGGCCACCGAGCGCCCTACCGCCGCGAAATCGACGCCCCCGAGCTCGCCCAGATCGACGTCGATAAGGAGTTCACACGATCTGCAGGCCAAATGGCCGTGGGGCGCGCTGTTGGTATCGAACCTGGTCGCGCCCCGAGCGAGGCGCACCTCGCCGAGCTCGCCCATCTCGACCAGCGCCTTGAGGGTGTTGTAGACGGTGGCCAGCGAGATCGGCACACGGCTCGTGCTTGCCATGGCGCGCACCTCCTCGGCCGAGAAGTGACCGCCGGTGGCATCGAGGGCCGCCACGATCGCTCGGCGCTGCGGCGTCAGCCGCCAGCGACGGGCGCGCAGTCGCTGCACAAGGGGGGCCGGGGCCACCGCGTTGGAGTCGGGGACGGCGGGACCAGTGATAGCTTTGCACCTCCTGCGCGGTCGACGCGGGTGTGAACGCCACGATGTCGAGAGGCCATCCGCTGCGGACATCGCCGCTTGCATGAGCCCTAGGGTACTGTTGACTACGATGCCATAAGAGGTGAGACGATGGAAGCAGACAACGATCCCGTGGCCGTCATCGACGCGCTGGCGGAACACGAAGAGACCTTGGGCGCCCTCTATACCGCCTATGCCGACCTCTATCCTACGGTCGAGCTGTGGCGCACGCTCGCGGGCGAAGAATACGGGCATGCCGCCCTGCTGCGCTCCTTAGCGAAGCGCACGGACGAGCTTGGCCCGTTCGTCGATGCCCGGCGGTTCCGACTCGATGAGGTGCGTGCCGAGACGGTGCGGTTGCGCTCCATCGTGCGCACGGCCTCCGTGGCGGGCGTCGGCCTTCTGGGAGCCTTTCGTCTGGCGCTCAAGCTCGAGGACGGCCTCATCGAATCGCAGGTCTTCACCGTCTGCGAGGGCGACTCACCTGAGCTGGCAGCGGTGCTCACGAGCTTGGCCGAGGCGACCGAAGGCCATCGCGCACACCTCTCCGAGCCGTTGTCCGGCAAGAGCGGCTGAGGTGGCCACAGGCGCCCGGGGTTCGACTTCAAGGCCCTGCTCCAAAGCGCCGATCTGATCGTCTTTGCTACGCCCGTCTATTGGTACGGGCCCACGGCCAAGATGCAGCTGCTGATCGATCGCCTGCGCCCCTTTATCGCAAACGGCGGGCTGCGGGGCAAGCAGGGCGTGCTCGTCGCGCCCTCAGAGGAGGGCGAGCCATGTTGCGGGCCGCTCGTGGGAAGCTTTCGCCGGTCGCTCAGCTACCTCGGCATGACCTATGGCGGGAGCGTGCTGGCACGCGCCTACGAGAAGGGCGAGGTAGCCGATCGCCCGGAGGAGCTGGCGAAAGCCGCGGCGCTCGGGGCGTCGCTTGGCATGGCGTGAGCGTGCGGCGTCGCGCATCGGCAACATGAAGCGTCGGTGGACGACGTTGGCTGGCGAGCTCCGTGAAGCCTTCGCCTATCGATGCCGGCTACTGACGCCTTGAGCGGCCAGGCAGGTGAGACTCGCAGGGCACCTTGGTCTGGCAGAGACCGCAGGCATCGGTCGAGAAGCCGAACTGCGGCTCAATGAACTCATGGCGGATCTGTTCAAGGTAGGCGTGGCACTTGACCTTGTCGTGGCCCCGTTCGCTGATGGCGCCCACTGGGCATCGCCCGATGCAGGCGTCACAGCGCTTCTCAGAGAAGAACTCGCAGTAGGCGTGGTGGTCGCTGTAGGGGCGTGGCGTGGCCTGCGCAGAGAGGCGAGCCACGACCGAGCCGCAGCGCATGGCCTTGCCCAATGGCGTGATGAGGCCGTCACAGAGGCCGAAGGTGCCGAGCCCGGCCGCATAGGCGATGTGGCGCTCGGACCAGTTGCTCGTCACTTCGGCCATCGACCATTGCGGCAGGCGAGTGGGGGCGACGGCGGCAACACCGGCCTTCTCGAGCGCCGCCACGAGGTGCTCGCGCAAGGCGATGTTGAACTGCTCACCGGCGAACTTGGCCCGCACCCAGCGTTCTGCCGGCAGGCTCGTCTGTCTGCGGTTATCGCGCTTGGTCTGTCGAGTGTGAGGCAGGATCCAGGTGATGACCGTCAGGTTGGCGCTGCTGGTGGCCAGTTCCGGGAAAGCCAGCGCGAACGCCTCCCTGGGCGTCCAATGAGAGGGGCCGACATGTTTCTTGAACTCCTCGAACAGTGGATCGTCGCCGGCGGCAAAGCCCACAAGTGGCGCAGCGAACACCGGCTCGGCCTGTGGCATGCCGAGGCTGTTGTGCGCGGAGTCGCAGAGCCGAGCGATCGCCTCGCCTATCCAGGTGGCCTGACCCGCGCTGTCGGACGGCACTTCTGTGCCCATGCGCTCTCCTTGCACTGCGCGATCCAGGGCGGATCGTCGCCTGTAGCGTGACACGGTCGAGGGTCGATGCCAAACGCCGCGAGGTCGAAGGCGGCGGCGACTCCAACTTCAAACCTCCAGCTTCAGCATGCGACACTAGTAGTATCGACTGGGCGCCGCACTTTGAGGATGCGGACCTCAACGACACACAAACGAAGGGAGCACGATGAAGCGGGCGATGGTTTTGGCTGGCGGGGGTGTGGCTGGTATCGCCTGGGAAATCGGCATCCTGCGCGGCATCCAGGACATCGAACCTGAAGTGTATTCAAGTCTCGTCGCCGCGGACGTCATCTTGGGCACTTCAGCCGGTGCGGCGGTTGCCGCGCAGATCACCGGCCGAACTCCTCTGGGCGATCTCTACGACGCTCAGCTAAGCGAGACCACCAGCGAGCTTGAGGTCGACGTCGATCTGCAGAGCCTGATGGCCCGCTTCGGCCAAGCTGCCGCCGGGGCAACCACGGCCGCGGAGACGCGACGACGGATCGGTGCGCTTGCCCTCGCTACCCCGACGGTCGACGAAGCGGCTCGCCGCGCCGCGATTGCCGCGCGATTGCCCGTCCATGCCTGGCCCGATCAAGCACTTCTCATACCCGCCGTTGATGCCCAGACGGGAGGGCTTGTGATCTTCACACGGGCCTCGGGGGTTGCACTGGTCGATGCCGTTGCCGCCAGCTGCGCGGTTCCGGGTGTCTGGCCGCCAGTTAGCATTGGCGGACATCGCTACATCGACGGCGGCATGCGCTCGGGCACGAACGCCGACCTGGCTACCGGATGCGACCGTGTCCTTGTCATCACCCCCTCCCTGGCGGATGCACCCCAGCCGTCGGGCAGCCTGGAAGACGAGATCGAGCTGCTCAAGCCAGCCGAGGTTCGTGTGGTGCATGCCGATGCAGCTTCGCTGGAGGCATTCGGCTCGAACCCCCTGTCACCCGCCAGCCGCGGACCATCTGCGCGCGCCGGACGAACGGTCGGCAAGGCCCACGCGGCCGAACTTGCCGCATTCTGGAGCTGATCGGGCCGCTGCGTCGAAGGAGGCGTAGAAGCCCACATGGCCGTAGTCCTCGTCGGCCTGGTCAGTACGGGGTGGCGCCCGCAAAATCGCTTGCCATAGTCGCGGTGATGCCGCGGACCACGGTCGGGTCGGTGGTGATGATCCCCGCATTACGATCGTCATTGGTCATTGCGGTGGTGAAGTTACTGCTGCCTGCGTACACGGTAGTGTCGTTGACCGAGATGGCCTTGGCGTGGATGTAGAGCGGCGTATCGCCGTGGTACAGGCTCACGTGCACCCCACCGGTCGCGAGGGTCTTGAACCCGGCGACATAGGCAGGGGCATACGTCATGGTCAGATCGACCGTGACTCCCCTCCCGGCGGCCGCCACGAACGCCTGCTCGATGGCCGGGCTGTCCAGCTGCTCGTCCTCGGCGTAGAGCGTGGTGCCCGAACGGGCCGACCTGATCAGGTTGACCAATCCGCTCTGGGCGCCTGGTGACCAGACCAACTCTGAACCCGCGGGCGCAACACCCGCCGTAGGAGGAGTGCTGGTGTTGCCGAAATCGGCGTTGAACGTAGCTTCGACACCGGACACGGTGGCGGGGTTGTCGGTGATGACCGCGTAGTCCCGCAGCGCGGGGTAGTCGGGCGCGTAGAGATTGCACGTCATGACGGCTACCGCGGCACGGTCCTGGACGATGCTCTTCTGGTGCCACAGTACGCCGGGCCATGACCATTTCACGCTGACGCCATTGGTTTTCAGCTCGTTGTAGGCCGCCCCGTTCACCGAGCGGCCGCCGCCGCCGGCGGGATCCGAGTCAAACAGCACCCTGACTGCCACGCCTCGCTTCGCATCGGCAACGAGGGCGGCCTCGGCCTTTAAGTCGGACAGCGAATACATGGTCATGTCGAGGGTCTTCTTGGCCGCCGAGATGAACCTGTAGATGGGCTGGTAGCCCGCTTGTGGCTCCTGTATCAGAGTGTAGGAACTGGTGGTCGCCGGAGTGCTCGGAGTACTGGTCGTCGCGGTGCCGGACTTGGCGGCGCCGCACCCACAGACAGCGGCCAGCAGACCAGCTCCAACGAAAACGCAGGCAATTCGGGAAGTACGCATCGGGCTTTCTGTTCTCCTGAGATGTGGGTCTGTAAGGCAAGCAATGGCAGGTGGTTTATCGGCCAGTTCTCTCTTCTTCTCTAGCTCCAAAGGCTGAGGAGCGGGCAATCAACCGTCCGTGCGCTTCAAGGAGTGGGCGAGCGATGCGGGGACGAAAGGTGCCCCTCGTGCCCTTATGTCTCGCCGCGAAAGGCTCAAGACCGCGCTCCGGCGAGCTCTCGCCGCTCGAGCAGGTGCGGCTCGTGACGCGGCGGCGGCCGCAAACCTGACCGGCCGCGCTACTCGAGCGAGCCCTCGAAACTGAAGGTCAACGTGCCTTCGTGCAGGTTGAACCCGGGGTCGTCCTTCGCGCGCCTCAGTACGTGACAGCGGGCCTGGTGCGATGCCCCCTGGTCGTCGGTGAACTCGAGCAGCGTATCCTTGGCGTCGGGGCCGAGGGCGGCGAGAAGACCCGGGAGGCTCTCCGGTGGGACCGCCTCTGCTCCCACCTCCCAGAGCATGGCGGTGGCGCCTCTTGTGATCTTCCCCGAGGCCAACGGCACGTCCAGGCCGCCGATCTCAAGATGAGTGAGTGCGTATCGTTCTTGAGGCATCGCTACCTCCCCGGTAGACGGCACCAGTCTACTCCCGCCTCGAACGAAGCAACGCCCGGGACTCCAGGCGTCAGCCGATTGCGTCCAAAGCCGCTGCGGCCTTTGACAGTAGCCACCAGATGACGTCCCGAATGCTCGTTGTGTCGGCGTCTGACAAGTCGGCTCCCCGATCCTCACGGGTCAGCGTCACCACATCGAAGAATGGCCCGGGCAGGCTGCGTCTCTCGTCCGCCTTTGACGCGGCCTGATCCTGGTCCCGAGGAGCCAGTTCGTACCGGCGGATGGCTCGTGCAGCGTCCTCGTCTTCCGGTCTCGGTAGCCCGTCCACCCATCGCAGGACATACCCCCAGTCCCGATAGACGAGCAGCGCCCCGCTGTCTGCGACGACGAGCGCCCGAGCGAGTGAGTTGAGGCTTCCACCGGGATGCCTGACCTCTGGCGGACCATACGGCCAGCACCACTCGGTGCTGGGCTTCAGCACGTCCATTTTCAGCCGTCTTCTCATGGCTGCCGTTCGCTTGGCATCTCTAGTCTCTTCCCTTCCCGAGCGTGGGAGCGCCCCCCGGGGGGCACCAAAGGAAGCCGGAGCGCTCAACCAGCTTAGCACCCAGCGACTCGCCCGCGACCGTTCTGGGGCCTCGCGCGGCCGTCCTGGTTGACGCTCACCGGACGTGGACCGGCCCCGCCTGGTGAGTGGCTATAGGAGGGGGAAAGGAAGCCACCGCAGACGGGGCCGGGGCCTTGGGCTTTGGCATCCAGGCCAACGCAGTCTTGAACGCTTCGACATCTGTCGGTCGATTCATCGCTTCTCTAGAGCGTTTTCTTCTCGTTGAACGGGGGCACCGGCCCGTGCTCATCGGCCAGCCGCCCAACGAAGGGTAGGGGGCGCCACGAGATTAGGGACTTCTACCCATGATGCTCGGGAACCGGTAGCCCGATTCTCACAGAGAGGCAACGACGCGGGAGGCTACCATGGGACGACTCCAGGACGAACGCGGGTTCACTCTCTTCGAATTGCTGATCGTCGTGGCGATCATCGGCCTTCTGTGCGTCATCGCCGGTCCGGTGTACGCGACCCAGGCCAGCAAGGCCCAGGACGTGCTGCTCACCGCCAACGCGCGCAACTTGACGACACAGGTGCAGAGCTGCCGGATGGACGTGCAGAACGCCGCGCCGACATCGCTGCCGGGGTCGGTCGCTGTGGCGAGGGAGTGGCTCACGCAGCAACTCGGAAGCCCGTCCGAGACCGGCGCCGGTGTGCACTTCGTCAACCCTTGCACCACCTCCGACCGCGTCGTCGACACCAACAAGCTGCCGACCGGCCACCTGTCCCCGGCAGTGTGGATAACGAGCGTCCCTGGCTACGCCCACGAGAACTTCACCGCGACGGACGTGACCGCCGCGCGGCTGCGCGGCACGATCATCGTGAACTACGTCGTGGATCTGCAGCACCGCAGCGGACAGATCGAGATCTACTCGGTCGACCGCAACGGCAAGAAGAGCGCGGCCGTGCAGACCGGGTTAGACCGTGCAGCAGGCTCAAACTGCGTGCCATGCCTTGCGCCCGACCGAGCGTGACGCCTAGGAACTTAGGCACCACGACAGGCACCACAACCGTAGGAGGTTGACCATGACACAGACCGATCGACTCCCAGACGACCACCCCGAAAGGCTCACGGCGCCGACCACGCGCCGACTAGAGCTCTGCCTGCCTGACTGGAACCACTACCACGGCCAGGGCATCATCAGGGGCGTAGACGAGCGCCTGTGGCTCGAGGACTGGACTGACGAGCAGGGCGTCGACAACGGCCTGTACGTCGATCTGACATCCCGCGAGGACTTCGACCGCTACGCCGCTTACATCGCCGAGTTTCAGCGGCGTTGGAGCGCCTCGGGCCGTCACCTCGCGCGCTTCGGCACGTGGGAGCGCTATCGCCAGCAAGTCGAGTCTGTCCGGGAGATCGTGCGGGCGCTCGGCTGGACACTCAACGAAGAGGAGGTCAGCTTGCTAGACGCACTCGACACTTACGGAGGCGGCGCGGGATCCCCGCAGATACACACAGTCCCCGCGCCCGAGCACCCCGAGCCAGCTTGCCAGCACGCACACCCCCCAGTGGAGACGCAGGCAGAACCCGTCACGACGTAGGCAGAACCCTTCCCACCAGAACACCGCGAGAGGCCCGAAAGGGCCTTTCGCGTTTCTATACCAGCGGCCCCGGCTCGCCGGCCAGGTAGCGCCCGAGCAGGGCGACCTGTTCGGCTACCGTGGCGGTTGTGGCACGGTAAGCGCCGCGCCCCCCGGTCGCGTATCCGGCGGCGACTGCGACGCTGCGCACGACGTAGAGGGCGTCTCTCCATCCCTTGACATGCCAGCGGGCCGCCTTTTCGGCCGTACGCTGGGCCTTGCCGGGCGTCCCGGCGTAGCGAAGCGACAGGGCCCGACAGTCGGCGATGAAGAGGCGCAGGGTGTCCTCGTTCCACGCCGGGACGCGACGCACCAGGCGCACCTGCTCGGCGATACCCTCGCAATCGTGTTCGGTTTTCACGCCCCGCACCTCGACCTCGTAGAGATCCCCCGTGGCCCAATAGAGCACGTCGTCCAGGTTGCGGCAGTACCAGTAAGGCCCGGCGACCTTCGGCATCCAGCGCCCTGGTCGGTTGCCCTGCGGCAGCGACCAAGCGCAGTCGCGGACCCAAGCGCAGTCACGGAACGGCGAGCGGTCGCCATTCATCAAGCGGTAGAAGGTAGCGCTCACGGGCACCTACCCCGCAGCCACCTTTCGACCACGGGCCAGCGCTCAGGATCGAAGGCCGCCACGAAGCCGGGCCGTAGCGCTTCGGGATCGGCGCCGCGGCGCTGGACGGTCTCTAGCGCCTTGTCGAAGGCGTCGCGTCGCAGGTTGCGGCGCTGGTCGTTCGTGAGCGCCCAGAACGGCTTGACGGGCGCAGGTTCCCAGCCGTCGAGGTCGAGGTCGCCGGGTTCGGGGTGGTAGGCCACTAGTCGCGCCCCTGAATCTCTACCTCCAGCGCGTCCAGCTTGACCAGCACGCCGTACAGCAGGTCGATGACCTCGTCGAGCTTCTCGTCGATCGTCTGCGGTGGTTTCGGCTTGGCCGTCATGGTCACGTCCTCCTAGTCGCGGCGCGGCCTCGCGTTCCGGGCGAGGATCTCGTCCAGGACGGTCGGCTTGGGGTCGAAGTGGTCAGCTTCGATCTTCGCACGATCGACCGGCGTGAGGCCGAAGCGGGCGGCCAGGCCGGTGAAAATGGCGAGCGCCTGAGCGGCGATGATCCACGAGGGGTTGCGGACGAGGTCGCCTGAGCGGGCGCCGGCCACGACCGGGCCGCGCTTCAGCACGTCGCGGATGGCGGCGCGGTAGACGGCCCACGACTCGCAGAGAGCCACGAGGGCGTGATAGTCGGACGCTTGCAGGGTCGTACTGTGTTCGAGCGCCGCCGTCACGCGCTGCCAGGCCCGCTTACCTTCGCGGGGCATCCCGCGCGGGCAGTCGTCCATCAGCGGCGGGTACTTCGGCGACTTGGGCAGCGGGCGGTGGCCGGCGTTGCCTTCGACGGCCCGCAACTCAGTAGGTTTCCGCATGGTCATGGCGACCATCCTTCGTTTGCTGGTGACGGGACAGGGCGACGACTGCGCGATGCCACGCGGCTGGACCCGACCGCATGCGCAGAGGTACGACCCAAGTAGTTGGCCACCCCGATGGGGGTGTCACTGACTGGCACTCGTCGCCTGCCTCACAACGGTCGCGTCTCGTCGTCGTCGGCGCCGACTACCTCGTAACACGAACACGTAATCGACTTGCACGTCATCGCGTCATCGGGCAGTTGGTCGATGGACAGACCATGTTCTTTTCTTAGGTCGGCAAGAATCTTCGGCATGTCGATACCTGATGTGTCGACCATCGACACGATCTCAACCGCCAGTTCGAGTCTGTCTCCGCAGGTGGTACACCGGAGCACCTCGTCGTCTGGACAGTCGCGCTCGAGTGCATCATCTACGGCGTGTCGACAGGTAAGGCAATAGGCGACTTGGTCTAGTGTGTGGGTCCGCAGTCTTGTCTTGGTCAGTGTCATGGTCGCTCCTGGCGGCGTGAAGGTGGCGGGACGCGCGCTGTGGTGGCGAGAGGCACCAGACCACCACAGCGCGTTCCCATGCCCTCGTGGGGCATCCTTGAGGGTTAGGTCAGGTCTTCATGAGCATGTGCTTGATCGGGCCGGCGCCACTGCCTACTAAGCCAAGCCTACTATCGGTCCAAACACATCCGCGGAAGGTCGTGAGGAAGCTCGAAAACGCAAACTCCTCTGATGCCTCGAATACCTGAGGCCCACAGAGCCTGATCTTCATCGCGTCCCACGAGCCGAAAAGCACGGGGCCTTTGACTGTGGAAGCCATGGCCGGCAAGAAACCATCAACCCGCATTGGCTTGCCGAGAAGATGATCAGCCGCTCCGGCAGAGACACTCGGCATTAGGTAGTACGTGCCATCGTCGTTAACAAGGTTCATGAGCAGAGTGAAGGCGTCCGTGCTGAACAGCCACGCGCCATTGGCCTGATACGCCGGGATTACGCTCTGATATAGCGTAATTAAGTCGCCAAGGGTGAACGATGTGGCACCCGACGCCGTAACGCCTGCAATCGTGGTCGTGGTGCTGCCGGCGATGCCCAGCGGATGACCGGAACCGTCGCCCTGGGCGTAGACGGTAGCAAGCGCCGTGGCGATTGCGCGCGAGCTCATGTTCTGGAGTTCAGGCACCATGTCGATGATCGACGACTGGAGCATCTCGGTTGAAACTTGGAACATCAAGTCGTACCTGTATGCGTCAAGTTCCGTGCGTCCGAGCACCGGGTTTGTGATCGTGGCGGGAGAACCTTCAGCCGTTTTCTGGGAAGCTGCATCGGTAGAAAGTTCTGGGAGATATAACGGGGCCATATCCGGTGTTTGGACGATCTCGCAACCGCTGGCGATCACACCGCTGAGCAGATTGAGGTGATACGCCAGGCTTTTCTGCGTGCGCGCGGGGGCCAGGTACGAACTGTACACTGTTCCAGCATCCGTACTAAGGATAGATGTACGCTTCTGCCGGTCGGCCGCGGTCGGCTTCTCGGCGAAATCGGTCCAATCGCCGATGCCTTCGATGATGGGCCGCTCTTGGTCGTGCCGGTAGGACACGGTGCAGCGATCGTTGCCGCAGGCGCGTAGATCGGCGGCCATGTCGGGCATCACAGCGATGCGGAACGTGCCGGGTGAACCAGCCTTGCACCACGTGCGATAGCGTTCCTCAACCGTCGGGCCGTTGCCCTGCGGAGCGTCTGCCTGAACGCCCCAGGCGATGCGCTCGGCGTTGGCGCGAGCTTCGTTGTCCTCTTTGGCCTCGCGGTCGGACAGCAGGATCTCGTCGAGGGCGTTGCGGTACTTGACGACGTCTTCCATCGCGCGGGTCTGGCTGGCAACGTCAAGGTTGTCGTTGCGGGCCTGTTCGACGGCGCGTCTGTATGCTTCGTGGGTCTGTTTGGCGTCCATGTCTGGGCATCCTTGGTTCGTTCCTGTGCGGGATGCCAGCACGTAGCGGCGCGAAGTGGGCTATGAGTGGTGCCGACGGGGTGGGCCGAGTGGACGTCAGCTCGGCGGCGAGTCCGGGTGTAGACACCTGTCTACAGTGGCCTCGCGGTGAGCGCGTCCGGCGCGGTCCAAGTGTCGGTCCGGGTCGTTCGCCGATTCGAGTGTTGCGTTGCTGGGTCTGCGTCGTGCAGCGGCCGTGTGGGCCGCGCTGTCTGTAGGTCCCGCCGTCAACGCCCCGAAGGGCGCCATTGGATCGGCGGCGGGCGTGCGAACCTCTTTTCACGGGCAGGTCCGCGTGGGCTCCATGACTTCAGTGAAAAGGACAAGCCGACCCGTGTTCAAACTGGTGCCGCGTTGTGACCGGGCGAACGAACGGACCTAACTTGTGGTCAAAGTGACCACAAGTTCCCGCCCCGCCGGGCGCAATCTGCATGAACTTTGCCGGCGACGGCGCCGGGGTGAGCCGGTCGCCGTCGCCTAGATGGAAGCCGCCAAGCGAGCCATCTATCTCAATTATCCCATGGCCTCAAAATGCGGCAGGCGTCGCACTCGCCGCAGCCCCCGCCGTCGTCGGCGTTCCACTGGCTCGACATGGCCCAGCTCAGGCATCGGCGGAAGCGCTCGCGGCGGCGTAGGTAGGCGGTGAGCAGCGCAGATTTTGAGACATTCGACGTCTCAAAAAGTGGCCTCTTTTCGACCGGCGAAAGCGAGTGGCCGACGCCGCACTCAGCCGGGCGGTGCGGCGGCATGGCGGCTTTGGTTCATCAGAACGGAATGTCGTCGTCGCCTACGTCGTCCGACGACTTCGGCTGCCAGTTCTTCACCGGGTGGACCCCGTGGCGTAGTTCCACGGTCGGCGCCGGCAGAGCCCCGAGAAGGTATTCCAACCCGGTCTTGACCTCGAGTGCCGACGCGTTCCAGATCCTTACGCCCACGGCGAGGCACAGGACCGCAGCGTATCCTTCGGGCTCCGGGACCTGCCAGTCACTGAAGTAGTGGGGTGAGGGCACCGCCTTCTCAAGGGCCGCTAGAGAGTTTAAGGCCATGGCTGCCAGGTTGCTCAGTTCCAGCGGCTCGGGGAAGCTCGGCACCAAGGCGGTGTAGTCGCACTCTTCGCTTCCCGACCCGCCCGGCAGCAATCCGTGCAGGCCCGCCAACCCGTCCAGAAAACCGGGCATGGCTGCGAAGAACCGGGAATTGAAAAGGTTCACCGCGACGAACAGGCTGTACCCGTCGCGGGGCGCGTCGTCGGGGTGCACCACGACGGCCCTGAGGTTGTCGAAGGCATGCTGCGCGGCGACGACGAGATCCTGAAGCTGAGAAGCCTCGGGAAAACGCGGTGTGACGGCGCCGTTCGTGTCACTCATGCTGGTCATAGCGGCTCCCTTGTCGGTGGCGGCATTCTTGGCGGTGTCGTTCGCGTTCATGTGGCGGCTCCTTTGGTCGGTGGGTTCATCAGTTCCTCGTCTCTTCGGCCAGGGCTTCGGCGGCCGTCTTGATCGAGACGTCGGGGTCACAGTCGCAGCAACCGCCCCGATAGATCGCGCACCAATCGTCGTGTGTCACGAGGATGGCGGAGACGGTGCCGGGTTCGAGTGTCGCGGCCAGGCTAAGGGCGAGCACCTTCGGGATGTAGTTGCCGCCCGTGCCCTGAAGTCCCTTGGCGGGGCGGCTCATGGCAACTCCCCACGAGGCGGCGATTCGAGCCTGTTTGCTTTCTCCCCACCTATAGGACCCGGACCGTGGGGAGTTGGGGAACTGTCTGGAACGGCTCCCCTGTCTGCGCCTGTTGGGCGCGCAGACGGGAGCAGGCCAGCCTCTACAGTCGCGGAGCATGGGGAGTCCAACTCCCCACGGTCGACAGGTATGGGGAGTTGTGACGGCTCGGTGTCTGTGGAGGTGCCCGGGAGCCAGTAGCCGTACGCCTTCGCGGAAGCGGCGCCGGCGCCCTTGCGACGGAGTACCAGACCGTCGCCCACGAGCCCGCTCGGCGCCTTGCCCTTGTCGGGATTGCCCTCCGTGCCGAGTACGCGCTGCAAGGTGGTCTCCCGCGCCGGCCCGCCGCAGGCCTCCAGCAGGTGGTCGAAGGTGCGGGCCTCATCGGCATCGGCCAGGACGGCCAGGACTGTGGCGCTCACTTCGGCGCTCTCGACGTTGGCCTCGGTGCCACGGTCGACGAAGGTCCCGCCGACGTACTCGACGACGAGTTCGCGCGGCGTTTCCTCGAAGCGGCCTTCCGAGCAGAGCTTGCGGCGGTTGTCGTGGCCGGCGCCGCCGACTCTCTTGAGCGAGAGCAGTTGGTCGAAGGCGCCGGCGTAGGCGTTCGAGCCGCGGCCGGCATCAACGATGTTCCCGCTAGCGTCTTTGCGATCGTGGCGGACGACCAGGACGGCCAGGCCGGCGGCCGCGGCCTCGTCGAGCGGTTGCATGATCTCCAGGGCCGGGCCGGAGTCGTTTTCGGTGTCACCTAACAGACTGGCCCAGCGGCCCAGCGTGTCGATAATGAGCAGGACGGCGCCGATCTCCAGGCAATAGGCGATGGCCTCGCGGATGATGTCCGCCCACTCGTGCGACCAGACGAGCGATCGCAGCAGTAGGTGAACGTCGGGGTTCGCCAGGACGCCGGTCCGGCGGGCGCTCATCTTGAAGCTGCCCTTGGTCTGCTCGGTGAGGTAGACGACGACGCCTTTCTTGGTGGGGCGGCCGATGAACTCCGCGCCCCTGGCAACGGCGTCGGCCAGGCAGAGCGCGAACGTCGTCTTGCCGGCGAGCTTGGGCGCACCTGAGAGCTGCGTCGTCGTGCTGGCGGCGAGGTAGTCGGCATGAATCCAGGCGATTGCCTCGTCTTGGGCGGCGGCGAGCTCGGGGCCTGTCATGAACGACGCGCGGATGGGTGACAGGCCGGTTTCGTCGACCGGCACGAGATCCTCGATGCCGTAGCCGGCGGCCAGGTGGTCGGAAACGTCTTTGCCGACGCGCGCCTCCACGACGCGCACCGTCGCCGTCATGATGCCGCCTTGAGAGCGGCGGCGATCGCGTCGGCCTGGCGACGGCCTTTGCCATCATCTTTGTCGGCGACCACGACGACGTCGGCGCCGGTGAGCCAGGCGGCGTACTCGGGATGCTTGGCCCAGCCGCCGGCCCAGTGCGGGTCAGTGGTGGCGTACCGGCCGGCCCTCTCCAGCGCTTCGACGTCCTTTTCTCCGTCGACAACGTAGATGGTCTGGTGAGCGGCGACGCCGACCAGCAGTCGCGGCAGGTGGTAGAGCACGGGGCCGACGAAGCCTTTGACGTGCCAGGCCTTGCCACGCTTGCTGGTGCGGTCAGGGCGCCAGACGGGGAACTGTTTGTCGGTCGTGCGGCAGACGCAGTACAGCAGGCGGCACCGGGCGTCGGTGTAGGGGTAGGTCTCTGTCGCGGGCCCGCACGGCGTCCAGCGGTCCACGAACGGGTTGACGGGGGTCTCGGCTGATGCCGCGCTTGTGCGGCGATGGGACACGCGCCCGCCGACGTCGAGCCCGCGCCGCTCGAGTTCGGCGGTGACGGTCAGCCACTCGCAGCCGGCCTTGCAGTCCCAGGCCGCCGCGCCCGCCTCGTCGGCCCAGACGTGCAGGGACGGCGTGCGATCGTCGTGGCAGGGGCAGCGCACCATATAGCCGTCGCTGACGCGCTTGGCGCCGTCTAGACGGCCTACGATGTCGTCGACGGTGGCTCCGGGGGTCGGGGGCATGACGGCGGCCTAGGCCTTGTGAGTCATGGGCCCGCCGGCGAGCGCGTCCACAAAGGCCTCGAGGTCGGCCAGGCGGTAGAGATTCCGACGCAGGTTCGCAGGCAGCGGGATGCGGGTGACGCGCCCTTCGTCGGCCCATTTCCGGAAGGTGGGCCGGCTGACACCACAAAGGCGCGACGCTTCGATCTCGTCGACGAGGATGGGATCGCGAACGGGCACTTGGTCGGGCGCGGCGGAACGAGTATCGTTCACCATGGACCTCCGGGTCCGGCACCCCCTTGGTCCCTCTCAAGGTCTCGGGGGTGCCTTTTAATCTGTTGTCGTGATGAGTATACGAGGCCCGGGGGTTGCACTTAGGTGGGGGCGCCGCGCAAGAACTAAACCGATCGGACACCTCCCGCGCCGTTCGGACACCCGACCGCTTCCGATTCGGCAGACTTTCAGGCGTGCGACATGTCAGTGCGAGGCTGGACTGTCTTGCCGATTCGGCAGACTTTCAGGCCCGTCCCGTTTGCGCAGCATCCTGTTCTCGTAGGCTTCGACGGCTTCGCGCTGGTGGTCGGCCAGGACGTGCTGGTAGGTGTCTTGCGTCTGTCGCGTGGTGGCGTGCCCGAGCCGGTCGGCGACCACTCGAGGGTCCACCCCGGCGCGCAGCATCGTCGTCGCGTGGGTGTGCCGCAGGGTGTGCAGGCCGATGACGAAGCCGGCACCGCGACTCGCCTCGCGAAACGCCCGGCTGAACGACCCGGGGCGCCAGATCCGGCCGGCGGGGGACCGGCGATCGCTCTCTTGCGGGAACACGAGGCCGCGATCGACCCAGCGATTGGCCAGTGCCAGGCGCAATTCGGCCTGTCGACGCCTGTGGGCCTCCAGGGCGGCCGTCGCGCGCCCGGTGAGCCGCACCACCCGTGCCCGGCCCGTCTTGGGCGTACGGAGCGTTTTGCCGTCCTCCTCTACGGCGGCGCGCACGACGAGGGAACGTTCGCCAAGGTCGACGTCGGCCCAGTGCAGGGCGAGCAGTTCACTTCGCCGCAGGCCGCAGTCGAGGGCTACGAGGACGGGCGTGTAGATCGGCATGCCGGCGAGGGCCTCTAGGAGCTCGTTCGCGCCGTCCTCGTCCAGGACGCGAGCCTCGGGCGTGTCGTCGCTCGGGACGTCGTCGGCAGGCACGCCGAGACAGGGGTTCGCGCTCATCTCCTGATAGCGGACGGCGTTGCCGAAGGCCAGCCGGAGCAGGGCGTGGGTCTTGTGCCGGGTCGTGCCGCTCAGGCCCTCGGTTTGCAGACTGGCGTAGAGGTCGCGCAGGGTCGCCGGCCGTACGTCGCGCAGGAGCGTCTCCCCGATGTAGGGCGCGACCTGGTTGTTGATCAACCCCTGCCAGCGGGCCGCGGTGCGCGGCGCCACCTTGGAACGCTTGCCCTCCAGCCACCGATGCAGGTACTCGTCGACCGTCCCCGCCGTTCGCGGCTTCAGCTTGCCCGCGTCGCGCTGTGTGAGCAACTCGCGGCGCTTCTGTTCGGCCGCACGCTTGCCGCCGGTCACATACGCTACGCGCCGGTGGCGCTTGTGATCGGGGTTCGCGCTCGCCGGCAGATTGACCGTGACCTTCCAGCGGCCCGGTGAGATCTCGACGAGGTTCTGCCCGATGCGGTCAGTAGACAATGCCGGCCCCCTTGCACGTTGTTTCATGCCATTGTACACTGCGCAAGAGGCACCAAGGCAAGGCACCACACCGTCGCAAGCGCTCTCAGTTAGGTACGGAAATGCAAAAGGGGGCGCGGCCGTGCAGACCGTGCCCATGAGCAGCTGAGACGGGCGACCACGAGGACTCGCGGCGTGCGATCGAACGCAAGGCACGCCATTCCCGCCTGACCCTCGAGAACGGCCACACGTTTCTGGTCGACCGCGACCACATGCTCTACACTCGTTAGCCAATGATGCACTCGGGAGCGGCGGCATACCGACAGGAGTGCCGACCCCCGTATCCGGAGGAGACAAGATGTCCGAAAGAACACCCGATTCCGCTACGGCGTCACTGCCGGACCCCGCCCAGGCGGGCGCGGGCAAGGGCCCGCTGTACCAGACCGCCTCAACGACAGCCACCGACTACTGGAACGACTCGTGCTCCGTCGAGGAGCTGACCTACGCGATAGAGCGTGGAGCCGTGGGGGCGACGACCAACCCGACGATCGTCGGCGCGGTGCTGAAGAAGGAGATGCACCTCTGGCGTGAGCGGATCGCCGAGATCGTCGCCGAGAACCCGACCTGGACCGAGGACGAGATCACCTGGCGACTGATCGAGGAGATGGCGATGCGCGGCGCCGAGCTGCTGCTCCCAGTCTTCGAGCGCGAAGGCGGCAGAAAAGGGCGCCTCTCGATCCAGACCGACCCGCGGTTCTACCGCGACGCCGCGCGCATCGCCGAGCAGGCCGTGCGCTTCAGCACCCTCGCTGTGAACATGCAGGTCAAGATCCCCGTGACCCACGCGGGAGTGCAGGCCATCGAAGAGGCGACGGCGGCCGGCGTCACTATCAACGCGACGGTCTGCTTCACCGTGCCGCAGGCGCTCGCGGTGGCCGAGGCGGTCGAGCGCGGGCTGCAGCGCCGCGAGGCGGCCGGCGAGGACGTCGCGTCGATGACGCCCGTCTGCACGCTGATGGTCGGCCGCCTCGACGACTGGATGCAGGCGCTCGTGAAGCGCGACGGCGTGGTGGCCGACCCGGGCATCGAGCACTGGGCGGGCATCGCCTGCATGAAGAAGGCGTATGGCATCTTCCGCGAGCGCGGCTATCGCACCCGGCTGCTGGCCGCGGCGTACCGTCACCACCTGCACTGGTCGGAGCTCATCGGCGGCGACGTCGTGCTGACGATCCCCTACAGCTGGCAGCGCCTCTTCAACGACTCCGACATCGCGGTCGTGCCGCGCATGGACGACCCCGTGGCGCAGCCGGTGGTCGACCAGCTCTACCGCAGGTTCCCCGACTTCAGGCGCGCCTACGACGTCGATGGGATGACGTCTGAGGAGTTCGACGCCTACGGCCCGACGGCCCGGACGCTGAGGAACTTCATCGAGTCCTACCACGACCTCGTCGCCGTGATCCGCGACTTCATGCTCCCGAATCCGGATGTGAAGTAGGGACTCCCCGGAGCCGGCTCCACAATTCGACGTGACACAGGCAGCAGTGAAGAACGCACGAGCCATGACGCTGGGCCGCTACTCGCTCGGGGTGGGCGATCGGTTCGCACACGAAGCCGAGGCGCAGCTGCAGGCGTTCGCGCTCGCGGCGGAGCGCGGCGTGAGTGTCGTGCCGGTCTGGAACAAGTCGAACCGTGAGCACGAGGCCGTCGGGTCGGAGCCGGCCAGCGTGCGCACAGCCGCCGACCGGGCCGTTCGCGCGCTCGGCTGGCAGTCGTCCTACTTCGTCGATGCCGACCACGTCACACTCGAGACGGTCGAGCGCTTCATCGCCACGTCGGACTTTTTCACACTCGACGTGGCGGGCGCGATCGGCAAGCCCCCCGAGGCCGGCATCGTCGAGGGGTTCCTCGACCGTCACGCCGACCTCATCGGGAGGCTCGAGATCCCGGGCGTCGCTGAGCCGCCCGCGATCACGAGAGACGTGGCCGAGCGCACGGCGGCCAAGTATCTCCACGCCGTCGGCGAGGCCGCCCGCATCTACGGTCGCATTCTCGACGTTCGCGGCGAGGCAGCCTTCGTCACCGAGGTCTCGATGGACGAGACCGACACGCCCCAGACTCCCACCGAGCTGCTGCTGATCCTGGCCGCGATCGCGGACGCGGGAATCCCCGCGCAGACGATCGCGCCGCGCTTCAGCGGCCGCTTCAACAAGGGTATCGACTATGTCGGCGACGTCGCCCGGTTCGAGCGGGAGTTCGCCGACGACGTCGCCGTTCTCGGGTACGCCGTGAAGGCCTTCGGGCTACCGGAGGGCCTCAAGCTCAGCGTGCACTCGGGCAGCGACAAGTTCTCGATCTTCCCTGCTATCCGGCGCACGCTGCGTGCCACCGGCGCCGGCGTGCACGTGAAGACCTCGGGCACGACCTGGCTCGAAGAAGTGATCGGTCTGGCTGAGGCCGGCGAAGACGGCCTCGAGCTTGTCAGAGGCGTCTACCAGGCCGCCTTCGAGCGGCGCGAAGAGCTCAGCGCGCCTTACGCCAGCGTTATCGACATCGATCCGGCCCGGCTGCCGTTGCCGGCCGAGTTCCGCGCCTGGTCGAGCGGGCAGGTGGTGGCGGCGGTCCGACACGACCAGGCAAACCCGGCCTACAACCTGAACGTGCGCCAGCTCCTCCATGTGAGCTACAAGATCGCCGCCGCCATGGGAGAACGTTTCGCCCGCGTGCTCGAGTCGTGTCGCGGGCCGATCGCGCGCAACGTGACCGAGAACATCTACGAGCGACA
>PKYM01000267.1:3129-12000 GCA_003132645.1 Actinomycetota bacterium | reverse complement strand
GGGCCACTCGGCGGTCGTGCGCGGCATCCTCGAAGACGCGCCTTGTCCCTTGCTGCTGGTGCCCGTGCCCGGACACGCCTGAGCCGACACGCCTGAGCGGATACGCCTGACCGGGCGGATGGCGCGAAAAGTCTGAGGCCGTCCGCCGCGCGGGCGTCGGGTCAGGCGCCGGTGCGCCCGCTCTTCGACTGGTTGCGGGCGTTCGTCCCGGCTGCCGGCCCGCTCTTGCCGGCCGCTCCACTCTTGCCGCCCCCGGACTTGCCGCTGCCTCTCTTGGCCGCCGCCCCGGTCCTGCCGGCCGGCGACGCCTTGCCGGCCGCCATGAGTGACGTCTCCACCGGCTCCCGACCGTGCGCGTAGAGGATGACGGCGACGCCCAGCGCCACGCTCGCGAGCGACTCCCACTGCGTCGTGCGCAGTCCCAGAAACACCACCGGGTTGCGGCGGATGAATTCGATAAGCAGCCGCTCGACGCCGGCCAGCACCATGAACCAGCCCCACACATACCAGCCGGGCTGCGGTCTCTTTGCCATGCGGTACAGGATCCAGCAGACGGCGAGCATGGCGATAGTTTCCATGGGCGGCGTGGGCCAGACCTTGACGCCCGGGGGGGTCGGCACGGTGCCGTGCGGGAACGCGATGCCGATGAAGGACTTCGTGGGGCTGCCGTAGTCGCCGTCGCCCGACAGCAGGCAGCCGATGCGCCCGATGGCGTAGCCGATGGCCACGGCCGGCCCGGCAGCGTTGGCCATGAGGCCCACCGGCACGTGGCGGAAGCGGGCCCAAAGCGCGACGCAGACGAAGCCGCCGATCAGGCCGCCGTACCAGGTGAAACCCGAGCCGCTGAAGGTGTTGTGGAACAGGTCACCCTTCACGGCGGCCCAGTGCTGCAGGAGGTAGTAAATGCGCGCCCCGGCGAAGCCGCCGATCCCGGCCACGAACAGCAGCTCGTAGGCGAACTCGAACGACACGCCCCGCGTGCGCAGCAGCAGGTAGGCGACGTAGGCGGCGGCCACGAGCGCGGCCGCCGCCATCACACCGAAGCTGTAGATGGTGATCGGGCCCAGGTGAAAGAAGACGGGGATCATGCGCCGGAAGAGCGCACGTAGGCGCGGTCGCCAGAGATCTTGAGTCTGGTGCCCAGGGGAGTGGAGATCTGCTGCATGTGGAGCAGTATGGCACGTCCCGCGGCGCCCGTGACGATCGCCGGGATGCCGTTCGACGAGGCATAGACGGGGATCAGCGTCACCTTGACGCCGTGCGGCGACAGGACGGCGGAGACGAGCACCGTCTGGCCGGTAGCCAGGCTGTAGTGGTCGAACACCAGGTCGCCCAGGCTGTAGATGATGAAATGGCCCTTGTAGAGCTGGGCGCCCTGCAGGACGTGCGGGTGGTGGCCGATCACCATATCCGCGCCGGCGTCGATCGCCGCGTGAGCTTCGGACACCTGATCGGCAATGGGCATGTCGGTGTACTCGATGCCCCAGTGAAAACAGACGACGACGTAGTCGACGCGGGCCTTGAGACGCCGGATGGCCTGGGTCACCTGACTCATGTCGGTGCGGGCGGTGGCTACGCCGGGGCCGCTGCCGGCCTCGTAGCCGGGCCAGATGATGTCGGTCCAGCCGAGAAAGCCGATGGTCGCGCCGCTGCTCGTGTGGACTATGGCCGGCCGGCGGGCGGCGGCGGCGTCCTTGCCGGCGCCGACGACCTTCACGCCGGCGGCCTTCACCCGACGGATAGACTCGAGCAAGCCCGCCTGGCCCTGGTCGACCGCGTGGTTGTTGGCCATGTTCACGACGTCGATGCCGGCATCGGCCAAGCCGGCGGCGAGGCGCGGGTCGCCCTGGAAGTGGACGTCCTTGCCGGGGTACGGGTCACTTGTGTTCGTCAGCGGCGACTCGAGGTTGACCCAGGCGGCGTCGGCCGCCCGCAGGGTCGGCGCGATGCCGGCGAACACCTCGTCGGCGCCTTGGGCCGCGATGTACGCCTTGACGCCGCGATCACCCATGGTGTCGCCGCCCGAGACGATGCTCACGGCGGGGGCCGCGGCGGGGGTAGACGATGTCGCCGGCGTGGGGCTCCCGCTCGACGCGGCTTGACTGCTGCCGGCGGCCACCGACCGCGCCGTGGGCGAGGCCGCGCTCGAGCCGGGCTGGGCTAAGTTGCCGCCGCCGTGGCCCGGCTCGAACGCCGAGGCCAGGGCGACCGCCGCCAGGATGGTGAGCGCCGCGGCCGCGACCACGATCACTACGACGCGGCCCGACGTCCGCGCCTGTCGTGCTTCGGGGCGCGTCGTCGATCCTGCGTCCTGGGCAGCGCGCGCAGCGTGGCTTGTCGTGTCGGGTCGGCGTCGCTTCATCGGGTCGTCGCTCGTTTCGTCATCGTCGTCGCGTCAGTGCTCGCGCAGGCAGGTCGTCACTCTCGTCTGCCCTTCACATTCTGCGGCATGCGGCGCTCACCTTGTAGTCTTCGCGCCTTCGGGGGCCTCAGATGCTACCCTGAGACCATGCAGGTCCGTCGCGTGTTTGGTCGCTCTGTCCCGGTGCCGCTGCTCGCGGCGCTCGTCGTCGGCTTCGCGGTGCTGGCGGCATCGGGCTTCGTCGCGGCTTTTCGCGCGTCGCCGGAGCGCCGCGCGATCGTCATCGCTCCCCCGCCGAGCGCGCGATCGAGCGTCGCCGCGCGCGAGGTGCGGCGCTGGATCGACGCCGGCTTGCCGACGCTCACGGCCCACCGTGCGGCCGCCTGGCGGGCGGCGCTGCCGGCCAGAGGCAGCGCCGCCCGCCAGGCGCTTCGCGACCTCTACGGTCACCTGGCGCCGATCCCCTGGAGCGGGCTGCACGCGGTCGTGTCGGCCATCAGCGGGCAGCCCGCGACCTTCGACGTGAAGATCGAGGGGCGGCCCGGCGGAGCCGGGCCGCCCCAGCGCATCGTGGCCGAGCGGCTGCTGGTCGTCGAACGGTCCGGCGGGCGACTGGTCGCCGACGGCGACCAGTCGCCCGCCGGCATCCGCCACGAGTACCTCATGGCCTTCCGCACGCCTCACGCGCTCGTCGCCGACGGCGCCGTGGTGGTCTTCGACGAAAGCTGGCGGCCGCTTGCCGAGAAGCTCGCCGGCGACATGCCGCGCGCTCGCGCCGACCTTGCCGCCAAGCTGGGGGTCACCGGCGACCGCCCCATCGTCGTCATGTTGTACTCGACGCCCACCGAGATCACGAGGTACCTCGGCCAGAGCAAGGTCCTCGAACGAGAACGGTTCTTCGCCCGGCTGCCCACCACGACCTCGAGCAAACCCTGGTGGCCCACCGACGTGGGCGTGCTGGCCTCGGCGCTGACTCCGGCCGACTCCTGGACCGAGCACATGCTGGCTCACGAAGTGACTCACACGCTCACCTGGCGCTGGTTCTACAACTCGCCCCACGCCCCGCCGCTGCTGCTGGAGGGCATGGCGACCGCGGTCGAGGGTGACCGCAGCTACTGGCCGCTGCGCGCCGAGGTGGCCGCCGGTAACCGCAGCATGCCGCTGCTCACCACGTTTGCGCGACCCGACCTCTGGACCGGCGTGCGCATGGCTCGCGTGACGCTCGCCTACCTCGAGGGGGCCGCGCTAGTGAAATACATCCTGGCTCACTGGGGTGAGGCGGCGCTGAAGCGTTTCAGCGTCGACATAGCCGGCGGCACGCTCGCGGGGCCCGCCGTCAAGCAGACGGTGCGCGCCGACCTGGGCGTCTCCTGGAGCAGCTTCTACGCCGGCTGGAAGGCCTACGTGATGACGCTGCAGTAGCGCGCGGCGGTCACTGCCCGCCGTGCCGGCCTTCGCCGACGAGGATGTAGCCGGTGCCGGACGACAGGATGGGGATGATCCGAACCTCGCGCAGGCCCGCTTCAGCGGCGATGCGTGCTATGTCGGCTTGCCGGTAAAAGAACACCCTGCCTTTGCCCGACAGGCGGTAGCGGAGCGTCCGCAGGCGCTCACGCACGACCGAATGACCCGGGAACGAAGCGATGACCTTCGCGTTCGTCTGCAAGGCCATCTTGCGCAGAAACGGCACCGGCTCCGACAGGTAGTCGAAGACGCCCATCGCGACGCTGATGTCGAAGCTCTCGTCTGAGGCCGACGTCATGAAGTCCTCGCGACGAAACTCGCAGCGGTCGGCGACTTCCTGGGCGGCTGCCTCCTGTGCGGCGAGCGCCAACATATTGGCCGAGAAATCGACCCCCACTACACGTCGCGCGCCCCGGCGCGCGAAATCGGCCGAGTACACCCCCGACCCGCAGCCGACGTCGAGGACGGTCTTGTCTGTGACATCGCCCGCCTCGGCGAACGTGATCTCGTAACGCTCGAAGATGGCCTTGCGGAAGATCCGGTTGAAGCGGCGCGAGAACCAGGAACGTTCGACGCGGTAGATGGCATCGAAGCTCTCGGCGTCGCGCTCGAAGCGCCGGCGCACTGTCTCGTCATGTGATGGGTTCATCGCGATGGAGGTCTCCTATGGGAAGGAATCGATGTCCGGCCAGAAGCGATCCCCAGCGCTCGCCGACCGACCCGGTGAACAGATTGTGCATCACCAGGCGTTTCACGTACATGGTCTGCAGGCGGTCATGCCAAGTCAATCCGGAGAGATGCAGAAGACCGTGGTGGAACTCGTAGGGGTGGAAGTAGAACGTCGCCGTGTGGCCGCCGGCATCCAGATCGCCTACGACGTGCTCAAGAAAGATGCTGGGCAGGAACCGAAAGCAGGTGCCGCCGGCGACAGGCAACCGGTAGCGGCCCAGATCCCAGGTCGCCAGGGGAAACTCGTGGATCGGCCCGCTCGCCGTCTGTACGACGAACGGGTAGCGCGGCGCGTCGGGGATGCCGTAGCGCAGGCCGGCCACGGGAAACACGCTCGAATCGCACTCGAAACCCGCCTCGGCCAGGGTCTCGAAGAACGACTCGTTGGCCATGCTGCCGACCGAGAAAGCGGGCGCGCGGAAGGAGATCACGGGCTGGCCGGTGAGATCCTGCAACTGCCGTCGCGAACGCTCGAGGTCGGCCTTGAGCTCGGCCGGCGTCATCGAGTAGAGGGTCTGGTGATCGCAGGTGTGGCCGCCGATCTCGTGCCCGGCCGCGGCCACCTCTCGCACCAGGTCGGGAAACGCGGTCGCGACCAGCCCCACCACAAAGAACGTCGCGCGCAGGTCGAGCTCGGCAAGCAGGTCGAGGATGTGGTGCGTGTCGGTGACGACGTTGGCCGTCGTCTCACACGAACCTCGCGTCACGTGGGAGTAGGAGAGCTGGTGCCAATCCTCGAGGTCGACGGTGAGAGCGTGGCGGGTCGGGGCCGCGGGACCACGACCGGGCGCGGGGCCGGCGGACGCCGACGGCACCGGCGCCTGGTCGACCGGCGCGTCGGAGGTCGGGGAAGACCCCGAGTCGTAGCTCATCGTACCCCCCCTCGTGATACTCGAATGAAGAACGTATCGCCGTGTGGGGCGGCTGTCAAAGGCGGCGGTCTGAGCGGGCGCAGGGTTGTATTTCAGGTGTCGTGGCCGCAGGTCGCGAGCTGGTAGGATGGCCGCTGAAAGGGTGGTCGTCCAGACCACCCCCGACGCGCCGGCGAGTCGGTCGGAGGCCAGTGGAGCTCAAGGCGCAACTCACCATACGGGCACCCGTCGCCACTGACGAAGGCGAGTGGCGCAGCCTCTGGACGGCTTTCAACGCCTTCCATGGAGTGCGACTGCCGGAGCGTGTCGCCGACGCGAACTGGGGCCGCATCCTCGATCCCGACGCGCCGATGGGCTGCCTCGTCGCCGTCGAGGACGGCGAGCTGGTGGGCCTGGCCGACTACGTGCTGCACTGCCACACCTGGAGCGAGCACCTCAGTTGTCTTCTCGACGACCTCTACGTGCGCTCCGCATCGCGCGGCCGTGGTATCGGGCATCGGCTCATCGAGGCGGTCGTCGACCTCGGCCGGCAGAACGGCTGGTCGCGGGTCTACTGGACGGCCATCGACGACGCCGACGCGCGGCACCTCTACGACAAGTACTGGAGCCCCGACGGCGTCAAGCGCTACACGGTGCAACTGGAACACTGAGGCTGCGGCGCGTCTCGCGAGGCGGCCGACGTTCCGATTGCACGTAAACATGGAACAGAAGTAGCGAAGAGAGGCATTGCCGAGCGGCGGCTGGGGGAGCTGACGCAGGAACTGGGAGCCACAGCCAAAGGAGCTGAGCAAGATGCGCCGCAGAACCCTCGCCCTCATCGCAGCAGGTGCCGTCATCGCCGTAGTGCTCGTCGTCGGCGTCGTGACCGCCGGCGCGCAGGGNNCAAGGCTCAGAGCACGACCGCCGTGAGCGGCGACGTGGCCTGGAGCAACGATCTTCTCGGCAGCAGCTCGCTGCTGTCGCTGGGCGGCAACCAGACCCCGGCGGGGCTGTCGTCGCTGCTCACCGGCGGGTCCGGCCGTGTCTGGGCGCAGAACGGCAAGGCGCGCCTCGAGTCGCAGGGCCAGAACGGCGACTTCGTCGCGGTGGCCAACGGCGCTACCATCTGGACCTGGGATTCGATGACCAACACCGCCACGCGGTACAGCTCGCCGAGCGGGTCGGGCGCCACGGCGCCGCCGGCGCCGGCGCCGCAGGCGAGTCTCGATCCAGCCACGGCCATCGCCGCGCTCGTCCAGAAGCTGGCGCCCAACGCCACGCTCAGCGTCTCCGGTCAGGCCGTGGTCGCTGGTCGGCAGACCTACACGCTGACGCTCACGCCGACCTCGCCGGTCACGACCTTCGGCTCGGTGCGGGTGGCCATCGACGGGCAGCGCTGGGTGCCTCTGCGGGTGCAGGTCTTCGCCAAGGGCGACGGTAGTGCGGTCATGTCCGCCGGCTTCAAGACGGTGTCCTTCTCGGCCATCTCCGACAGCCTGTTCAGCTTCAGCCCGCCGAGCGGCGCCACCGTCATCCACAAGCAGCTCGGCACGGCGCAGGGCGCGCCGCTGAAGGGCATGGCCGGCAAGGTCGGCGCCGCCGAGGGCGGCGCGACTCACCATGCGCCGCTCACCCTGACGCAGGCCAAGGCGCAGGCGCCGTTCCTGCTCACGCCGTCATCGACTCCCGCCGGCGTCGCGTTCCGCGGAGCGTTCGTCACGCCGACGGTCGCTAAGGCGCAGGCCGCGATCGGCAGCCTGACGGCACAGCAGGCAAGGATGATCGCGGTTCTCGGCAAGCACCCGACCGCCGCGCTCGACTACGGCACGGGGTTCGGCACGGTGCTGGTCGTCGAGTCAAAGACGACCGCGGGGCAGGACGCCCAGGTGCAACAGCAGCTCGGCCGGCTCTCGACGATCGGCAAGACGACCGTCAACGGCATGCCGGCCACCAGACTGCAGACCTCGCTGGGCTCGGTGGTCACGTTCCGGCAGGGTGACGTGCGTGTGATCGTCGCCGGCTTCGTGCCCTGGAGCGACCTGACTCAGATCGCCGGCAGCCTGCAGTAGCCCGGGATGATCGGCCCAGACCAGGCGCCCGAAGCGGCAGCAGACGACGCGCGCAACGACGCGCGCGAGCAGGCCGCGGGCGACGCGACCGATCAGTCTCTTCAGGCCGGCGACGACCGCCCTGTCGTGCTGGCCACGCACGGGCTGACCAAGCGCTTCGGCAAGCTGCTGGCCGTCGACCATCTCGACCTCGCGGTCTGCCGCGGCGACGTGTTCGGCTTTCTCGGGCCCAACGGCGCCGGCAAGACGACTACCATCCGCATGATCTTCGGCCTGATCTTTCCGACGAGCGGTTATGCCGAGGTCGCCGGCCACCGCGTGCCCGGCCAGCGCGTCGCGGCGCTGCGCCACCTGGGCGGCTTCGTCGAAGTGCCCGCCTTCTACCCGAACATGAGCGCCCGGCGCAACCTGCGTCTCATCGGCTCGGCCGGCGGCGAGGTCAACGAGCAGCGCATCTCCGAGGTGCTCGACATGGTCGGTCTGCTGGCCCGCGGCGACACCAAGGTCGGCGGTTTCTCGCACGGCATGAAACAGCGTCTGGGTATCGCCAACGCGCTGCTCGGTCGGCCCGACGTGATCATCCTGGACGAGCCCACGAGCGGCCTCGACCCGCAGGGCATGAAGGACGTCCGCGAGCTGGTGCGAGAGCTCGGCAAGAGCGGCACGACGGTGCTGCTCTCGTCGCATCTGCTGCACGAGGTCGAGCAGGTCTGCAACCGGGCCGTGATCATCAACCGAGGCCGCACCGTGATCGAGGGGCCGGTCGCCACCCTGCGGCCGCGCGAGGAGGCGGTCAAGGTGATGACCGGCGACCAGCAGAAGGCCTTCGAGACGGCGCGCGCCCTGTTCGGCGCCCAGGGCGTGAGCTGGGACGAGGGCTACCTCGTGGTGCGCGCCGGCGACGAGGGCGTGCCCGAGCTCGTACGGCGGCTGGTCGCCGACGGAGTCGCGGTGCGCGCCGTGGTGCCGGCCGTCGAACAGGGCCTCGAAGACTACTTCCTGGAGCTCACGCAAAGCTCCGACGTCGACGCCGACCGCGGCGAGCGGGCGGCGACCGCCGGCGAGACGCGAGGCTAGGCCGGGCCGTGCGCAGTCTCTGGCGCGAGCTCCTGAAGATCCTCTTTCAGCGACGCACCTACGTCGGCTGGGCGGGGCTGCTGGCGGTGCCGCTGCTGATCGTCCTGGCGCTCGACCTGTCGTCGTCGAAGCCCGGTGCCGGCGAGGGCCCGCCGTTCTTTGCCGCCATTATCAACAACGGCATCTTCGTGCCGCTGGCGGCGATCGGCGCGCTGTCGTTCTTCCTCTTCCCGCTGATCGCCTCGATGGCGGGCGCCTACCCGCTGGCCGGCGAGGCCGAGCTGGGTACCATGAAGACCTGGATGAGCCGCCCTGTGGG
>PKYM01000267.1:0-3116 GCA_003132645.1 Actinomycetota bacterium | reverse complement strand
GGAGTGGAGCGCATCGTGCTGGCCAACCTGCTCATCCTGACCGCGCTGCTGTGCACGATCTCACTCGCGCTGCTCGTTTCGACGCTCAGCAACTCGAGCCTGACGGCCGCCATCAGCGCCATGGTCGTGTTCGTCGTGCTGAACATCCTGAANNGGCTTCAGCTACTTCGACTTCATGAAGCCCTACACGTTCACGAGCTACAACCTGGCCTTCACCAACCTCTTCCGCGACCCGATCTACTGGCAGCCCATCCGCAACGCCCTGCTCACCTACGGCGTCACGGTCGCCGTGCTGCTCGTGGCGTCGTGGCTGATCTTTCGGCGCAAGGACATCCTCACGTAGGGCGAACCGGGAGGCGCGGATGCGCTCACTTCGCCTCGAGCTCTTCAAGATCCTCCACCAGAAACGCACGTACATCGGCTGGCTGGGCCTCGTGCTGGTGCCGCTCATCGTGGTGGCGGCCGGGGCTTTGCAAAAGCCCCAGCCGCAAGACCCCGGCGAGCCGCCCTTCGTGGCGCACGTGAGCGCCAACGGGCTGCTCGTGATGCTCTCGGCGCTGATCGCTCTGGCCTCGTTTCTCCTGCCGCTGATCGCCGCCATGGGCGGCGCCTCGCCGATCAGCGCCGAAGCCGAGGCCGGCACGCTCAAGACCTGGCTCTCGCGGCCGGTGAGCCGCACGGGCGTACTGCTCACCAAGTGGACGATGGCCGTCGCCTACGCCGCCGCCGGCGCGGCCCTGGTGGCGCTGGTCTCGCTGGTCGCCGGGGCGCTGGCCTTCGGCGTGCACCCGCTGGTCACGCTGTCGGGCACGTCGCTCAGCGCTGCGCACGCGCTGGGGCTGATCGCGGTCGCCTACCTGATCGTGATCGCGGGCGCCGTCTGTTCGCTCTCGCTGGCGCTGTTCATCTCGACGCTCACCGACTCGAGCCTCACCGCGGCGATCATCGCCGTCGCGGTGTTCACGGTGCTGAGCGTGCTCAACGCCTTCACCGTCTTCGATTTCATGAAGCCCTACACCTACTCGGCCTACCGGCTGGCCTTCGTCAACCTGTTTCGCTACCCGATCTACTGGCGCCCCATCGGGCAGGCGCTGCTTACCTACGCCCTGACGAGCGGCGCGGCGCTGGCGGCCGCCTGGCTCGTGTTCAGTCGCAAGGACATCGTGACGTAGCGAGCGGTATCGTCTTAGGCGGCCACGGCACCCGCGTCTCTGGACGTGGCGAGGCCGGTCGCCGTCGTCAAGTGGCGCCATCAGCGGGAAACTTCGGTCAGCCGCCGCTGCGCCGTGGGTATGATTTCGGCAGCGACGTCCGGAGGTCACCATGAGAGCCATGCTGCTGCGTCAGCCGAAGCCCATCGAGGAGCGGCCGCTGGAGCTCGCGGAGCTCGAGCGGCCGCAGCCCGGCCCGGGCGAGATCCTGATCGCCGTGCACGCCTGCGGCGTGTGTCACACGGACCTGCACGTGAGCGAGGGCGAGCTGCCGCCGCACAAGTCGCCGGTAGTGCCCGGACACCAGATCGTGGGCGTCGTGGCCGAGCTCGGCGAGGGGGTCACCGAGCACGCCGTGGGCGACCGCGTCGGGGTGCCCTGGCTGCACTGGACCGACGGCACCTGCCGCTACTGCCGGCGCGGCGACGAGAACCTCTGCGACGCCGCGCGCTTCACCGGCTGGGACGTCGACGGCGGCTTCGCCGAGTTCGTGGTCGCCCCCGCCGCCTTCAGCTATGCCCTGCACCAGGATCTGTCCGACCTGGCAGCGGCGCCGCTGCTATGCGCCGGCATCATCGGCTACCGTTCGCTGCGGGTCTCGGGGCTGGTCCCCTGGGGGCACGGCAAGGAGGCGGCCGGCGGCCCCCCCGGTCCCGGCGCGGCCGCCGGCCGTCGCCTGGGCCTGTACGGCTTCGGTGCGGCCGCCCACATCTGTCTGCAGATCGCCCGCTACTGGGGCGCCGAGGTCTACGCCTTCACGCGCGGCGAAGAGCACCGCCGCCTGGCCCTCGAGCTGGGCGCCGTGTGGGCCGGCGAGTCGGGCGAGCAGCCCGGCGGCGACCAGCAGGTCAAGCTCGATGCGGCCATCGACTTCGCCCCGGCCGGTGAGCTCGTGATCGACGCGCTGCGGGTCCTGGACAAGGGCGGTACGGTCGCCATGGGCGGCATCTACTCGTCGNNCGCCGCGACGCCGCCGACCTGCTGCACCTGGCGGCGGCCATCCCCATCAGCGCCGAGATCCAGGTCTTTGCGCTCGAGCAGGCCAACGACGCGCTGATCGCCCTCAAACACGACGGCATCCGCGGGGCGGCCGTGCTGAAGGTGGCCGGGCAGGACCCGCCGGCAGCACGTGGCGAGTGGCGCTAGGTCGAGCGGCCCACGGTCGAGCGGCCCACGGTCGAGCGGCGCGGGGCGAGTGGCGCTAGGTCGAGCGGCCTACTTCACCTGCATCATGCGTTCGACCGCGGCCAGCGCCCGCTCCGCTATCCGGGGCGGCACGACGATTTCGTTGAGACCTTCGTCCAGGGCCTCGATCGCCTTGTCGAGCGTGGTCAGCTTCATGTTCGGGCACACCGCGCCGCGCGCGGCCGGCACGAACTCGCGATCGGGATAGAGGCTGCGCAAGCGGTGCAGCAGGCCGGTCTCGGTCGCCACGATGAAGCTGCGCGCCGCGCTCGCGGCCGGGTGGCGCAGCATGCCCGAGGTGCTGGTGATCACAGTCGCCAGGGCGCGCACCTCGCGGTTGCATTCGGGGTGCGCCATGAGCTCGGCGCCGGGGTGCGCGGCCAGGGCGGCGCTCACCTCGGCCGCGGTCATGTCCTCGTGCACGGGGCAGTAGCCGTTCCACATGATTATGTTCGTGCGACCGGTGCGGTCGGCGACCCAGTCACCGAGGTTGCGGTCGGGCACGAAGATGATCGGCTGATCGGCCGGTATGGCGGCCACGACGTCGGGCGCGTTGGCGCTCGTGCAGCAGACGTCGACTTCGGCCTTGATGTCGGCGCTCGTGTTGACGTAGGCGACGACCGCCGCGCCGGGGTGCTGCGCCTTGAGGGCGCGCAGGCCCTCGACCGTCACCATGTCGGCCATCGGGCAGCCGGCCCGCGTGTCGGGCATGAGCACGGT
>PKYM01000182.1:737-8748 GCA_003132645.1 Actinomycetota bacterium | reverse complement strand
CGACCCTGGCCAGCTCCCCGACCTCGACCCATCCCCGCGCCTCTCGGCTCTCCCGCGCCACGGCCTGCGCCGACACTATGGCCGGCACACCAGCCTCCCCGCCCGCCTGTCATCGAGCCGCAACCCTTCGGTCCGGTACCATCCATACCAGGCATGATCTCTCCTTTGCCGTCTCCCAGCGTTTCCTTGAGCCGGGCTTGTAATGAGCATATGCCCATTATACCGGCAATCGACGCAGAGTAAAGGCGGGTCTCGGACACCGCCCCATGTGCGGGCTTGAAGCAGGCGTACAGAATCGCAGCGAACGCTTGACATCTCCTCGGTAAAACCATACTTATGTAGTTATGGAGATACACAGTCAGATCGTCCCCCCGAGTCCGGAAGACCTCAGACCGCTCTTTCACATGCACGCCGAGTTGTGCAAGGCGCTCGGCAACGAACATCGGCTGGCGATCCTCTATGCGCTGAGCCAGGGAGAGCTTTGCGTCGGCGATCTGGCCACGGCGCTGGGTATCCCGGTGCACAAGGTCTCGCAGCACCTGCGCATTCTCAAGGAGCGCCTGCTCGTGCAGCCGAGAAAGGATGGGCAGACGGTCTACTACTCGATCACCAACCCCAGGTTCATCGAGGGGTGCACACTCATCAGGCAGGCGCTCGTCGAGCAGCATCAGGCCCAAGGCCGATCGCTGCTTGCCGCCGACGTGTTGGACGCGCTTCAGCAGATGACTGCCTCGCCCTCTGTGCGGTGACAACGTCAGATCCGTTCGCCGGGCCCCTTGGTCCAGGTCAATCGCCGGGCGCGCGCAAGGCGCCCTGAAAGGAGTCGTCATGGAGATCGAGGAGCTCGAGGACATCACCGCCGACGTCGTCGCCGACGCGCGCGGCAGCGCGTGCCCGGGGCCGCTGCTGGAGGCCAAGAAGAGCGTGGGATCGGTCAGCGTGGGTGGCGTCGTCGAGATCCGCTCGAGCGACCCTGGCTCGCGCGGCGACATCCCCGTGTGGGCCGAGAGAGTCGGCCACGAATGCCTCGGCGTGCTCAGGGCCGAAGAAGGCTACGACCGCATCTTCGTACGGCGCGGCAAGTAAGCCGCTTCGCACGTCCTGATACGAAAAAACAGCGGCATTCACCTGACGTGCGCACGCAAGATCTCGTGATGCCGCGCACCAGCGCCCGCGGGACCGAGGACCGACAGGAGTCACCCTCGTGAGTGAGACCAGCGACCGCATCGGCAAGCCCAAGATCCTCATTCTGGCCACCGCGACGTGCGCCTATCCGGCCGCCGATGCCGCGGGGCAGGCTCATCTGCACTACCCCGCGAACACCTTTATCCTGCGGGTGCCGTCGCCGGTGCTCTTCCCCGACTCGTTCTACTACGACTGCTTCGAGAAGGGCGTCGGGGGCATCCTGATCATGTCGTGCGGACATGAGTGCCCCTACATCGGCGCTTTCGAGAAGCTCCTGGCCCGCGTCGACCGGGTGAAACTCGGGCTCAAGGAGCGAGGCGTCTCTCCGGACCGGCTGCGCCTGAGTGCGATCTGCACCGTCTGCACCAAGCCGTTCCTCAAAGAGATCGCCGAAATGAACCAGCAGCTCGAGCGCGAGACGCAGAGGGCTACCGCATGACGACTCCCGACCGTTTCGACGTGCTCGTCATCGGGGCCGGGATCGCCGGCCTGCAGTCGGCGCTCGACCTGGCCGACCAGGGGTTTTCGGTCGGTCTCGTCGAGCGCGACCCGAGCATAGGCGGCGCGATGATCGGCCTGAGCAAGGTGTTTCCCACCCTGGACTGTTCGAGTTGCATCACGACGCCCAAGATGGCCGCTGCCGCGCATCACCCCAACATCACGACCCTCACCTACACCGAGGTCGAGGAGGTGCGGCGCGACGGCGAAGCCTATCGCGCCAGACTGCGCCGGAAGCCCCGCTACGTAATCGAGGAGGAGTGCATCGGGTGCCGCCAATGCGAGTTCGCTTGCCCGGTGGAAGTGCCGGACACCTTCGAGGGCGGCATGGGCGCCCGGCGCGCCGTCTACATCCCGTTCACCAACGCCATTCCCCAGACGGCGGTCGTCGACCCCGACGACTGCATCCTCTGCGGCCGCTGTGTGACCGCCTGCCCGACGGACGCCGTCGTGCTGGATCAGGCGCCCGAGATCATCGAGATCGTGGCTCAAGCGGTCGTGGCGACCACGGGGTGGAAGCTCACGCCGATCGACGCGAAGGCGGAATACCGTGGGGACGAGATCACCAACGTACTCTCGCCACTGCAGATGGAGCGGCTGCTTGCTCCGCACGGGCCGTATGGGCGCGTGCTGCGACCGTCCGACGGCAAGGTCCCGGAGTCGCTCGCGTACGTGCAGTGCGCGGGCTCTCGCGACCAGACTCTCGGCGTGCCGTACTGCTCGCGAGTGTGCTGCATGTACGCCATCAAGCAGGCCATGCTGCTGAGCGGCTCCCTGCCCTTCGCCGATATCACCATCTATTACATGGACATCCGCGCGTTCGGCAAAGGCTATGAGGAGTTCTACCGGTCGGCCAAGGCCATGGGCATCGAGTTCGTCAAAGGCAAGGTGGCGCGGCTGAGCGAGGATGAGGACCAGGGCGTCGTCGTGCGCGTGGAGCGCATGGACGAGTACGGCCAGGTGGTGGAACGCAAGCACGACGTCGTCGTGCTCTCGCTGGGCATGCGCCCAGGTGAGGATCTTGCGCGGCTCGCCTCGCTCGAGATCGGCGAGGACGGCTTCGTGGAGGTGCCGCGGCCCAAGGAGGCGCCCTGCCGCACCGCGCGGGCCGGCTTCTTCGTCGCGGGCACCGCCACCGGTCCGATGGACATCGTGGACACGATCGTCGAGGCCGGCGCGGCCGCCACGGAGGCGTCGCTGTATCTGCGCGAGCGCGGCGTGACCGGTTCGCCCGGTCGGCTCGATGCGATGGCCGAGACGGATGCAGCGGCCGCGTCGCGCGACGACGCTCGGGTGGTGTCATGAGCACCCGGGACGAATCTCCGCGCGCGCACGATATGCCGGCCGAAGGCTCGAACGACACTCAGGCCGGCACCCCGGACGTGGCCGGCACCCCGGACGTGGCCGGCACCCCGGACGTGGCCGACACGGCGGACACAGAGACGCCGCCGCCGCGTATCGGCGTGTACGTGTGCCACTGCGGCGGCAACATCTCGGACGTCGTGGACGTCCAGAAGGTCGCCGACCTCGCCGCGCAGCTCCCCAATGTGGTCGTATCGCGAACCAACACGTTCATGTGCTCCGACCCGGGGCAGACAGCCATCGCCAAGGATATCGCCGACCAGGGTCTCGACCGGGTGATCGTCGCCGCCTGCTCTCCCAAGCTGCACGAGACGACCTTCCGCAACGTGCTGCAGCGCTCTGGGCTCAATCCGTATCTCTACGAGAGCGTCAACATCCGCGAGCAGGTGAGCTGGGCGACCGCTGCCGGCGCCGACGCGACGGCCAAGGCGACGTCACTGGTCGCGGCGGCCGTGGCGAAGGCCGCGAGGCTCTCGCCGCTCGAGCCGATCCGCGTCGACACCACAGCCCGGGCGGTCGTCGTGGGGGCCGGCGTCGCCGGCCTGCGAGCCGCGAGCGACCTCGCCCGTGCGGGAATCGAGGTGGCGTTGGTGGAACGCGCCGCAGCACTTGGCGGCAACGCGTCCGTGCTCGACCACCTCTTCCCCAGCGAGGAGCCGGCCGGCGACGTACTCACGCGGCTCGTGGACGACGTGCTCGCCCAGCCGCGGGTGACGATCTACACCGAGGCTCTCGTCGAGAGCGTGAGCGGCTACGTAGGCAACTTCACCGTCACCGTGCGGCAGCCCACGCACGGTCTTGTGCTCGACGACGAGGCGCGGCGCAGCGGGGCCGCAGCCGGCCGCTTCGTGCCGTTCCAGGGCTACGTGTTCGACGCGGCGCGCGGCGGCGGCGCGACCGAGACGGCGCGCGCGCAGCGGGTCGGCCCCGTCAGCGGCGACGCGTCCGGCGACGCGGGAGCTCTCGACGCCGAAGCCCCAGCGGCGACGGTCGAGATCGAAGCGGGCGCCGTCATTGTCGCCGCCGGCTTCGACCATTACGTCCCACGCAAGGGCGAGTACGGCTACGAACGGATCCCCCAGGTGGTGACGCTCCCCGACTTCATCCGCTGGCTCAGCTCGGTGGAGCCTGGGGCGGGGCTGCCCGACTACGACGGCAGCCCTGTCGCCGGCGTGGCTTTCATCCACTGCGTCGGCAGCCGCCAGGCCGAGGGCATCAACAAGCCACAGCCCGACGGGCATATCAACGAGTATTGCTCGCGTGTGTGCTGCACCGCCGCACTGCAGGCGATCTGCGACGTGCAGGCGAAGCGCCCCGACGTGGCGACCTACGACTTCTACCAGGACATCCGCGCCTACGGCCGGGGTCATGAAGAGTACTACGAGCGCGCCTCCAAGGGCGGAACCGTGTTCGTGCGCTGGAACGACCAGGAGCCGCCGACGATCGCCAAGGCGAAACCCGGTGACGGCCCGGCGGCGCTCGTGCGCGCCCGTGACGGCCTCACCTGGGGTGAAGAGGTGGAGGCGGCGGTCGACCTGGTCGTGCTGGCAGTCGGCATGCAGCCGGCGGACGTCTCGGCCCTCGTCGACAGCCTCAAGCTGCCCGTCGGAGCCGATCGCTTCCTGCAAGAGGTGCACCCCAAGCTGCGCCCAGTCGAGCTCTCCGTCACCGGCGTTCTCGTCGCCGGCACTGCTCAGGGACCCAAGGACATCACAGAGACCGCGGCCTCGGCCTCCGCTGCGGCGGCCAAGGCCACCGCGCTGCTGTCGCTCGGACATGTAGAGCTCGACCCGTTCGTGGCCCACGTCGATGCCACGCTCTGCGAAGGCACCGGGGCCTGTGTGACGGAGTGCCCCTACACAGGTGCCGTGGAACTGCACGACTATCCGGACGGCGCCAAGCGGGCCATCGTGAACCCTGCCTTGTGCTCAGGTTGTGGCGCCTGCGTCGCCGTGTGTCCCGCGCGGGCCATCGATCTGGCCGGGTGGAGCCTGGATCAGTACGAGGCGATGGTCGACGCGATCCTCGCCGGATCGGAAGCTCCCGGCCGATGAACAAGTCCAAAGAGCAGCGCGAGACTCTCAAGGCGACACTCAAGATGCTGCGCGCGGAGCGCGGCGCCAGCGTCGACGCGGCCACCGAGCGCAACAAACGGCGACAGGCGACACGCAAACGGGTGCGCGNNCGAGACCGGCGGAAGTGACGCCTGATGGCCATGCGCATCGACACCACCGTGCTGCGCGACATGAAGGCGTTCGGCGCCTTCGACATCAGCGCCTGTTTCAACTGCGGCAACTGCACCGCCGTGTGCCCGCTCTCGCAGGACTCCGTGGCTTTCCCCCGGCGCATGATCCGCTACGCGCAGCTCGGACAGAAGGACGATGTGGTCGCGAGCCGCGAGCTGTGGCTGTGCTACTACTGCGCCGAGTGCTCCGACACGTGTCCGCGCCAGGCCGAACCGGGAGAGTTCATGGCCGCGGCGCGGCGCTACGCGATCGCCGGCTTCGACCCCACGACGATCGCCCGCCGGCTCTACCGCTCGGCGACCTTCACCTGGTCGCTGCTGGCAGTCGTCTTCACCGCGCTGCTTGTGATCCTCCTGGCCGGCTCACCTGGCTGGCCCACGGGACGCGTCACCAGTGAGGCGCTGCTGACGTTCGTGCCCTACGAGACCATCCA
The DNA here is from genome assembly GCA_003132645.1 of Actinomycetota bacterium. GTDB lineage: Bacteria > Actinomycetota > Thermoleophilia > UBA2241 > UBA2241 > Bog-752. The sequence goes on along the minus strand of PKYM01000182.1, from coordinate 3,024 downwards.
CTGGCTGGGCATCGGCGTGGGTGTCGCGGCCGTCACGCTCGCGGTCGTGACCACCGTCAACATGCTGTGGGCGATTTCGCGTGCGCCGGCGCCCGGTGGCCTCGGGCTGCCCGCAAGACAGGCGGAAGTCTTTCCGCTCGCAGCGGCGCTTCGCGCGCTCAGGACGACGCTTGTCGAAGTGGTCGGACACTCCCGATACCGGGATTGCGACACGGAGAAGCCGGCGCCGCCGGCGCCACTCCCGGTGCGCCGCTGGTTCGTCCACTACTCGATCATGACGGGCATGATCGGGTTGGCGCTGGCGACGGCACTCGACTACTTCTTCAAGACGCCCGGCTCATACGTGCCGATCTGGTCGCCGGCGCGACTGCTCGGCACCGTCGCCGGCGCCCTTCTCGTGTACGGCGCCACCGTCGCCGTGGTCCAGCGCCTGCGCAAGGCCGACAAGTACAGCTCGTACAGCCTGCTCTCCGACTGGCTGTTCCTCGTCTTTCTGTGGGCGATCGGTGTGACCGGCTTCGTACTCGAGCTCGCCGACTACGCAACCCTGTCGAGCTGGGTCGGCGTCGTCTTTGTGGTCCACATCGCCCTTGCCATGGAGCTGATCCTGCTCCTGCCGTTCACCAAGCTCGCCCACATCGTCTACCGTCCCATCGCCATCTGGTTCACGGAGTTCCGGCGATTGCGGGCGACGAGCGCCTGACCCCACCGAAAAGGAGACAGCTATGGCAGATCAAGCCGCCGACAAGGTCGTCATCATGGCGACGCACGGCCCCGAAGACAAAGAGCGTGCGACCCTGCCGTTCGTCATGGCGACCGCTTCCCAGCTGATGGAATGCGACACCGTCGTCATCCTGCAGGGCACCGGCGTCCTGCTCGCCCAGAAGGGCGTGTACGACCACATCTTCGCCGGTGGCCTGCCGCCGCTCAAGAGCCTCCTCGAGGGGTTCATGGAGGCGGGCGGCAAGCTGCTCGTCTGCACGCCGTGCATCCAGGAGCGTCAGCTCGAGGAGCCAATGCTGGTCGAGGGCGCCGAACTGATCGCCGGCGCGCGCGTGATCCAGGAGGCCACGACGGCGTCCGCGGTCCTCAACTACTGAGGAGAGGGCGCCCGAATAGCGCCGGCGCCCGCACAACACGCGCGCGATCCATGNNCTCGAAACCGCGACAACGACGGCGACGCTCTGAAGAGCGCCGCCGTCGTTGTCGACTCGGTGGCCGGGTGAAAGCGACCCTTACCCTGACAACGGACAAGGCTGGGAGAGCATGAGCACTGCCGACATCGACGACTGGATCCGTGAAGTGAAGGCTCAGCCGGGCTCAGCCGCGATCGGCATGTTCCTGGCTCATCAAGGCATCGTGCGCGGTACCGCGAGGTCCGGTGAGCGCGTGCGCGGCATGATGCTCGGCGCCGACAGGGACCGGCTCGAATCCGTGCTCGCCGAGGCCGGGACCTGGCCGGGCGTCTTCGCCGTGCGCGGATGGGTGAACGAAGAGCTGCTCGCGGTCGGCGACGACATCATGAAGGTGCTGGTGGCGGGAGACTTCCGTGACAACGTCTTCGCGGCCCTTCAGCGGCTCGTATCGCAGATCAAGAGCGACGTGCTGTCGGAGTCGGAGTTGCGCTGACCCGCTCTGGACGATGGCGTCGACGCGCCCTCCACCCGCGATCGGCACGTTCGAAGCACCTGCACCTACCGGCCGTCTGGATGGCGCCCGCCGCGGCGCCGGAACGTCTCGCTGCTCACCTGTTCAGTCCAACCGCCGCGCGTGCCGAGCCGTAGATCGAAACCCTCCACGTACGGCTTGATGTCCAGCAGCGGAGTGCCGTCGAGCACATCCAGGTCCTCCACGAACAGCTCGGCGTCACGGCGCTTCACCAGACGCACGAGGCTGAGACCGAGGGGGTTCGGGCGCACAGGCGTCCGCGTAGCGAAGACGCCCCGGGGCACATCGTCGAGAAACGGCACCACCTTGAGGGGCGAAGGGCCCGCGACGGACGGCGCGATTTCGGCGGCGCGGTGGAGCCAGTAAATGAGGTGCAGGTGGGAGAAGCCCTCGACGTCGTCAAGCCCCTCGGCGAACCGGGAGAAGACCTCTATACGGCCGGGACTGCCCTCTGCGCAGACCGGCTGGATGGGCGTCTGCTTCGGCTCGTGATGCTCGCTGTGAATGATGCCGATGGGCTCCAGCACGAGCCTCTCCATAGTCGGCACGCTCAGATGAACAGGTTCACGTTGGCTTCGTCGGCCTCGCCCAGATAGGCGGCGACGCCGGCGAACTCGAG
>PKYM01000182.1:0-670 GCA_003132645.1 Actinomycetota bacterium | reverse complement strand
TCGTCTGCACCTTCTCGGGCTTGCGCAGGATGTTGAGGCCCCAGAAGGTGAAGAACATGGTGACGTCGTCGCCCATGGCGGCGGCGCCGTTGGCGATGATGAAGGCCGCCATGACGCGGTCGAAATCGCCGCTGAACAGGATGATCGTCTTCTTGGTCGTAGTGTCCACTATCTGCCTCCTCTGACGCTGCTTTTCAGGTGCGGATCGGCGTGCCGAGCCTCAGGAGGCGCATGCCTCGCAGAGGTACTGCGAGATGTCCGTGAAGCGCATCGTGTCCCCGGCCGCGGTGCTCAGGTTGACGTAGCACATCGGGCACATGGTGACGCAGTCGGGCGCCGCGTCGCGCAGCTGCGCGACGCGCTTGGCCGCGTTGGCCGCCGCCTTGGCGGGATAGAGCGATTCGATCGGGCCGCCGCAGCACCAGGTCTGACGACGCGCGTTCTCGGGGTCGCGCACGGTGACGCCGGCGGCCGCCAGCAGCTCGCGCGGCTCGTCGACCAGGCCCTCGTAGCGGGCAAAGACACAGGAGTCGTGCAGGACGACCTCGCGGGCAGGGCCGTCACCCTCGAGGCCGTTCGGTCCGCCGGCCGGACCGCCATGCGAGCCGTTCGGGGCGAGCCCCTTCTCGGCCAGCACCTCGAGGTAGCTGCGCACCTCGACGTCGTAGCC
>PKYM01000114.1 GCA_003132645.1 Actinomycetota bacterium | reverse complement strand
AGGGCGTTGTCGATGTCGCCCGTGGCGACCGACATCACGTCGAAAGAATCGTTCCAGAGGTCGGTGCGCTGGATCTGATACTCAGAAGTGCCGTCGGTGAGATTGATCGTGGCCGTCACTTCAGCGCTGCCCGGGAACGATCCCGTGTCGGTCACGCGCTGCATGGCCACCGCCGCCGCGGCACTGGGCAGGCCGGCCAGGAAGGGGCTGTCGACGACCGCCTGCGTGGCTGTGCTGGCACTTGTCCTGGTCGCTGCGCCGAGCGTGGCGCTCGAGGTCATCGGCACCTCGACCGGCCCCGCGCCGAGCAGACCGGCGACGCCCGCGCCGCGGTCCTGGGAGATCTCGCCTACCACGTCGACCGGGGACATCACCTTGTACGGGGTGTCGCTGTCGCTCCAAATACCCTGCACCCAGGCGCTGGTCAGGTCGAGCGAGACGGCGCCGAAGTAGTCGAACGGGTGACCGAAGGCCACCAGCACGCTGTTGTCGGGGTCGACGTAGGTGACCGTGCCCAGCCCCCCGGCCGCGAAGTCGCCGTCCGAGTACATGACGCCGAGCGACGAGCCTCCCTGCAGGGCCGGCAGCGGCGGCAGGCCCAAGGCGCGTCCCGCCGACCGCGGGGTAAGATCGAAGCCGAGAGCGGCAAGCTTGGCCGCCAGCTTCTTGTAGACGGGACTGCCGGGAATGAGGCCGTTGACCTGCAGCGCCGTGAGGGGCGCCATGACGGCCGTGCCGGCCGCCGCAGGCAGCTTGACCGCAGCCGCGCGGCTCGACGCCACGATGACTTTGGCCACGGCGCCCGTCGCGGTGGCGATCGGCGTCCGCAGACGCACCGGCGAGGCACCGAGCCCCGAGAACCAGGTCGACTCGAGCGCCGTCATGTCGGCGATAGGCGTCGCCAGGCCGAGGTTGTGAGTGGTGAAGATATCGCCGTAGGCGACGGCTCCGGCCAGCTTGAATGTGTCGCTGCCGACGTCCACGTAGAGCGGGCTGCCGCTCATACCCTCGGCGATGCCGCCGATCTTGTCGATGTCGGCTCCGCTTGCTTCGAAGAGGATCAGGTCGCCGGCCGGACCGCCGTTCGGCACGATGCTTTCCACGGTGACCGGTATCTGCACGGGCTGTTGACTGGCGAGCGTCGCCCCGCCCAGCACGGTCTCGAAATAGCCCGTGGCCGGCCCGGACTGCAGCAGCGTGGCGAGGTCGCTTTCGGAGATCTGGTTCGCGGGTGGCGCGGCCCAGGCCGTCGCGACACTCGCCAGGGTGATGATCGTTACCGCCACGAGAGCGAGACCGCAAACCCCCCAGCGGCCGCTCTGCCTGCCAGTCCTGCCCTGCATGGCTCCTCCTTGCTCACTGGCCTTTCGCGTGCGAGGCACGCCATACGGAGCCGCCGAGGCGGCATTCGACAGTACGCTATCAGGAGAGCGAAGCGAAAGAGACCAAGGACGCCGTTGAATGCCGAGAATGCGGCCCTTGCCGGGGCGACCCGCGACCGGCGCCGACGGGATCGGATCGAGCCGGCCTGGCGGGCGGACGACCGAGAGGAGCACCGACCGGCTTGCGGGCCGAGACCCGACCGGCCTCAGAGGCTCTGCAGATACGCGTCGACGATGCGCGGGTCGGCACGCAGTTCGGCGGCCGGCCCGTGAAAGAGGACACGGCCGGCCTCGAGCACATAGGCGACGTCGGCGGCCTCGAGCGCGAGGCGAGCGTTCTGCTCGGCCAGCAGGATGGTCGTGCCACGGCGGTGCATGTCGCCGAGCACGTCGAACAACTGATCGACGACGACCGGCGCCAGCCCCAGAGACACTTCGTCCGCGATCAGGACCTGCGGATCGAGCACCAGGGCGCGAGCAAGGGCGAGCATCTGCTGCTCTCCCCCGCTCAGACTGCCGGCAGCCTGAGAACGACGCTCTCGCAACCTCGGGAAGATCTCGTAGACGCGTCCGATCGCGGCGCGGTCCGCCCCCTTGCCCTTCTGTCGGACCGCCGTCAGGCGCAGGTTCTCTTCGACGGTCAGAAACGGGAACACCCGCCTGCCCTCCGGCACGTAGCCGATACCCAGAGCGACGCGGCGATGGGCGGGCTCTCCCAGCAACGACCGGCCGCGGAACTCCGCCCGGCCGGTCGCGGCGATAAGACCCATGATCGCCTTCAGAAGTGTCGTCTTGCCGGCGCCGTTGGCGCCGATGATGGTGACGAACTGACCCTCATCGACCGTCAGCGAGACGTCGCGAAGCACCTCCACACGCCCATACGCGGCACGCAGGTCGGTTATCGTCAAGAGGGGCGAGGCGCTCATCGTAGCCCGTCCGGCTCGTCCGGCTCATGCGGCTGCGCGGGGATCTCGGGCGCGAGGCCGGCCTGCTGGCCCTTGGCCGCGCGGCCCGCTCTGCCAAGGTAGGCCGTGATGACGCGTTCGTCGTTGCGGACCTGCTCGGGCGTGCCTTCAGCGATGAGGATGCCCTCGTCCAGCACGATCACCCGATCAGACAGCGAGAGGGCAAAGCCGACGTAGTGCTCGACGAGCAGCACCGTGAGGCCTTGTTGATGCACGTCCCGAATGAGGTCGGCGAGCGGGCGCAGCCCGTCGACGCCGATGCCGGCTGCCGGTTCGTCGAGCAGCAGCAGCGTCGGCTCGCTGGCGAGCGCGCGGGCGATCTCCAGGCGGCGCAGACCGCCGATGTTGAGCTCGCTGGCCCTGCGCCCCGCCTCGGACGTGAGCCCGGTCGTCTGCAGAAGTCCGTCGACCCGCTCGCCGAGGGTGCGCACCCGCCCACGAAGCCCGAGCGAGCGGGCGCTGTGCAGCACGGAGCGGCCGGCGGCGGCGATGTGCACGTTCTCGCGCACGGTCATGGAGGGGAAGGGCCGCGCCACCTGGAAGGTCCGTCTGACACCCACGTGGCTCATGTGCGCGGCTCGCGACCCTTGCACCTCGTGACCCCGAAAGCGGATCCGCCCAGAAGTCGGGCGGACGGTCCCGGCGATGGCGTTGAAGAGCGTCGTCTTGCCCGCGCCGTTGGGGCCGATGATGGAGATGAACTGGCCCTCGTCGACTTCGAAGGCGACGTCGCGCAGCGCCACCAGACCGCCGAAGCGGACGGTCACGTCGTCGATCTCGAGAAGCGCCATGGCCTTCAGACCGCCGCGCCCGGCGGATCGGGCGTGCCGCTCCGCCGTCGCTGACGCAGTGCCCCGACCGAGCGACGGGTCAGCTTGACGAGCACGCTCCCATCACCCAAGAGGCCTTCCGGCTGGAAGCGCAGCATCAGCAGCAAGACGACGCCGAAGGTGAGCAGCCGGTA
>PKYM01000240.1:4351-5905 GCA_003132645.1 Actinomycetota bacterium | reverse complement strand
GCAGCGAGGGCAGTTACGCCGAGTACGCCCTCATCGCCCCTGCGCAGGCCGTACGCAAGCCGCCCGGCAGCTCGTTCGAAGAGGCGGCCGCGCTGGGGCTTGCCTTCGCGACGGCCTGGTATGGCCTGGTACGACGCGCCGACCTCGCGGCCGGCGAGACCGTGCTGGTGCAGGGCGGAGCGGGCGGCGTCGGCAGCGCCGCCGTGCAGCTCGCCCATGCACGCGGGGCGCGTGTGCTGGCCACGGTCGGCAGTGCCGGAGACGCCGAGCGCGTCCGCGCCCTCGGCGCCGACGAGACCATCGACCGCAAGGCGACCGACGTCGCCGCTGAGGTCGGCCGCCTCACCGACGGCAAGGGGGTCGACGTCATCCTCGAGCTCATCCTGTCCGCCAACCTCACCGCTGACCTCGGCATGATCGCCAAAGGAGGGCGGATCGTGGGCATCGGCGGCGGACCCGAGCCGACCGTGACTCTCCCCACCGGCCCGGCCATCGCCGTCGACGCCTCGCTGCTGTTCGCGAGTTCGAGCAACGCCGGTCGCGCCGGCACCGCCGAGATCCTCGCCGAGGTCGCGAGACTGGTCGCCGAGGGCAAGCTGCGGCCGGTGGTCGGCAAAGTCCTNNGCTTGCGCAACTCGAGGCCGGGGATGAGCGCCTTCATGACGGCGATCAGAAAGCCGAGCCGCTCAGACTCGGAGCGCGATTCGAGCAGCCGCTGCTTGAGCGGCAGGCCGAAATCGACCGCGGCGGCCAGCCGAAACGACAACCGGCCGGCGCCGAGCGGCACGCGCGGGTCATCGACGCCCATGAGCCCGACCATGCGCCGAAACAGGCTCGACACGAGCTCGATGGTCTGCTCGGACGGAGGGCCCTCCTCGCTTGCGTCGCCAAAAATCTCGATGCGGGCCCGCAGGTAGCCGGCCTGCGGGTCGTCGGGTTCGATCACCTCGTCAAAGACAAAGCGCTCGCGCCCCTCGATCAGGATGTTCAGGCGCCCGTCGTCGAGCTCGTCGATGATCTCGTGGATGGTCGCCGTGCAGCCCTTGCGAGCGACCTCGTCGTCTTCGCTCAGCACGATCCCAAAGACGTCGCCGCTCGCGCGACAGTCGGCGATCAACGCCTTGTAGCGTTCCTCGAAGATGTGCAGCGGCAGGATCTCGCCGGGCAGCAGCACGAGCTGCAGGGGAAACAGGCCGATACTGCCGTCAGAGCTGGGCATGCCACGCCAGGACGACGGCTTCGAGCTTGCCTTCGGTGGCGGCTTCGGGGTCGTCGCCGAAGTCGGGCAAGGCCACCACCCAGTCATGCAGCGTGACGAAGTTCAGGTCGAGCGGGTCGGCGTCGGGATGCTCGTCGATGAGCGCGAAGGCGATGTCGTCGGGCTGGTCCCAGGTCAGTGGCACGTCGCGTCCGCTCCTTTCGCGGTCGTTCTGGCGGGCAACCCTCGTGCAGGCAACCCTACAACCCCACCTCACTCCCCCGCAACGCGACGAGCGTCACTCCCGCCGGCCGGGCGGCGCCCGTCGGGGCGGGGCTTGTCGGGATGGGGCTTGT
>PKYM01000240.1:0-4338 GCA_003132645.1 Actinomycetota bacterium | reverse complement strand
GCTGGGCCGCGACTCGGCCGAACGAGTCGTGCAGAGCCGCCTCGAACTCCTCGTAACGCTCGGGCGACCAGAACACGACGACGCCCTCGGGACGAAGAGCACCGGCGATGAGACACAGGCCGCCGGCCTCGTAGAGGCGGGCGTTGTCGGCCTTGATCAGCCATTGCGGTCCGTTGTCAGTGTCGAGAGCGATGAGGTCGTAGCGCGGGCCCGCGTGGAGCAGGTCGTGAACGTCGGCGACGACGATGCGGGAGCGGGCGTCGCGCTCGGCGCGCGACGCCCGCTCCCGCATGTGCGTTGTGAACCACTCGACGATCAGCGGTTCGTACTCGGCCACCGTGACGCTGTGCAGCCCGGGCAGATCGAGCGCCTCGTCGAGCGCGTAGCCCATGCCCAAGCCGCCGATCAACACGTCGAGCGGACCGGCCGGCAGGGACGGCCGCGCCGCTGCCACCAGGGCGCGACTCGATTGCTCGTTGCAGCTCGCGATCACAAAGGCGCCGTTGCAGACGACCTGCAGCTCCTCGCCGCGGCGCAGCAGGACGAGCTCGCCCGAGCGTCCCCGACCGAGCTCGACCACGATCGCCGGCTCGTTCACGTCAGCCCACTCTCCCCCGCGTGCATTAGGCCACGCGTGCCCTAGACCACGGTCGCCCTGTAGGACGCGATCACCTTTTCGACCTCGACCAGCACGTCGTCGGCGACCGGCGTCGCCGCGTTGGAGGCGATGATCTCGCGCGCCCGGGCGGCTGCGTCGGCGACAAGAGAGCGCCCGGCATAGGCCTCGAACGGGGCCCGCTGCCAGACCTTCGGGCTCCACAGTTCGCCCTTGTGCAGGAACTGCCGCGTGCTCTTGGCGGCCAGGTAGTGCCCGCCGATACCGACGTCGCGGATGTCGTCGAACAGTGCCGTCGAGGCGTCGATCGGATCGTCGCGCACGAAACGGCGGATGGCGCCCACCGTGTCGCAGTCGAGCACCGTCTTGGCGAGACTGACCGCCTGGGCGCCGTCGAGCAGCCCGAAGGCGAGAATGCACTCGGCGCCCGCCAGTGCCGAAGCGAGGCCGGTCATCATGCCCTCGGCGCCGGCCTGCAGGTTGCAGGCCTTGGCGTCGGTCGAGACGGCGCTGCCCATGGTGCGCAGCCCGTAGAAACGGCTCATCTCGATGCAGACCATGTTGATCAGGCCGACCTCGGGCGCACCGCACAGATACAGGCCGCTACGCATCTCGGCGGCCGCCGAACCCACGCCCGAAACGAGCGCGCAACCCGGTTGAGAGAGCTGGAACAGCACGACGGCGCTGAGCAGCTCGGCCATGTTGACGATGCAGGTGCCGAGCACGGTCATCGGACCGGTCGTGCCCATCAGCGGCATGGGCAGCACGAAGATCGGCACGCCCGCCCGGGCCAGCTCCATGCCGGCCTCGGTCATCTCCTTGTCGTGCTGCAGCGGCGCGATGGTGCAGTTGGTGACCGAGTAGATCGGTCGCTCGTGCAGCGACGCGCCGGCGAAGGTCTCGAGCATCTCGACGAAGGCCGGTACCTGCTCGGGACGGCGCACCTCGTCCTGCAGGTGTTTGCCGCTCTCGGTCAGGCCGATCGCCGCCATGCGCAGGCCCGAGGTCGCCGGGTCGGCGTCGCGCGGGCAGATCGAGCACCAGTTCATGTCGATCTCGTCGAGGCCCTCGAACAGGCGGATGACGTCGCGCAGGTCGTTCTGGGTGCCCTCCCAGCGTCGCCCTGTGACGTCGTCGTACATGTAGGTGCCGGTACCGTCGGTCGAGAAGACGATCGGCTCGTCGTCGTCCAGGTAGCGGTCGTGCCGCGGGTCGCGACCCGCCAGCAGGATGCGCTTCGGCACCGTCTTGAGGCACCGTTCGACGAGCTCCCATGGCAGTTTGGCCCGCAGCGTCTCGCGGTCGACCTCGGCGCCGGCCTGCTCGAGCAGGTCGATCGCCTTGTCGCTGTTGAAAGCGATGCCGATCTCTTCGAGCACCCGCATGGTCTGCTCGTGGACGAACTGCCGGTCCTCGTCTGTGAGGTACCGCACTCTCGCTCTAGCCACGTCTCCCCCGCTTCAGTCGTGAACCCGTACGCACATCGCGCCCGCGCTGGCCTGCGGCCCTACTTGAGGCTGGCCGCGTAGCCTGCGATGGCCGCGTCGATCGTTTCCTCGGCGCCGTCTGGCAGCGGCGTCGGCTCGTAGCCGGCGAGCACCTCGTGGGCGCGTTCGACCGCCTGCTCGACCAAGGTCTTGCCCTTGAACTCCTCGAAGGTACCGCGCTGGAACACCGCCGGGCGAAACACCTCGGTGCGGCCGAACTGCCGCGTGCTCTTGCGGCCCAGGAAGTGGCCGCCGATGCCGATCGCCTTGATGTCGTCGATCAAGGCGTGAGCCTCGTCTACCGCGTCGTATCGCATATAGCGGCGCAACGCGCCGATCTGGTCGCAGTCGAGCACGATCTTGGCGAGGCTCGACTGCTGGACGCCGTCGAGCCCGCCGGCGGCGATCAGCGAATCGGAGCCGATCAGAGCGGCCACCAAGGCGGTCATGCCGCCCTCCGAGCCACACTGGAAATTCGCCGCCTTGGCGTCGGACGACATGCCGGTGGCCTGCGTGAGCAGGCCGTAGAACTTGCTCATCTCGACGCAGATCATGTTGATCAGGCCGATCTCCGGCCCCGCCGCGATGTAGCCGCCGGTGCGCATGTCGGCGACACCCGCGCCGACGCCGGAGATGGTCGCGCAGCCGGGGTTGGCGAGCTGGAACAAGACGATGCCTGAGAGCAACTCCGCCATGTTGACGATGCAGTCGCTCAGGACCGTGCCCGGACCGGTGGTGCCCACCTGGGGCATGGGCAGAACGAAGATCGGTACGCCGCGCTTGCAGAGCATGAGGCCGGCCTCGGTCATCTCCCTGTCGTGCTGCAGGGGCGCGATGGTGCAGTTGGTGACCGAGAAGTACGGCCGCTCGGTCAGCGCCGCCCCGCAGGCAGCCTCGTAGATCTCGAGGATCGGGCCGACCATCTCGGGTGTGCGGACCTCGTCCTGCACGTGCTTCATCGAGTTACGGACCATGATCGCCTGCATCGTCAGCGGCATGATCTCGCCGTCTACATCGCCCGCCTGCAGGGTCGGCCAGAGGTAGTCGATCTCGGGCAGCGCGTCACAGAGACGGGTGATCGCGATCAGGTCGTCGCACGTGCCGGCGCGACGCTCGCCGGTGAGGTCGTCGTACCAGTAGGTGGTCATGCCGTCGCTGGTGCACAGCCAGCGATCGCCGCCGAGCACCACGTCGTGAGCCTCGTCGCGGCCGGCCAGCAGGACGGTCCTGGGCACCGTCTTGAGCGCGGGCTCGATCACATCCCAGGTGAGCTTAGCGGTCAGCGTCTGGCGATCGACCTGGGCTCCGGCCGCCTCGAGCAGATCGATCGCCTGGGGCGTGTTGTAGGCGACCCCCACCTCGGCGAGCACCTGCAGAGTCTTCTCGTGGATGAACTGCTTCTCGTCGTCGCTCAGATAGCTGAGTCTGGCCTTGGCCACGGCGATTCCCCCGTTCTCAGATCTCTGGGATCTCCGACGCCGGGCACGGCCACCCCGGAGTCTGGGACAAACCCCTCGACGGTCGCCTCTCACGCCCCCGGGCGTGCCGCAACCGTCATCCGTGCGGCCAAGCATACCGCACGGCCCAGGCTGCCGTCTCGAGGCGCGTGAGCCTTGGACAGGTTTTGGAGCACCGGTCGCACAACGACGAAGGGGCGGAGCGTGGCTTTCGCCACGCTCCGCCCCTTCGTCTCACTAATCCCGGCGGCGTCCTACTCTCCCGCGGGGTCGCCCCCGAAGTACCATCGGCGCTGGAGGACTTTACTTCTCTGTTCGGGATGGGAAGAGGTGTAGCCCCTCCGCAATAGCCACCGGAAAGGTCGCGCGAGCAGCTGCCCGCAAACCTAAAATGCCGGGGCCGACGCGGACCTGAAAGCTACATAGCGGCGCGGGTGGTCAAGTCAAGCCCTCGGCCAATTAGTACAGGTCTGCTGAACATGTCACCATGCTTACACATCCTGCCTATCAACCAGGTGGTCTACCTGGGGCCTTACCCACTCGAGGTGGTGGGACATCTCATCTTGAGGTGAGCTTCCCGCTTAGATGCTTTCAGCGGTTATCTCTTCCGTATTTAGCTACCCGGCGATGCCACTGGCGTGACAACCGGTACACCAGGGATACGTCCACTCCGGTCCTCTCGTACTAGGAGCAGCCCCCCTCAAACTTCCAACGCCCACGGCAGATAGGGACCGAACTGTCTCACGACGTTTTAAACCCAGCTCACGTACCACTTTAA
>PKYM01000153.1:2640-10377 GCA_003132645.1 Actinomycetota bacterium | reverse complement strand
GGCGCCGCGGGATCGGTCAGTGGATCGGTCTTGAGCCAGGCCTTGAACGCGACCTCGTAGTTGGGCGTGAAGCGCCGCGCGAGGATCGTGGCCAGCTTCGTGTTGCCGGAGGTGTCGGCCTGCAGCCACGCGGTGAGGGTGCCGGAGTTGTAGATGATCGTCTGGTTGCTCGACAGCGAAGCCTGTTCGGACTGCACGCGCAGGCGCGACGACGTCGCGTAGTCCCTGCTGCTGACGCCGTCTCACTGGGCCGCCTGATAGCCGCTGAGGGCAGTCGAGAGAGCGACGATCGCCAGCAGCACCGCTTCGAGGATCTCGAGGATCTCCATGCGCATGCGGCCGTCGTGACCGGGCTGATGTTCCCTGAGATGCGCTGCCAACTCAGCGTTAGCGTTGCCTTCGCCCATGTTCACTCCCCTTAGCGCCCATCAGCGGGGCTTTCGCTCGTCATATGTGCGCGCTTGCCGTCGCGCCGCCAGCCTATGTCAGACGGCTCCGGCACTGCCACTGTCGGGGCGCACCGCACCGGGCAGCGTGTCATGGCTCCGAGCCGCGGCTCCGGCGACGTTCCAGCGCGGCGGTCACCTCGAAGCCCATGAGCAGCCCGATGTTGAGCAGCCAGGCCCATACGAGCGAGGCGATGGCGGCGCCGAGCAGGCCGTAGACGCGCTGATACGAGGCAAAGTGCGAGAGATAGACGCTGAAGCCAGCCGAGGCGGCGATCATGACCGCCACACCGACGCCGGCCCCCACGAGCGTGTGCGTAAGCCGCGGCCGCCGCGGCGCCGGCACCGCGGAGAACAGGATGGCACACCACAGCACGCCGACCGCAAGCAGGCAGGGAAAGCGCAGCATCGACCAGGCGTGGACGGCGGCGGCGCCCAGGCCGAGCAGCCGTCCCAGCCAGGCGGCGGCGGGATCGACGAGCATCGCGGCCGCGGCCGCGACGTCGATGAAGACCAGCAGCACGAGCGACAGGCCGAGCCGTTGCGGCAGTCTGGCCAGGAAGCCACGCGTGTCGCGCACGCCGGTGACGTTGCCCGCCGCCCACATGAATGCCGCGACGTAGCTGGAGGCCGTCCACAGCGCGAGGACGATGCCGACCAGCAGCAGAGCGAGGTCGTCGCCGGAGCGCAGGACGCTTTCCAGCGCGGCATCGACGAACTGCACGAACCATTGCGGACCGACGCTCGCCGCCGACTCGAGCAGTCGCGCGATAGCGCTGGGCGAGACGCCGACCAGACCGAGCAGCGCGAGCACGACGATCAGCGCCGGCGCGAACGACAGCGTCAAGAAGTACGTCAGCGAGGCCGCGATCTTGGGCAGGTCGTCGGCCGTCACGTGACGCAGGTAGGCGACCACGGCGGCACGCGCGCCCCTGCGCCCCGTCGCGGGGCCCGTGGTCACTGCGGCTCGGCGTCGGCCGCCGGTCCCAGAAGCAGCGACTGGCCCGGCTCGAGCAGCCGCACCTCGACGTCGGGTGCGCTCTCGGTGGCAAGGCGGACGAACTCCTCGGGACGCTTCCGCGTGCGCTGGAACCAGGCGTAGGTCGCCTGCTTGCCGGCATACGCCGAGCCCGGCACGTAGAGCGTGCCCCAATGGATCGGCACGGCGATGCGCGGTCGCAGCAGGCTCAGGGCGTGGGCGGCGCTGCGCGGGCTCATATGGCGGCCCTCGGGCGGACGCACGCCCCAGGTCTCGATGGGCAGCAGGGCCAGATCGATGCGTTCGTGAAGGTCGTCCATGCCGTCGAACAGGCCCGTGTCGCCGGCGAAGTAGATGGTCGACGAACCGTGCACGATGAAGCCCAACGGCTCGGTCGGCAGCGAGACGACCCAACGCCGCCGCGTGTGACTGGCGTGTACGGCCTGCACCTCGACAGAGCCGAAGTGCAGAGCCGTGTCGCGACGCGTCTCGACGATCGTCTTGAAACCGACCCGGTTGACGGTGCGACTGACATGCGGCGGGCCGATGAGGATGGCCGACTTGGGCAGCAGCTTGAGCGACGGCGTGTCGAGGTGGTCGAGATGCAGGTGGGAGATCAGCACGACGTCGATGTGGCGCCTGACCGCCGCCTCGGGCAGCTCGCCGTAGCGTCGCAACGGCCCGACCCAGCGCTTCAGCACGGGATCGGTCAGGATGCGCACGCCGTCCATCTCGATCAGGACCGTGCCCTGACCGACGAAGGTCACGCGCGTGAGGCCCGCCGGCTCCGACTCAGCCACAATGGCGACCCGACACCAGACCCAGCTGCCTTGAATCGAAGATCGTCCACCTCGTTCGTCGCAGATGATGGTTCCCCGAGCGCTCGCCGGTCAGTCTACTACCGGCGCCAGACTCGGGTGCCGTCAGGGCGCTGGTAGAGTGGTCTGCGTCGAGCCAAGCAGGTGAACCTCGTTTGAGTGACATCGCTATCCGCCCAGCCACGAGCGCCGACGCCGACGCCATCGCGGCCATCTACAACCAGGCGGTGCTGACCTCGACGGCGACGTTCGACCTCGAGCCCGAGACGCCCGCCGCGCGGCGCCGCTTCCTGACTGCCGAGACCACTTGCCTGTGCCTCGTGGCCGAGGTCGACGGGCGCGTCGTCGGCTGGTCGTCGCTCGCGCGCTGGTCGGCGCGCGGCGGCTACGATCAGACAGTCGAGTCTTCGATCTACATCATCCCCAAGACATGGCGCGAGGGCGTCGGTCTGGCGCTCGGCGGAGCAGCGCTCGAGGCTGCCGCGCACCTCGACGTGCACGCCGTGATCGCCCAGATCTGCGCCGAGAACGTCGCCGGGCTGGCGCTCGCCGAGCGACTGGGCTTCGCTCGCGTCGGGGTGCTGCGCGAGGTCGGCCGAAAGTTCGGACGTTCGCTCGACGTCGTGGTCTGCGAGCTGCTCGTCTGAGGCGGTCGGGGCCGCGCTGCGGCTCGGGGGCGACTCGACCGGCGCGCCTCAGGCCTTCGCCGCAGCCTTCTCGGCGCGCCCGCCCGCAGTCCAGGTGCCGCGCTGCGTCGCGCGACCGCGCGTGCCGGCCAGCAGCTCGTCGATGTCGTCGAGCTCCTCCCAGTCGGCCACTCGGCTCGCGTAGCGCAAGGAGAAGTCGAACTCGCCGGCAAGCTCGGTCCGCTTGGCGGCCAACGCCTCATCGAAGCGCGCCATGATCGTGCGCCAGTCGACGCGCTCGCGGTTGCTGCGCCCGAGCACCGCCAGGGCGACGAACTCGTCGCTTGCCAGACGGGCCAGCACGTCGGAGTCGCGAAAGGTGAGGCGCAGCACGCCGGTGGCCGCCAGGACGAGCGCGTCGCCGGCGGCGTGGCCGAGCCGGTCGTCGACCTGCTTGAGCCCGTCAAGCTCGGCGTGCAACAGCAGCACGGGCGCACCCAGCCGCCGCGCTCGCTGACGGGCTTCGCCGACCGTTTCAAAGAAGCCGCCCCGGCTCAGCAGGCCGGTGAGCTCGTCAGCGTGTGACCGGCCGCGCAACAGCTCGCTGCTCTCGAGGCGAGCCGAGATGTCGCGCGCGACGGCGAGACACAGCCGGCGGCCGTCAAGGTCGACTCGGCGCAGCGACACCTCGACCGGAAGGCGGTAACCGTCGCTGGTCACATAGGCGCTTGCGAAAGCGAGGCTACCGGCGCCGCCCAGGGCGCGCATGCGCTCGCGCACCGCGCGGCGCACCTCGGGCGCATAGAGCTCGTCGGACGTCATGGCAAGCAGCCGCGAGCGCGGATAGCCGAGCGCCATGCAGGTCGTCTCGTTGACCTCGACCAGCAGGCCCGGGCGGTCGTCGTCGAGCAGCTCGTAGACGCAGATGACGTCGCCGCAGGCTTCGAAGAGGGCGCGGTAGCGCCGCTCGCCGTCGTCTCGGCCCCGAGTCGTCGCCGCACCCTGGGCGCCGGCGCCCAGCGAGGCGGCCCAGACGGCCGCGACGCCGCCGGCCAGAAGGCCGGCAACGACGAGCGCGACGGCGCGACCGGGCATCAGGTGTGGCGCGATGAGCTGCGCGGCGGCGATCGCCGCCGCGCAGCTTACGAGGATAGGCGCTAGCCAGCGTTTCATGGCCCGCCTTGCTACTAGTCGTCGCCGAGAGTGAGCGGCTCCGTCGTCCGCTATCAGTTAGGTCGACAAACGGCTCGTCAGGCTTGAGTTTCGGGCGCCCCGGCGCAGCCTGCTGCGGCTGCTTCGTCGCACCTGAGGTCGACGCGGTTCTTGCCTAGACGCTGGGCCCGGTAGAGGGCGGCGTGTTCGGTGGCCGACTGGGTATACCTCTCGTGTCAGGCGGCAAGCACCCGGGAGGCGTCACGGCCGGCCCACCGATCGTCACGATCTACTCGCTCACCACCTGCGGCTGGTGTGCCAAAGCCAAGGGGTTTTTCCGCGAGCGCGGCATCAACCCGTTCGTCATCGAGTACGACATGGCCGGCCCCGAGTTGCAGGCCAAGATCTCGGCGGAACTGCGCGAGCACGGCGCCCGCGGCTTTCCGTTCGTGAAGATCGGCGCCCACGTGGTGCCAGGCTACGCACCCGAGGACTACGAGAGGCTGCTCAAGGCGGGCTGAGCTCGGCGAGGGAGGCCTGGCGCCGAAGCGGCTGAGCTCGGCGAGGCGGCAACTCAGAGACCAAGCAGTCCGGGGACCTCGACGATCGAATCGACCACGCGGTCAGGGGCCACGCCCGCCCGGGCGAGGCTTTCTTCGCGGAACTTGCCGGTGCGCACCAGCACGCCGGCGATGCCCACGGCCTGGGCGGCGATCACGTCGCCGTCGATGTCGTCGCCCACCATGGCGACGCGCCCGGCCGGCAGCCCGAGAGCCTGCAGCCCGGCGGCAAAGAACCCAGGCGACGGCTTGCCGGTGACCTCGGCGAGGCGCCCGATGGCGTGCTCCAGGCCGACCACGTAGGCGCCGGCGTCCAGGCAGACGCCGTCGCTCGTCAACCACGACATGGTGCGGTGCATCGTCACGAAGGCGGCACCGCCGAGCAGGGCGCGGTAGGCGCGGTTCAGGCTCTCGAACTCAAACGACTCGTCGGCGCCCGACAGGAGGATGACATCGGGGTCGTCGTCCCAGCCCACGAGCCGGACGCCTTCGAGATCGGCGCTCTGGGCGTCGCCCAGCAGGAAGACGCGACCCTGGGGATGAGCGGCGCGCAGGTACCCGGCGGCGGCCACCGCGGCGGTCAGCACCTCGTCGTCTGCGATCTCGAACCCGGCGACGCGCAGGCCAGCGGCGATGGTCGCCCGGCTGCGACCGGTGGTGTTGGTGAGCAGGCGTATCGGCAGACCGGCGGCGCGCAGCCGGGCAAAGGCCGCCGCGGCCCCCGGCAGCGGCTCCCACGAGACGGTGAGCACGCCGTCCATGTCGAGCAGAAGTCCGTCTACAGTTCGTGATCCCAGCGTCATCGTCGCCGCCTTAGCTTAGCCTTTCCGCACGTGGCGCATGTTCGCGGGATTCATTCTAGCCGCTGTCGGGGGCTCGTCGCCCCGGCGCGGACCATCGTCTGCGCCGCGGCCGACCCCGCGGCGCACACGGCGCCACAGGTAGACGACACCGACGACCAGAGCGAGGCCCAGGGCGCCGAGTCCGACAAGGCTGAGATCGTCGGCCAGATCGTCGAGGTGAGCCACGAACAGCGTGGCCAGCAACGTCACCGCGGTCGCCCAGAAGACGCAGGCGGCGGCGTTGAAGACGGCAAACCGCCGCCAGGGCACGCGCGACCCGCCCGCCGAGAACGCCGCCAGCCCACGCGCCGGCGAGATCTGGCGCGCGATCACGACGGTCCAGCCAGAGTGGCGCAGGTAATAGGAGTCCATGCGCTCGAGGTAGGCCGGCGGCACGTGCACCAGACGCATCAGACGCTCGACCACGAGACGTCCGGCCAGGCGCCCGATGAGAAAGGCGAGGTTGTCGCCGCTCACCGCCGCGGCGATACCGACCACGATCACCAAGGGGAGGCTGAAGGCGCCGCGCTGGACCTCGTAAGCGCCCACCAGCAGGCTCACCTCGCCGGGCAGGGGTAAGCCGAAGCTCTCGGCCGCGATGAGGGCGAAGAGGATCAGGTAGCCGTGCCGGCCGACCTCGTCTGCCACGTCGCGCAAGGCGCCGTGCAGGGCGACGAGGACGACGATATGGGTCACGCCGAACACCATCCCGGCTAGTTCTTTCACAACATCGAGGCCCGGCCGCGGCGGTCGCAGCCGCTCGAGCCGAAGCTCAGTGCACGACGAGCGAGGTGGTGGCCACCGCCGTCGAGGGGTTGCCGGCGAGGTCGGTGGCCGACACCACGACCCTGTAGGCGCCCTTGGCGAACGGGCAGCCAAAACCGCAGGTGCGACTGGTGTCGACCTTCCTGTCGGCCAGCACGATCTTCTTCACGAGAGCGCCGCGCTCGTCGCGGATCCTGATCGTCACGGTGGCCGTCGGGCTGCCGGGCCGTGGGTCGCCGACGTAGTAACGCAGCACCGCCTGACCGCCGCGCGTCGCGACGGCCGGCCACTTCGCCACCGACGTGGGCTTGCGCGTGTCGATGTGCACGGTGCACACGCGCGTCTTTTCGAGGTTGCCGGCCTTGTCGGCCGAGCGGTACCAGACCGCCGCCGCACCGTCGCTGGAATGGTCGCTCGCAGCCTCCAGCCTGACCGATCTGCCCTTCGTCCAGGTCGCTCCACCGTCGAGCGAGAACTGCGTGTAGGCGACCCCCGTGCCGCCCAGGTTGTCTGACGCCCTGAGATGCAGCGTCACGGGCTTGCTGAACCAGAGCTTGCCGGTCCCGGCGACCGTCGTGATCGGCCGCCGGAAGTCGGTGGTGCCGTTGAAGGCGGTACCGTCGGGACTCAGCGCCGACGTTGCCACCTCGGTGGCATGAGTGTCCGGGGAGACCATGTCGATGCGAGACCAGTCGAACGCCCCGATCGGCTGGTCGTCGAAGGCGCAGCCGCGAAACCGCACCAGCCCGAAATCGGCCACCGGCAACAGCGTGCCGTCGCCCAGCCTCGGCGCCTCGACTACGACCTCGGCCGACGAGCGCTCCGGCTGGACGGCATCCTTGACGATCGTCTTGGTGGTCGAAAACGACCGGCCGGTCGTCTCGTTCACGAGCGACAGCGTGAAACTCGTGGTGCCGTTCCAGGTGACGCTGGCTGTGATCACGTCGCCGGGACGGATGGCCATGAGATGCCTGTTGTGGCCGTGCCCGAGGTAGATGTAGTGGGCGTAGTCGGGATACATCTCATACCAGGCGTCGTAGTGCACGCCCTGCAACGTGAAGCTTTCGGTGCCGATCTGCTCGACGGTCGGCGATGAGCTGGAATCGGCGGTGTCGCCGTCGAGCCCGACCCAGAAGGCGGCGTCGGTGAAATCGGCGCTGGGCCGCGCGCGCGGCTGGGTCCAGGTCGCCGTGACGCTCGTGAACGGCCCTCCGGTCACGTCGTAGCCCGACCAGTTGGACGACCGGCTGCGCGTGCCGAGCGCCGACAACGACCGGCCGAGAGGCTGCGGAGGTCCGCCGGGCTGCAGGGACCCGCCCGGCTGCAGGGGCCCGCCCGGCTGTACGAATCCCGACGACAGGGCCGACCCCGACGACAGCGCCGACACGACTGCAGACGGAAGACTCGTCGCCGAGGCGGCGGACTGGAGGCTCGTCGCCCCCGCCGCAGAAACGACGACCGCAGCGGCCAGGGCGGGCAGCGCCGCGAGGCACAACGCCGGCACGATGTCAGACAACGCCGTCTTCCAGCGTCTCACGTAGGCCCTCCA